>CAJPFO010000179.1 GCA_905339255.1 Myxococcaceae bacterium
GCGAGCCGGGGGCAGGCCCCCGGCTCGCGCTTCAGGAACCCAAGGCGCGAACGGCGCGCAGAGGAGGAAGCGAGACGATGCGACGCAGCATCTCCCCGTGGATCTTGGCCGGCATCGCGTTCTCGTTCGCAGCGGCAGCCGAGGCCGCACCGATCGCGATCGGCGGCGTGGACGCCCGAAGTGAGTACGGCTACTCGGCGGGCCCCCCGCTCGGCGTCTACAGCTTCGCCGATACGGCGACGCTCGAGGCCGGGACCGTCACGACCAGCGACCTCTCCGGAATGATCGGCGGGCGCATCACCCTCGAGCTCATGCTCGATACGACGAGCTTCGTCCCGGCCACGGGCTCGGTCCTCGACGCCACGTTCATCGGCACCGGGCCTGGTTCCGAGGTCGTGATCTGGGATTCGACCCAGACGACGGTGCTGCTCTCGTTCGACGCGAGCTTCGTCGAGGTCACACAGATCGGCTTCGCGAACGGAAGCCGCATCACGATGGGCGACAACACGCTCGCCTCGGTAGGCGTGAGCTCGCTGCTCACGGTCACCGGCGGAACCCGCGCGGGCGACGTCGGCGGAATCGGTACGGCGGCCGCACTCCGGCTCCAGTTGAACCGGCCGATCCCGGCGCTCACGCCGGTCAACCAGGCCGGATATTGGAGCACGCCGTCGATCACGGTCGGGAATGGCTACGCGCCGCTCTCGGCCTCGAACTGGGATCTCCTGATCGTGCCCGAGCCCGGAACCCTGCTCCTCCTCGGAGCCGGCCTCGCAGGGCTCGCTGCCACGCTTAGGAGGCGTTAGCGAGCCCAGCGCCTCCCGCGGCAGCGGGATCGATCGAAGTACCGCCCCGGCTACCCCTCAAATGTGGGGAGTGGCCGGGGCGAACCACATCCGGGACGTGAACGTGCCGCCGAGGTCGATCCGCACGGCGTTGCTCTTCTCGGGCTTTCTCGGCTCCGCCGCCGCCGCCTCCGCGCTGCTCGCCGGAGACCTCGACGGCGATGGCAGCGTCGGCGCGAACGACGAGGCGCTCCTCGCGAGTTTCTATGGCTCCGCCGAATCCGATCCCGGCTACGCCGCCGCGGGAGACCTGGACGGCGATGGCGTGATCGGGGTTCGCGACCTGGCGAGACTCGGCGCGGCATGGGGCACGAGTGGGGGGCCCGTCGACACGACGCCACCGAGCCTCCGCGTCACGCTCAACGACATCCCCGACGACATGGACGACCTCCTGGTGGCGCCGCCGGGGGGGTTCGACATCACGATCGAGTTCGACGCGGGCGATGGAAGCGTGATCGACCCCGCGAGCCTCGTGGTGCTGCCGAGCCTTCCGATCGCCGGAGACCCCGCCTTTGGAGACCTCGCCGCACACTTCGAGGTCGGGCAGCGGCGTGCCGTCTGGCGGGTTCCCGCGGATCCGACACTCGGTCGCACCACGCATGCGCTGCTCGCACAGGTGAGAGACGCCGCCGGAAATCCTGCCGTCTCGCTCTATCAGTACGCCGTACGCGATTTTCCGTACCAGCGCCCGCCGCTCGGGAACCCGCAGCGGATCTTTCTCGACTTCGATCGGAACCGGAGTCTCGGCCCCGACGTCGATTTCCTCGAGGATCTGAGACGCTACGGGCTCAGCACGACTTCGGCTCCCTCCCTCGAATCCGAGATGCGAGCGCGGCTGGTCGCCGAGATCGTGAAGCGAACGCAGGCCTTCTACGGCTGGAACGCCGACGGAACTCCCGGAGAAGATCCGGTCGGCATCTCATTCTCCGCGACACCTCCCGCGCCACCGTACTCGCGCCTGTGCGTGGGCGGCGAATCTTCGCTCGGCTCGATCTTCCTCGGCGCGGCGCTTCTCGACGTCGGCAACTCGAACGAAGCCTCCGACGAATGTGCCTCGGGAGGTCAGTACGGCGTTTTTCCCCAGGCGATCGCCGCGCTCTGGCCGAACAGCGCGTCGTACCAGGCGGCCTTCCACCCGCTCGATCCGTCCGTCGGAGGGATTCCGGTCGGCTCGCATCCTCTCGACGCCAGCGTGACGAGCCCTTCGTTCGATCCAGCGACGGCGAGTGCCGAGGAGATCGCGAGGCATTCGCAGATCGAGAATGCCGTCGACGCATTCGCGCAGGGCGTCGCCAGCGCGGTCGCCCACGAGACGGGCCACATGCTCGGCCTCGTCGCGCATGGTGCCGCGCCGGGGGGGCTTTTCGGCGGCACGAGCGGATCGGCGACCGATCACAACCTCGCGGCCGGTGGATCCGTTCCCGTCGAGAACTACCTGATGAACGCCGGCGGTTCGTTCACCTTCAGCGAGCTCACCGGACGGGACGGCAAAGCGCTGCCGATCTTCCGGCCGCTCAACTGGGCCTACCTCCACGACCGCGTCGTGCTCGATTCGCGGGTGACGGGCCTCTTCCCGCCCCCGACGCTCTCTTCGATCTCCCCCAACCCGATCGTCGTCGCGCCGGGGGGGAGCGCCACCGTCACGTTCCACGGAAGCGGGTTTCTCGAAACTCCCTCGATCCAGCTCCGCATCGAGGGAGACCCGACACCCAATGCGCTGCTCTCGGAGACGCTCCTCGATGGTGGGACGGTCGGTGGCGTGATCCACTCCGTCCTCGTTCCTCCCGGTCTCTACGACGTCGAGATCACCAATGGCGACGGCCAAGTGTTGCTCGCTCCCGACGCCCTGGAGGTGCAATGAAGCGGGCACTCCTGCTCGCGCTCGTCTGCGTTGGCCTCCTCGGTTCGGATTGCCAGGGGGGAGCGGTCGGAACACCGAGTCTGTGGCTCGATCCGCCGCTCGCGAGCCTCACGGAGGGTTCCGTCGTGAGCGTCGACGTGCTCGTCGTGACGGCGTCGGCGTCGATCCAGGCGTACGACCTCGGCGTGCAGGTTTCCCCGCCGATCCTCGTACCGTTCGCCATCGAGCCGCATCCGGATTTCGACGACGACGGGGTACTCTTCCGTCCGCCCGCGTTCGACGTCGCGGGGGCGAGCGCGACGGGGGCCGTCGACGTCCGACACGGAGCCGCCGCGAGCGGCACGGTTCGTCTCCTCCGCGTCCGGCTCTGGGCCGCCGCGAGCGGTGTCGCGGAAGTACGCCTCTCCGGCGATGGAATCGTGGGCCCGGATGGCTCGCTCGTCGTCAGCCCCTCGGCCGTCGCGACGATCCAGGTCACGCCCCCCTGAGCGAGCGACGGCGTCGCGTGCGCCTGCGCGCTGCGGGAAACCCTGGCCGAGCGTCCCGGTCGTTTGCCGGCGCATCCCCCTTTCGTTAGTTTCGACGCGGACTTGCGAGAAAGGGCGGGAATGGCCGAGCGCGAGCAGCCGTGGGTCTTCCGAACCTACTCGGGGCACAGCTCCGCGAAGGCGAGCAACGAGCTCTACCGAACCAATCTCGCCAAGGGGCAGACGGGGCTCTCGGTGGCCTTCGATCTGCCGACCCAGACCGGCTACGACTCCGATCACCCGCTCGCCCGCGGCGAGGTCGGGAAGGTCGGTGTCCCGATCTCGCACCTCGACGACATGACCACGCTCTTCGAGGGCATCCCGCTCGACCGCATGAACACGTCGATGACGATCAACGCGACGGCGGCCTGGCTCCTCGCGCTCTACGTCGCGGCCGCGGAGCGCCAGGGCGTGAGCCCGAAGTCGCTCTCTGGGACGACGCAGAACGACATCGTGAAGGAATATCTCTCGCGCGGCACCTACGTCTTCCCGCCCGAGCCTTCGATGCGCCTCGCGAGCGACATCGTCGCCTACACCGTCGAAGCGATCCCGCGCTGGAACCCGATCAACGTCTGCTCGTACCACCTCCAGGAGGCCGGGGCCACGCCGGTGCAGGAGATCGCCTACGCCATGGCGACGGCGATCGCGGTCCTCGACACCGTCAAAAGCCGGCCCGACGTGACGAAGCAGGCGATCCCGAAGGTCGTCGGCCGGATCTCGTTCTTCGTGAACGCCGGGATCCGCTTCGTCGAAGAAGTCTGCAAGGTCCGTGCGATGACGGAGCTCTGGGACGAGCTCACCCGCGAGCGTTATGGGGTCGAGGATCCGAAGGCCCGGCTCTTCCGCTACGGCGTGCAGGTCAATAGCCTCGGGCTCACGGAAGCACAGCCCGAGAACAACGTGATCCGGATCGTCCTCGAGGCGCTCGGAGTGACCCTCGGCCGCCGGGCGCGCTGCCGCGCGCTCCAGCTCCCGGCCTGGAACGAAGCGCTCGGCCTGCCACGCAAATGGGACCAGCAATGGTCGCTCCGCATCCAGCAGATCCTCGCCTACGAGACCGACCTGCTCGAGTACGGGGATCTCTTCGACGGCTCGGCCGTGATCGAGGGCCGGACCCGTGAGCTCCGCGACGCCGCGCGCGAGGAGCTCGATCGCGTGCTCGGCATGGGAGGCGCCGTCGCCGCCGTCGAGAACGCCTACATGAAGCAGCGGCTCGTCGAGTCGCATACGGCGCGCGTTCGTGCGATCGAGGACGGATCGCTCCGCGTGGTCGGCCTCAACTGTTTCCGCGAAGCCGAGCCCTCCCCCCTCGGCACCGGAAGCGGAGCGATTCTCAAGGTCGACGAGAGCGCCGAGCGCGAACAGGTCGCGCGGCTCGATGCATTCCGGCGGCGGCGCAACGCCGAGGAGGCGCGAGCGGCGCTCCGGAATCTCGAAGACGTGGTCGCAGCGGGCGGAAACGTCATGCCGCCCTCGATCCGCGCCGCACATGCGGGGGTCACGACCGGCGAGTGGACCGATGCGCTCCGGCGGCTCTTCGGCGAGTACCGTGCGCCGACCGGCGTCGTGGCGAGGCGATCCGAACGGGCGGGAGACGCCACCTCGCGGATCCGCGAGCGCGTCCACGCCCTCTCCGAAAGGCTCGGGCGCCCGCTCAAGATCCTGGTGGGAAAGCCCGGCCTCGACGGGCACAGCAACGGCGCGGAGCAAATCGCCGTGAAGGCGCGCGACGTCGGGATGGAGGTGGTCTACGAGGGGATCCGGCTCTCGCCGAGCGAGATCGCGCAATCGGCGCGGGACGAGGGCGTCCACGTGATCGGCCTCTCGATCCTTTCGGGATCGCACGGCGTGCTCGTGAAGGACGTCCTCGACCAGCTCCGCAAGGAAGGCCTCGCCGAGGTCCCGGTCGTCGTCGGCGGCATCATTCCCGAAGAGGATGCCGAGGAACTCCGGCGCGCCGGGGTGCGCCGCGTCTACACGCCGAAGGATTTCGACCTCGGGCGAATCATGGACGAGGTCGTCGACGTGGTCGCGGAGTCCGCCGCTGCCGCCTGATCTCGCCGCGCGCCTGCTCGCGCGCGAGCGCGACGCGGTGCCCGAGGCGATGAACCTCGTCGACGACTCGCGGCCCGGTCGCCGGGAGCAGGCGCTCGCACTGCTCGACCAGCTCGAGAGCGAGACTCCCGCTCCCGGAGCCCCGCGGATCGGTCTCACGGGAGCGCCGGGCGCGGGCAAGTCGACGCTGGTCGACGCGCTGCTGCGCGAGCTCCGCCGTCGCGGCCGGAGCGTCGGGATCGTCGCCGTCGATCCCTCGAGCGCGAAGAGCGGCGGGGCGCTCCTCGGAGACCGGGTCCGCGTGCGTGCGAGCGCCGGCGATCCGGAGGTCTTTTTCCGATCGATGGCGGCGCGCGAGCGGCTCGGCGGGCTCGCCGATGCGACGCGAGCCGGCGTCACCGTCCTCGCCGCCGTCTTCGACGTCGTGCTGGTCGAGACCGTCGGAGTCGGTCAGTCGGAATCCGACGTCTCGCGTCTTGCCGACACGCTCGTCTATGTCGCCCAGCCCGGAGCCGGCGACCTGCTCCAGTTCATGAAGGCGGGGCTTCTCGAGCTTCCCGACATCTTCGCGGTGAACAAGGCCGACCAGGGTGCGGCGGCGAGGCGGACGGCCCTCGAGCTCGAGGCGGGGCTCGGGCTCGGCGAGCGCGAGGCTTCGCAATGGACGCCTCCCGTCGTGCTCGTCTCGGCGCGGGACGGGCTCGGAATCCGCGAGCTCTCCGACGCGATCGATTCGCATTTCGCGAGTCTCGTCGAAAGCGGGGAGCTCGCTCTTCGCCGACGCCGCGGAGCCGACGCCTTCGTGATCGAAGCGCTCGAACGCCGCTACGGAAGCTTCGGCCTCGACCGGATCGGCGGTCGCGGCGCGCTCGAGAGGCGCCTTCGCGTCGAACCTTCCGCTGCCCGCTACGGCATCGTCGCTGCGCTCGCGCGCGAAATCGAGGAGGCGCTCGCAAAGCCGCGCGGATGAAGCTGCGACCGCCGGATCAGCGTGGCCGGAGCACCCACTCGGGCTCGCGTACGCCCTCGCGGCGATTCTCGATGCGGCCGAGCACGAAGAGGAGATCCGAAAGGCGGTTCAGGTAACGGAGCAGCGCTTCGGAGAGCGGCTCGTCACGATGCAGCGCCACGGCCCGTCGCTCGGCGCGGCGACAGATCGTCCGAGCGAGTTGGAAGGCGGCGGCGGGCGCCGACCCACCGGGAAGGATGAAGCGCGCGAGCGGCGGAAGCTCGGCTTCGAGGGCGTCGATCTGCTTCTCGAGGCCCTCGACGTCGGAATCGGACGGCTCGGGAATCCCGGCCTTCGCCCGATGCGAGGCCTCGGGCGTCGCGAGGTACGAGCCGAGCGAGAAGAGCGTGGCCTGGAGCTCTTCGACGAGGTTCCGCACGTCCGCCTGGCGCGACGCTGCGGACGCCACTCCGAGGCTCGCGTTGAGCTCGTCGACCGCACCGTAGGCCTCGACGCGGAGCGCGTCCTTGCCCACGCGCTCACCGCCGAAGAGGTCCGTCTCCCCGCGATCGCCGCGTCGCGTGTAGATCTTCACGCCCCGTTCCTCGCGCGCCGGAACTCCTGCTCGATCTCGCGCTCGAGCTCGGGATCGAGTGGCGGCGCGGGCTCCGGCGGATCGGCGACCGAGGGCGTGCGCTGGCGGCGCAAGAAGACCGCGAGGAACGCGCCGCCCGCTACGACGGCGACGATCGGGAGCAGATACGCCGCGAGGCCGAATCCGCTCGCTCGCGGCCTTTGCAGCATCTCGTCTCCGAAGCGATCGAGAAGCTGCGCCATCACTTCCTCACGTGAGCGTCCCGCTTTCGCTTGGGCGACGATCCATTGGCGAAGCTCGGTCGCCTGCGGGCTCGGACAGTCGGGGAGCGCGCGGCCCGGGCAATAGGGGCTCATCAGCTCGTTCGCCATCCGGTAGCCCCAGTCCGCTTCTTCGGCGCGGGCTTGGGTCGCGACGACGACGCTCGAGAGAAGGAGCGAGAAGACCGCGAGTGCAATCGCTCGCGTCGCCCCCGATCGCGCGACGAACCGACGTCGAACGAGAGCGCCGTCCGCGGCACACCCGGTGACGCCTGCTCGCTTCGTGACGGATCCGGGCATCAGATCTCCCAGTCGGGGTCCCGGGTTCCGCGAGGCAACTCGCCGCGGGGACGGACCACCTGGCGCGGGGGCTCGGGAACGACGCGAGATCCCGGCGGGACCGAATGCGTGACGAAGGCGTTGCCGCCGATCACGCTCCCGCGGCCGATCACCGTATCGCCGCCGAGGATCGTCGCCCCGGGGTAGATGGTGACGTCGTCCTCGAGCGTCGGATGTCGCTTCACGCCGCGGATGCTCTGGCCGAGCCTCGGCGAGAGGGCTCCGAGCGTCACACCCTGGTAGAGCCTCACGCGGTCGCCGATCTCGGAGGTCTCGCCGATCACCACCCCCGTCCCGTGGTCGATGAAGAAGCTCCGGCCGATCGTCGCGCCGGGATGGATGTCGATCCCCGTATCGCCGTGCGCGCGCTCGGTGATGATGCGCGGCACGAGCGGAACCCCCGAGCGATGGAGCTCGTGCGCGATCCGATAGAGCGCGATCGCGTGGATCGAGGGATAGCCGACGAGCACCTCGGCATGACTCCGCGCCGCCGGATCCCCCTCGAACGCAGCCTCGAGATCCTCGGCGAGGCGCGCCCGGATGACCGGCAGGCGAGCGAGCCAGCGCGCCACGACCCGCTCCGCCGTCGTCCCGTCGGCAAGTGCGAGCGGCTCGAGAAGTCGGGGGAGCGCTTCGGCGAGGTCGGGAAGCTCGGTCTCGAGGACCGCTTGCTCGCGTTCGTGCAAGAGCAGCGCCTCGACGCGCAGCGCCCACTCTCCGACCGCGGCGCGGTCCGGGTAACCCTCCGAGCACGCCTTCGAGAGCGCATCGTCACCGCAGGCCGAAAGCGCCGCGATGGTTTCGCCGAGAGCGCGAGAGACGTCTGCGACCTTCACGAGCCCCTCTCCTCCGCGCACCCCCCGCGCGGGGAGCGTAGCGCGCCCTCCCCCATGCGCCGGAAGGCCTTCGGCGACGACGCGGGTGCTGGTCCGGGGATCGGGCTACGCTGCCCTCGCCCCCCCGCTTCTTCGGATGATCCGGTTCGAGCGAGCACGCGCCGCCGCGCGGGTGAGGGTGATGTCTTCCGTCTACAGCCACTCGGGCCTCTCCTCGTTCGAGAACTGCCCGCGGCAGTTCTACTTCCGTTACGTCGAAAAGGTCGAGGTGACTTCGGAGTCGATCGAGGCCTTTCTCGGCAAGCTGGTTCACGAGGTGCTCGAGCGGCTCTACCGCTTCGTCGGGGAAGGCAAGGTCCCGCGCCTCCCGAGAGTCCTCGAGCGCTACGAGGCCTGGTGGCACGAGCGGCTCGATCCGGCACGCGTGCGCGTGGTTCGAAGCGAAGTGCCGATCGACTTCTATCGCGAGACCGGAGCGCGCTGCCTCTCGAACCATTACCGGAGCCGCTACCCCTTCGACGCGGAGGAGACCCTCGGCCTCGAGGAGATGGTCCATTTCTCGCTCGACGAGGACGGGCGCTACCGCATGCGCGGCGTGATCGATCGGATCGCGCGCGCACGAGACGGCACGCTCGAGATCCATGACTTCAAGACCGGTCGCCGCGTCCCGTCCCAGGAGCGGCTCGACCAGGACCGCCAGCTCGCCCTCTACCAGATCGGCCTCTCGCGTCGCTATGGCGAGGCGGCTCCCGTGCGCCTGGTCTGGCACTACCTCGCCGCCGGCGTCGTCCGCACCTCGTCGCGAACCCCCGAAGCGCTCCAGGCGCTCCGCGAGCAGACGATCCGGCTCATCGATCGCGTCGAGGCAGAGCACGAGTTCGAGCCGCGGCCGAGTGCGCTTTGCGCCTGGTGCGAGTTCCGGGAGATCTGTCCAGCGGCACGGAGCGCCTCGCCCCGCGCCTCGGCGCCTGCCCCGCCCGTGCTCGCCCCCTAAGACCCGGTGCCGATCCCGCCGATGAGCCCGGCGTGGCGTCGAGCGAGAACCGACCGCGGCTTCTGTGTCGCTGCATGGGCGTGTCGAGCCCGCGCATCTTCGCAGCGGTTCGCGCCGGCGGCCTGCGCTCCGTCGACGAGGTCACGAAAGCGGTGCGTGCCGGCGGCGGCTGCGGCACCTGCCATCCCGAGATCGACGAGATCCTCGCAGACGCGAACGGAGCGCCCTATCCCGAAGCACTCCGCCTCGAAAACCGGCTCGTGAACGAGTCGGAGGTGTCGAACCGGATCGAGAGCTCGCTCGACTCGGGAGTGCGCCCCGTGCTCGCCGAGCGCGGTGTGCGCCTCTCGGGGTTCTCCTCGAGCGGCCTCGTGGTCCGGGTGCGCCTCCAAGGCGAGCGCGCGGCGGAGGCGGCTGGCTTCATCGAGAGCGAGCTCCGCAGGCTCGTCTGCCGCGATTTCTCGGTCGAGATCGAGGAGGCCCCATCCCCGGGCGACTCGAACCGAGCGCCCGACTAGGAGAGTGCGACGCGGCGCCAGAATCCGGTAGGCTCGCGAGCCATGGCGCTTCGCATCGAGCGGATTCCCACCCTCCGGGACAACTACACGTATCTCCTCGTCTGCGAAGCGACCGGCGAGGCCGCGGTCGTCGACGCCCCCGAGGCGGCGCCCGTCGTGCGCCGCGTCGAGTCCTGCGGAGCGCGAGTCCGACAGGTGCTCTCGACGCATCATCACCCGGACCACTGTGCGGCGAACCCCGAGCTCGCCGAGCGCTTCGGGGCTCCGGTCCTCGGCCACGTGAGCGACGCCGATCGCCTCCCCGGCTTAACGACGGGCCTCGAGGAAGGAGACGTCGTCCGGGTCGGAGCGGAGACGGCCCGGATCCTCCACGTTCCTGCCCACACGCGCGGGCACATCGCGTACGTCTTCGACGCTGCGAAGGCGATCTTCTCGGGCGACACGCTCTTTGCAGCGGGATGTGGGCGGCTCTTCGAGGGAACGCCCGCGATGATGTTCACGGCGCTCTCGGAGAAGCTCGGCAGGCTCCCCGACGACTATCGGGTGTTCTGCGGCCACGAGTACACCGAGAGCAACCTGCGCTTCGCAGCGCACGTCGAGCCGGAGAACCGGGCCATCGCGGAGAAGCTCGAACGTGTGCGGAAGCTCCGGGCGCGCCGTGCTGCGGACTGGCACGACGCCGCTGCGGAGGAGATGACGATTCCCTCCACCCTCGCCGAGGAGTGGGCGACGAACCCCTTCCTGCGAGCGCGCAACGCGGCCGAGCTCGGGCGCCTGCGTGCGGAGAAGGATCGCTTCTGAGCGACCGCCTCCGAGACGCCCGGTCGCGGCCGAGCGAGATCCGTCCGTCCCCGGATCTCGTCACGGTCGTTCGCCATCGAGTCCCGTTCTACGAGACGGATGCGATGAAGATCGTCCACCATGCGAACTACGTGCGTTATCTCGAACTCGCGCGCGTGGCGTGGATGGACGAGCACGATCGCCCCTATCGCGCCTACGTCGCCGAAGGGCTCCACTTCGCCACGATCCGGGTCGAGGTCGACTACCGCCGTTCGGCGGCGTTCGACGACGTCCTCGAGATCGCGACCTGGATGGAATGGGTCCGGGGCGCATCGCTGCGGATGTCGTACGCGATCCACCGCGAAGGCGAAGTGTTGGCCGTGGCCGCCACCGAGCACGCGATGGTCGACGAGAGCGGACGGCCTCGCAGGATCCCGAAGGATCGGCGCGACGCGCTCGCCACCCGTGCGCTCTCGCGACGCCAGGGCGCCTGATCAGGGTCGTCGCGCGAAGCCGAGCGTCCGCCACAGGCGCTCGATCATCCCGCCGACCTGCGCCTCGGCGAAGGAAAGCACGCGCTGGATGGCCTCGAGCGCGTCGCCCTGCCCGGACCAATGCGAGCGAACGACGTCTGGATGGACGTGGTTCACGAGCCTCGAAAGCGTCGCCGCCACCACCAGCAGATCGTCGAGGAGCCCGATCGGGCCGAGCAGCACCTCGGGAAGGAGATCGATCGGCGAGAAGATGTAGCCGACTCCGAGCAGCGCCAGGCCCTTCGCGCCGATCCCGATCCGATCGTCGCGCAGCAGCCGGAGCAGCAGCACGGTGAGATCGGGAAGCAGCAGGAGCAGGTCTCCGACCCCGGAGGACTCGCCGGGGCGCGGCGCGACGATCCTCGAGCGGATGCGGTCGTAGAGGCGGACCTCGCGCGGGTTGAGCTCGATCGTGATGGGGTCTTGCGTCATGCCACCAGGGCCTCGCCCCCGTCGACGTGGATCACGTTTCCCGTGATCCACCCGCAGGCGGGCGCCGAGAGCGCGACGAGCGAACCCGCGACGTCCTCGGTCGTCGTGAGCCGCCCTCGGGGATGGCGCTCGCGGACGCGCTCGACCATCGTCTCGAAGCCGGGGATCTTCTGGGCCGCGGGGGTATCCGTGACCCCGGCGCAGATCGCATTGACCGTGATCTCCTCCTCCGCGAGTTCGACGGCGAGCTGGCGGACGATCCCTTCGAGTGCGCTCTTGGCCGCCGAAACCGGGCCGTACGCGGGCCAGACGCGTCTTCCTCCTTCGCTCGTCATCGCGAAGACGCGCCCTCCGCGCTCGAGGAGCCCGGCCGCGAAGAGGGCTTGCGTCCAGTCGACGAGACTCGTCGCCATCACCTCGAGCGTCATCGACATCTGCGCGGCACTGACCGCGCGGCCGCTTCGCGCGACGAGAGGCAGCAGCGTCCCGAAGGCGAGCGAATGAAGCAGCACGCGAACCCGCGGCCCCGAGCCGATCGCCTCGCGCAGCGATGCGACGATCGCGGCGCGCTTTTCCGGATCGGCAGCATTCGCGTTCGAGAACAGCGCCCGCCGTCCGGTCTTCTCGACGTCGCTCGCGACCGCCTCTGCGAGCGGCTGGGTCGCCTTGCGGTCGAGGTGGACGCCACAGACGTCGAGCCCCGCCCTTGCGAACGCTCGCGATGCCGCGGCGCCGAAGCCGCTCGACGCGCCGAGCACCACGCACCATCCCGGCTCAAGGCCCATTCGAGGTCTCCTCGTCCGCCGCGTCCCGTGCGGCGGCGACCGCCGGAAGCCCGAGCAGCCCCGCGACCGGCGCCCCATCGAGCTCACCGATCTCGAAGCCGAGCAAGCGTGCCACCGTCGGAGCGACGTCGACCTGCCGCAGCGTGTCGATTTGCGTGCCGGAGCGCAAGCCGCGCCCCCACGCGACGAAACCCGGAGCCGCTGCGCCCTCGAGCGAACCCCAGCCGGCGCGGACCGGCGCAGGCGCAAGCAGCGGCGCGTCGATCGCCTCGCCGATCCAGAAGCCCTCGGCGGCCTCGAGGCCGAACCACGCCTCGCGGTCGGCACCGCGGGCAAGAAGCTCCCGCGCGGCGACGATCCGGAAGGCCCCGGAACGTGCGGCAAGGGCCTCGAGCGCCCGGCGCGCGAGGCGCGCGTCGTCTTCTCCGCGTGCGTGCACGAGGCCCGAGCCACCGTTCGCGCTCACCCAAGCCGTCCAGCGAGCAGGTGCCCGGGAATCGCTTGCCGGGACCACCAGACCCGCCTCGCGCAAGAGCACGTTGGGATGGACCGCCGTGTCGACGCTCGACGCCCCGTGCGATCCCACCACGAGGATCGCGCTCGATTCGAGGAAGCCTTCGTCTCGCAGGCAATCGACCAGGCGAGCGATCTCCGAGTCGGTGCTCGCGAGTGCGGTGGCCGCCCGCTCCGAATCGGGCCCGGCCGCAGCGAGCGCGGGAGCGGCCTGCGAGAGATGGACGAGCAGGAGCGCGGGCGGCGTGCTCGAACCGAGCACGTCGCAGGCGAGCCCGACGAGAAGCCGGTCTCGCGCGGGCCCATCGTCGGCGATCGACGGATCGGCCGCGCCGCGACGCATCGCCGGCTCGAGCAGGCCCGGGCTCAGGTGCGACTCGATCCAATCCTTCCACACCACATCGGGTGCGAGCTCGAAGCGCTCCGGAAAGACGAGGTCGATGCGGCCCGCGTTCGATCCGGGCCAGCCGAGCGCGACCGAGCGCCGCCCCGAATCCGCGACCGCGTCCCAGAGCGCCGGAGTGCGCAGTGCCGGCCTCGGTGTCGCACGCCGGCTCTCGCTCCCGTGCGCGCCGAGCACACGGTCGGCCGTGATCCCGTGATGTGCGGGGAGCCGACCCGTCACGAGCGTGGCGTGCGCGGGGTACGACGTGGCGGGCGCCACCGCATCGACGCCGGCGGCCCGTGCACCCGCTCGGCCGAGCGCCGCCACGGTCGGCATCGACGCAGGCGCCCCCGGCTCGGCGCGGGTCTGCTCCACCCCCATCCCTGCGACGCTCACGAGGACGAGTCGGGCGGGAAGCCTCGCCGCGTCCGCGAGTTCGGGAAGCGAGCCGCTGCCCTCGAGGCCGGGATTCGCGCACGCCACGAGCGAGAGGGCAGCGAGCGCTCTCCATGCACGGGCAGACCGCACTAGAAAAAGACCCCGCGACGCTCGCCGCGTCCTCGCGCGAACATCCGCTCGATCGCCCGCCGGACCTCGTCGACTTTCTGCTGGATCACGGCGTCCTCGTCCGTCGACGCACCGTCGAAGTGGAGCGGCTCGCCGAAATAGAGGTGGTATTTCACCGGGAGCGGCAGGAGTCCGAGCGGACCGAGCCACGGGAAGGTCGGGGTGATCGGAAACGCCGGCATTCCGAGGAGCTTGCCGAGCGCCGGAAAGTTGAGGAGCCCCGGCTGCTGCTCCTCGGATCCCACGACCGCCACCGGGACGATCGGCGTATCCGTCTCGAGCGCGAGCCGCAAGAAGCCGAGGCCGAAGCGTTGGAGCTTGTAGCGCTGGTCGATCGTCTTGTTCATCCCGCGCACGCCCTCCGGGAAGGCGAGCACGCATTCGCCGGCTTCGAGCATCGAGGCGCAGTTCTCGGGGGTCCCCACCAGCACCCCGCCGCGAGCCATCCAGATGTTGACCCACGGGATCTGCGGCACCCAGAACTCCGCCATCGCCCGCACCACCCGCGGCGGCTCGGCTTCGAGGAGCATCGCCGCCGAGATCATCATCCCGTCGAAGGGGAGCTGCCCGGCGTGGTTCGCGATCAAGAGCACCCGGCCGCGGGGCACGCGGTCGATGTCGTGCGTCTCGGTGCGGAAGTAGCGCCGATGGAGGAGCGCCGCGAAGAGGGCACTCGGGCGAACGGCCGCGGGCGAGAAGCCGAAAGGATCGAAGCCGAACTCGTTCAAGCGCGTCGGGATCTTCGAGAGGCGATCGTCGACCTCGCGCTCCAGGTCGCGGAGCGAGAGCGGAAGGAGCGCCCCACCGAGATCGCGCGCCACCGATCGAACACCCGAGAGGATGGGGAGCACGGCGCTACTTCCTCATGCTCTCGAAGATCTCCTCGAGTCCGAAGAGACAGCGGAAACTCGTCGCGTCGACGAAACGTTTGCCCGAGAGCGTGACCGGGAACTTGAGGAAATCGATCGCGCCGGTCGGATAGGGCCAGAGCCCGATGCGGAACATGCGCTCGAAGATCGGGCGCACGAGCGGCTCGGGGAGCGGGATCGCGGTTCCGCCCGTCTCGCGGATCGCGGTGTGGAGCGGTACCGCCCCGGGCCCCACCACGTTGAATACGCCCTGCAGGCCGTGCTGGAGCGCGAGGGCGATCGCCTCGCAGACGTCCTCTTCGTGGATGAACTGCATCATCGGATCGAAGCCCATGATCGTGGGGGAATACTTCTCGCGGAGATAGCCCCCGATCATCGAATGGACGAAGTAGCCGAGTACGTTCACGGGGCGCAGCACGCAGGTGCGGATGTGCGGGTACTTCCAGATGAACGCGCTCGCGAGCGTGTCGACCTCGACGAGGTCGCGGATCTCGGGGTAGCTGCGGCTCGCCGAGAGCGGATGATCCTCGTCCATGTAGTAGGGATTCTCGGGGAAGGCGCCGTATACGTAACCCGACGAGAGCACCACGAGCTTCTGCACGCCGTAATGCGTGCAGTGATCGAGGAGCTGCTTCGTCCCGCGGACGTTCACGTCGTGTCGCGTTCGCTCGTCGCCGCGGAAGTGCCGGATGAAGCCCATGTGGACGACGGCCGTCGGAAGCTCGGTCCGGATCACGTCCTCGAACTTCTTCTTCCGCAGGTCGACCAGGTGGACGGTCACATCCCGGGGCCTTCCCTCCCAGGCGAGGCGATCGACGCCGCAGACCTCGTAGCTCTCGAGGAGGCGCCGGGCGAGGAGCCGGCCCTGACCTCCCGAGATGCCCGTGATGAGGACCTTTTCCATCGTTTCTCCGCGGGGTTGCGTGGGAGCGTACCCCGCCCGGAGGGCGCGGACCATCGGCGGGCACCACGCGGGGCGCCCGTTTTTCGAGCGCCGTGATATACAGTGCGCCCCGGAGGGAGCATTGGAGCCTCTCGCCCGGTTCGACGACGTCAAGATCCCCCTCGCGGAGCCCGTCCACGGCATCGACGCGGTTTCCGGCGTCCTCGGTGTGCCGGAATGGTGGCCGACGGGCTCGCGGGTGAGCGTCGTCCTCGCGCACGGTCCGACCGGCAGCAAGGACGAAGCGCTGCTGATCGCGTTGCAGCAGGCGCTCACCGAGCGGAAGATGCTCACGCTGCGCTTCAACTTCCCTTTCGCAGAAGCCGAGAAGACGCGCCCCGATCCGATGCCCGTGCTCGAGCGATGCATGCGACATGCGATCGCGATCCTCGGCCGCGACCCGACGGCGGCGCCCGCTCATCTCTTCCTCGGCGGTCGGGGGCTCGGCGGGCGTGTCGCCGCGAACCTCGCCACCTCGTCCGTGCGCTGCGACGGTCTCTTCTTCCTCGGATTTCCGCTCCATCCGGCAGGCAAGCCCGAAGAGCTGCGGGTCGATCGACTGTTCCGGATCGTCTCTCCGATGCTCTTCGTGCAGGGCACGCGCGATCGGCAATGTGAGATCCCGGCGTTGCGAAGGACGCTCCAGCGCGTCGGGGCGCCAACGGCGCTCCACGTGGTCGAAGAGGCGGACCAGTCGTTTCGCGTCCCGCGGCGAACCGGGAAGACCGAAGCCGACGTCCACCGCGAGATCTTCTCGGTACTCGACGGCTGGATCGCGAGGGTGCTCGGAGAGTGAGCGCGCGGCAGGTCACCGAGCGCCTGGTGGGCGTGCTCACGCTCGATGGCGAGGCGTTCGACTCGATCGCCGCGGACGATCTCGCGACCGGCGACGCCCTCGCCGTCGTCTTCGGCGCCGCGGCGCTCGCCGGTATCGGTGCGCTTTCGAGCGACGGCGCTCTGGGATTTCTTGCCGCTGCGCTCGAGGTCTGCCTCCGTTTCGGTCTCTGGGTCGCGCTCGCCGCCGGCGCGCTCGTCGCACTCGGGCGCGCGGATCGCTTTGCGCCGCTTTTCCGAACGCTCGGCTTCGCCACGTCGCCGGCTGCACTCGGCCTTTTCGTTGGGCTTCCCTGGCTCGGCGGAGTCATCGTTGCGCTGCAGTGGATCCTCGGAGTCCTCGTCGCGTGGCGCGCCGTCGAGCGGGGAGCCGGCCTCGGGCTACCCGAGGCCGCCGCGTTTTGCGGCGCTTCGCTCTTCGGCGCGTTCTGGCTCGCGACCCGGATCACGAGCCTCTTCGCGTAGCCAGGAGTCGACGGGGACGTCGGGCTCGGACGCACCCCCGATCGACCCGACCTTTCGAAACCCCATCCACGCGAGCATGCAGGAGCTTCCTTGACCCCGAGCGACCTCTACTTCCGTCAGCTCGCCGTCGGCGAGATGGCGAACTTCGCATACCTCATCGGGAGCGTCTCGACGCGCGAAGCGCTCGTCGTCGATCCGGCCTGGAACGTCGACGCGATCGTCGACGCGGCAGAGGCCGACGGCATGCGTGTCACGGGAGCGCTCGTGACGCATTACCACCAGGACCACATCGGGGGTTCCCTGTTCGGCCATCGCATCGAGGGTCTCTCGCGTCTGCTCGAGCGCGCCGCAATCCCCGTCCACGTGCACCGGGACGAGGCCGAAGGAGTGGCCAAGGTTGCGGGCGTCTCGGCGGGCGACCTCGTCATCCACGAGGGAGGCGACGTCGTCTCGATCGGCGGGGTCCGCGTGCGCCTGCTCCATACCCCCGGGCACACCCCCGGGTCGCAGTGCTTCCTCGTCGAGGACGCCGGGGGGCTCGATCACCTCGTCTCCGGCGACACCCTCTTCTTGGGAAGCTGCGGTCGCGTCGACCTTCCGGGAAGCGACCCGGAGGCGATGTACCGGAGCCTCACGGGGACGCTCAAGAAGCTTCCCGACGAGACGCTGCTCTTCCCGGGGCACCTCTACTCATCCGAGCCCCATTCGACGCTCGGCGAGCAGAAGCGTCGCAACCCGTTCCTGAGGGTCACGACGCTCGAGCAGTTCCTCGGCTTCGTCGGCGTGTAGGGCCGCGCGCGAGCGGCTCAGTTCGCGGCGGTCTCGACGAGGATCTCGCCCTCGAGCTTCGGCGCCGCCGAACGCACGTTCGTCCCCGGATTGGGCCGGACGATCTTGTACGTGTAGCGGCCCGGCTTGAGCTCGCAGAAGCTCGCGAAGTCCCCCGCATGCATCAGGCCCGAGCGGAGTTCGTCGTCCTCGAGCTTGAAGTTGACGAGCTGCCGGCACGTCATGTTCTTCGCCACCTCGCGCTCGAAGACCACGGCGGACGGCTGCGACGAGTAGCTGAGCCAGGCCACGACCTGGTCGCCGGAAAGCTTCACGAGCCGCGGCGAGAGTGCCTGGTCGGTGATCAGCACGACCTGGTGGTTCCCGGCGCGATAGGTGGGATCGAGCTGCGGAAGCTCGGTCGGCGTCTCGAAGGGGATCTCCTTCGGGCGCGTGTCTTCAGCGAGGGCCGGGATCGCTACCACGCCGACGAGCGCGACGACGACGGCCCGGATCGAGCGGCGGACGGAGAACGCGATCGGAGATGCGTTTCGCATGGAACGTGCTGCCTCCTTGGTGCCGCTCGGGTCGCGGCCGTGCCAATCTTAGACCAATCGCGAGCTTGTCGTCGAAAACTGCGACCCCGACCGCGACCCCGGCCGGGCTTCGTCCGGAGCTGCCGGCCGGGCTGCCGATCCGCCCGTAACAGCCTGAATCCGAGTCAGTTTCGGGCGCGTCGCGGCTTGAAACCGGGGCGGCGGTCCGGTAGGGTCGCGCCCTCGCCGCCCGCCGCGCTGCCCCGGGCCGTGCGATTCCCCGGAGGATCGATTCGCCATGAAGCTCATGGTCTGCTTGAAGCAGGTCCCGCATCAGGACGCCCGCCTCGACGTGCGTTCCGACGGCACCTGGATCCAGGAAGACAACATCAAGTTCGAGATCAACAGCTACGACACCTTCGCCCTCGAGGAGGCGCTTCGCGTGAAGGACGCGAACGGCGGGAGCCCCGAGGTGGTGGTCGTGTCGATCGGCCCCGAGCGGGTGACGCAGGCGCTTCGAACTGCGCTCGGAATGGGCGCCGATCGGGCCGTCCACGTGAAGGATGCCGATGCAGACGGCGTCGACGCCCTCGGCGCCGCCAAGATCCTCGCAGCCGTGGCGAAGGCCGAGAGCCCCGACGTCGTCTTCATGGGCCTCATGTCCGACGACGGGAACTTCGCGGCCGTCGGTCCGATGCTCGCAGAGCTGCTCGGCGTACCGCACGCCACCTCCGTCGTGAAGGTCAGCATGGACGCCGCGATCACCGTCGAGCGCGAGCTCGAAGCCGGCGCGCTCGAGGTCGTCGAACTCTCGAAGCCCGCCCTTCTCGCCGTCCAGACCGGTCTCAACCAGGTCCGCTATGCGTCGCTCAAGGGCATCATGGCCGCCAAGAAGAAGCCGATCGAGACGAAGTCGCTCGCGGACCTCGGCCTCGCCGGCCAGGTCGGCGCGGCCTCGCGACGGGTCAAGATCGAGAAGGTCTACCCGCCGCCGAAGGGAACCGGCGCGGAGCTGTTGAAGGGGTCGACCGATGAGGTGGTCGGCAAGGTCCTCGGCAAGATCAAGGAACTCGGGCTCCTGTAGCCCGGTTCGAGGAAAACGATGGGAACCATTCTCGTCATCGGTGAAATCCAGAACGGAAAGCTTCGCGAGGCGACCTTCGAGCTCGTCGCCTTCGCCCGCCAGGTGGCGCCTGGCCTCGGCGCCGAGGTGAAGAGCCTCGTGATCGGTCACGGCGCGCAGGCGCTGGCCGACGATCTCGCGAAGAAGGGGGGTGGCGAGGTCCTGCTCGCCGACCACGAGCTTCTCGCGAACTACGGCGTCGATGCGTACAACCGCGCGGTTCGTGCCGCCGTCGAGAAGACGAAGCCGGACGTCGTGCTCTTCTCGAACACGCCCTCGGGGTGGGATCTCGCTCCCCGCGTGGCGGCAGCGCTCGATGCGGGCTTCGTGAGTGACGCCTTCAAGATCGAGGCCGAGGGCGGCAAGCCGGTCTTCACCCGGCGCGTGTTCAACGGCAAGCTCGATGCGCGGCTTTCGGTGAGCGCGCTTCCCGTGGTGGCGACGGTACAGCCGGGCGCCACGTCACCGCATGCCGGCAGCGAGCCGGGGAGCGTCACGCGCCTCGACGTCGCAATCTCGACGGGCGACCTGAAGGCGAAGTTCGTCAAGATCCAGACGGCCGAAGCGAAGGGGGTCGACCTCACGAAGGCCGACATCATCGTCTCGGGCGGGCGAAGTCTCGGTGGAACCGAGAAGTTCATGGAGATCATCAAGCCGCTCGCCGATGCGCTCGGCGGTGCGATGGGCGCGTCGCGCCCGGTCGTCGACTCGGGCTGGCTCCCGCACGAGTACCAGGTCGGCTCGTCCGGGCAGACGGTCACCCCGAAGCTCTACGTCGCCGTCGGCATCTCGGGTGCGATCCAGCACCTCGTCGGAATGAAGAACTCGAACTACATCGTCGCGATCAACAAGGATCCCGACGCGCCGATCTTCGAGGTCGCGAACCTCGGCGTGGTCGGCGACCTCTTCGAGATCGCGCCGGCGCTCACCAAGGCCGTGAAGGATGCCAAGGGCCTCTGACGGCGCAGCCCGCGCGCCGCTTCCGGCACTCGCGGGCTCGCGGCGAGCCTCGAAACGGCTCCCTCCGATGACGCTTCGGCGTCGTCGGAGGGAAGCCGTTGACACGCGCGATCCTCGGATCTACGAAGGGATCGTCGTCCGCAGCAGCCTCTCGATCTGCCGCGGCTCCTCCCGCGCCTGCCCCCCCGTCGGAAGCCCGCCGTCGGAATCCCGGACTGGAATCGAAGGACGACCGCACGGGGGGTCGTGCCATCGCGCGCCGCATCGCGTTCGTGAACGAGAAGGGAGGCAGCGCAAAAACGACGCTCGTCGCGAGCGTCGCTGCGTGGCTCGCGCTCGAGCGCGCGCACCGCGTGCTTGCGATCGACTTCGACCCGCAGGGACAGCTCGGCAAGGTGCTCGGTGTCGACGTGCGGAGCCTGCGGCGCTCGGCGATCGACCTCGTCCTCGACGGCCTGCTCGGCGACGGGAGCCGTGCGCCGTTGCGTCCGACGGCGCAGGCCGGATCCCTTCCCCTCGTCGCGACCCGCATTCCGGGGCTCGATCTGATCCCCGCCGAGAAGACGCTCGGCCTGCTCCCGGGGGGCGATTGGGCGGGGCACGAAGGCAGTGGCCGCCTCGCTGAGCGCCTGCGCCGTGCGAAGGAGCTCTCGGGCTACGACTACGTGCTCTTCGATGCTCCTCCCTCCTTCGGGCCGCTCACGCTCAACGTGCTGCGGGCCGCCGAGGAGATCGTCGTTCCGGTTCCGCTCACCTTTCTAGCCCTCGACGGCTGCGCCGAGCTGGTCCGCACCATCTCGATGGTCCGTGCGCGCCACTCGCATCCGGCGCTCCGCATCTCGATGGTGGTCCCCACCTTCTACCGGCGGACGCGGCTCGCGCACGACGTCCTCGAGAAGCTGAAGTGCCGTTTCCCGAAGGAGATCGCGCAAACGGTCGTGGGCTTCCACGTGAAGATCGACGAGGCGCAGTCGCGCGGCCTCTCGATCTTCGAGTACGCGCCGGGCGACCGCGGCGCTCGTGCGCTCGCGGCGCTCGCCGAGGAGCTCGAGGCCCGCGGCAGCGACGCGTCGGGGGGCATCGGATGAGCGGAGGCCCCCCTCGCGTCTTTCTCGATGCGAATCCCGACGAGGAGATCCTGCCCGTCGCCGAGCGCGGAGAGCCGGCGCTCGGGAGCGACCCGTTCGCGAGCAGCGGGGCGTCGGATCCCCTGCTCGAGCGCGTCGAGACGCTCTCGGAGCTGCTGGCACGGGCCGAGGCGTCGCTTCTCCCGCCGCGTCCGGCCCCGGAGCGGAAGGTTCGCGCGGCGGCCGAACGCCCGGCCGAGAACGAGGCGCGAAGGCGCTGGGCGACGACGCCGCGCCTCGCCGAGGTCGAGCTCCTCGAGCGGGCCCGGGGGCTCGAAGCGCTCTTGCCCGAGAGCGAGCGGCGTCGGCTCGCGGCCCTCGATCATCTCGCCGACGGCGACGTTCCCTACGATCGCTTCGGCTTCTCTCCGTCGGCCGCGCGAACGGCGTTTCCGCTCTTTCTCGCCCTCTATCGCTTCTACTTCCGGGTCTCGAGCAGTGGCCACGAACACTTGGCGCCCGAAGGCCCGGCGATCCTCGCGGCAAACCACGCAGGACTCCTGCCCTTCGACGGCGCCATGACGGTCGTCGACGTCCTCCGGCATACCGATCCGCCGCGCCTCGCACGCGCAGTGGTCGATCGCTGGGCCGGCGAGCTCCCCTTCGTGAACGTCTTCCTCGCACGCGTGGGTCAGGTGGTCGGCACGCGCGAGAACTTCGCGGACCTGCTCGACGACGGACAGCTCGTCCTGGTCTTTCCCGAGGGCATGGCGGGCGCGCGCAAGACGATCACCGAACGCTACCGGCTGCAGCGCTTCCACACGGGCTTCGTCGAGCAGGCGCTGCGGGCGAGGGCCCCGATCGTCCCGGTCGCCATCATCGGAAGTGACGACCAGACCCCGATCCTCTTCGACATCCGACCGCTCGCACGCTGGCTCGGCCTCCCCGCGGCACCGATCACTCCCACCTTCCCGTGGCTCGGCCCGCTCGGGTTGCTCCCCTACCCCGTTCGCTATCGGATCGTCTACGGCGAGCCACTTCGCTTCCACGAACGTTTCGGCCCGGACGCCGCCCATGACGCCCGGCTCGTCCAGCATCTGACGCAGCAGGTGCGCCGGAGCGTCCAGACCCTCCTCGATCGGAACCGCTGATGCGTCGCGTGCTGGTCACCCATGCCGACGAGCCGATCGGACGCCGCATCGTGAAGGTGCTCTTCCACGATCGCGACGTCGCGCACGTGCTCGGAGTCGGCGAGGGCCCCGCGCCGCGAGGCTTCGACCGCTTCCTCGCAGATCCCGATTCGCGCTTCGCCTATCTGCGAAGCCCGGTCTCCCGACATCGGTCCGTTTCGGATCTGTTCGGATCGTCGCGCGTGCGCGACGCCGGAATCGACGCCGTCGTCCACGTGCCTTCGCACCAGCCCGCGGCCGCGTCGCAGCGGAGGCTTCTCGCCGGGCTTCCGCCGCGAACGGCCGAGGCGAGGCTCGTCCTCCAGCAATGCGTCGAGTCCGACACCCTCCGCACCCTGGTCGCGCTCGGAAGCGCGTACGTCTACCGCCTGCAGGCGGGAAACTCGAACCGCCTCGTCGAGTCGAGCGAGCTGGCGCTTTCCCCGGACGTGGTCCCCGAGGTCCGCTCCTGGGTCGACTGCGACATGACCTTCCGCGCCGAGGTCGGAAGCGGTCGCCTCCGTGTCGTGCTCCTCCGGCTGCCGACGGTCGTGGCCTCGGGGGGATACGTCTATCTGAACCCGCTTCTCTCCGGTCGCGGCGGAGCGAGGCCTCGGCCGATGGGCTTCGATCCGGTCTGTGCGCTGGTCGCGGACAAGGACGTTGCCCGCGCCGTCCGCGCCGCGCTCTTCGCCGAGCGCAGCGGGGTCTACAACGTCGCCGGGGTCGAATCGGTCCCCCTCTCGGTGCTCGGAAGCTGGACGCGGCGACCGTGCGTTCCCGTCCCCGCCCCGATGCTCGGCATCGCAGCCGGATTGCTGCGCCTCGCGGGCGGCCAGGTCCAGCTCGACCGCATCTCGGGAGCGCATCTGCGCTACGGCTTCACGCTCGATACGGCACGCGCCGAGCGCGAGCTCGGCTTCCGGCCCGCCTACCGCATCGGCGTCGCGACGGCGGGAGACGGAGAGCGGCGGCTCGAGACCGCTCCCATCTAGGAGACGGACCCGAGACGGTCGCCCTCCCGGCAGCTCCTCCGCCTTCCCCGTTCGAGGCTCCGGTCCTCGCTCCGCCAGGTCGCTAGACTGCGGCACCCAGGATGGAGGAAGGCATGCGCGCAAGACCTCTTCGGGCGGCCCGCCTCGCCGCCTGCCTCACGATCGCCTTCGCCGTGCCGTCGGCGGCGGAGCCCGCGCCGGCGCTCCGCGAGCTCAAGACGGCAGTGATCAAGGCCACCACGGGGCTCTGTCCGAAGGGGGCGACCTGCCACAAGGATCGCGCCGGAAGTTTCGTGCCGAAGACCCGGATCGGGATCGTCGCTGCTTCGATCCCCGAGCAGGCCGATGTCGACCTCTACGTCGATGCGGAGATCAGCACCAAGCCCGAGATGTATCAATGCAACGAGCAGGACGCGACGGGGTGCGTCTTCCGGGCGAAGTACGCCGGCCCCGGGCTCTTCGACTACGGGGCGACCTCGGGCAGCACGTACTTGGGCTCGAACGTCACCAACACGAACATCAGCTTTCCGTCCGGATTCGCGATCATCATCTCGGCCGGGACGCCGATCCACCTCCATCTCGACGTGATCAACTCGAGCCTGATCGACTTGAAGGTCGATCAGGACGCATGGCTCTACTACGTGCCCCTGCCTTGATCCTCGAGCGCACCCCCAGGGGCCTCCCGGCCGGCGCCCGGCCCGCGGCCTCGCCGCCGGGATGGGATCCGGCTACCCTGCCGGCCCCGAACGAGCGGAGAATTGCATGTCGGTCGATACGTCCCAGTTCCGCAACGGCCTCAAGATCGAGCTCGACGGGGAGCCGTACACGATCACCTACTTCCAGCACGTGAAACCCGGCAAGGGCGGCGCCTTCGTGCGGACGAAGGTGAAGAACCTGAAAAACGGCAAGGTGCTCGACCGGACCTTCCGCTCCGGCGAAAAGGTCGACGAGGCCGACGTGACCGAGCGTCGCATGCAGTACCTCTATCAGGACGGCGATTCGCTCGTGTTCATGGACACGGAGAGCTTCGACCAGATCCCCTTCACGGCGGAGCAGGTCGGCGACGCGCGCAAGTACCTGAAGGAGAACCTCGACGTCGACGTTCTCTTCTGGCGCGGCAAGCCGATCAACATCGAGCTTCCGGCCTTCATCGAGGCCGTGATCACCCAATGCGATCCGGGCCTCAAGGGCGATACGGCGAGCGGCGCCACCAAGCCCGCGACCATCGAGACCGGCGCCGTCGTGCAGGTCCCCCTCTTCGTGAAAGAGGGCGAGCGAATCCGCGTCGACACCCGCACGGGAGTCTACGTGGAGCGCGTCGGCTGAAGCAGGAATCCGCCCCGGCCACCACGCCGCGCGCGCGGTCCCGACCCGTTCGCGCGATCGTGCTCTCCGGAGGCGGAGCGCGCGGCGCCTACGAAGCCGGTGTCCTCCAGTACCTGCTCGAAGACCTTCCGGTTCGACTCGGCCGCCCCCCGCAGCTCGACGTCTTCTGCGGCACTTCGGTTGGCGCCATCCACGCGTGTTTTCTCGCTGCGACGGCAGGCGAGGTGCAAGCGAGGCGACTCGTCGACGTCTGGCGAGGCTTCCGGCTCGAGGAGGTGCTGCCGGTCTCGACGCGCGACCTCTTCGGCCTGCCGCGAAGACTCTTCGGGCTCGGCCGCACCGCCGTCGAGCTCCGCGGAGGAAGACTCCCGGATCGGCTCTATGGCCTTCTCGACACGCGCCCGCTCGAGAAGGTCGTCCGCGGCGCGGTCCCCTGGCGATCGATCCGCCGAAACCTCGATGCGGGCCGCGTCTCGTCGCTCTGCGTCGCAGCCACCGAGATCGCATCGGGGCGGGTGGTCTGCTTCGTCGAGAATCGCGAGAAGCGGCTTCCTCCCTGGTCGAGGGACGTTGCGATCCTGTCTCGGGTGGCCCGGCTCTCCTCCGAGCACGCGCTCGCCTCGGCGGCGATCCCCGTCCTGTTCCCGGCCGTGCGGATCGGGAGCGCCTATTTCGCGGACGGAGGTTTGCGGATGAATACGCCGCTCTCTCCGGCGATCCACCTCGGCGCGGACCGCATCCTCGTGATCGCGCTTCGCGCGGGGCCCGCCGAGGCGCGCGAGGCAGCACTCGCCGGAAGCCGCCTCGAAGCGTACGGCAACCCCTTCTTCTTGTTCGGCAAGGTGCTGAACGCCCTGCTCCTCGACCACATCGACACGGATCTCGCGCGCATGCGCGTCATGAACGAGGTGATCGACGACGGCGAGAGGGCCTACGGCGCCGATTTTCTCGGCCGGATCAACGCATCGGCCAGCGAGGGCGCGCGAAGGGATTGGAAGCGGATCGAGGACGTCGTCGTCCGCCCTTCGGCGGACCTCGGAGTCCTCGCGGGCCACGTCCTCGACGAGCGCAGGAGGCAGGGCCGACTCACGCCGCTGCTTCGCGCCTTCCTGCTCGGGCTCAATGCGAGCGGAGTTCCCTCGGAATCGGATCTGCTCTCGTACCTGCTCTTCGACGGGGAGTTCGCAGCCCCGATGATCGAGCTCGGCAGGGCGGATGCACGCGCCCGCGAAGAAGAGCTCGTCCGCTTCTTCTCGGATTCGTGATCGGGCAAGGAGGGCACGGTGCGCGGTGAACAGCTGGCACGACAGTGGCGTCTGTTCCAGAAGCTCGCCAAGAGTCGCTTCGGGATCGGGCTCGACCCGCTCGTCGAGGAGCTCGGCTGCACGAAGCGAACGGTCTACCGGGACCTCGACGCGCTCATGCAGGCAGGCTTTCCCGTGACGAGCGAGAAGCGGGACGGGCGCGTTCTGTACAAGCTCATCGACACCTTCCGACTCGGCGACGTTCCGTTCACGGCGGACGAGGTCCTCGCCCTGGCGTTCGGCGAAGACCTGCTCCGCACGCTCGAGGGAACCGTCTTCCACGAGTCGGTGCGGAGCGCACTCGCGAAGATCCGCGCCGCGCTCTCGCCCGAGCTCGCGAGCACGCTCGCGAGCCTCGCCGGATCGTTTCGCGTGCTGCCCGGCCCGCACAAGAGCTACGCCCGCTTCCGCGAAACCATCCGGGCGCTCAACGAAGCCGTGATCGGTCGCGAGACCGTTCGCATCCGCTATCGGACGGGCGGAACGGGCACGGCGTCTGCGCGTGAGCTCGACCCCTACCGGGTCTGGTACCGCAGTGGCGGGCTCTACGTCGTCGGTCGCGACCACCGATCGGGAGAGATCCGGACCTTCGCCGTCGATCGCATCGGCGCCATCGCGCCGACGGGGCGACGCTTCGAGCCGGGCGCCGATTTCGATTTCGACGCCTACGTCGGAGCGTCCTTCGGGGTGGTCCACGAGCCCGCGACACACGTCCGGATCCGCTTCGAGAAGGACGTCGCCGCCTACGTCGCCGAGCGCACCTGGCACCCGAGCCAGAAGCTCCGGGAGCTTCGGGACGGCGCCGTCGAGCTCGCGATGGAGGTCGGTGGGAGTCAGGAGCTCAAGAGCTGGGTGCTCTCGTTCGGAGCGAGCGCGACCCTGCTCGAGCCCGCGGCGCTGCGCGCGGAGGTTCTCCGCGCGATCGAGGCCGCTCGCCGCCGCTACGGTCGCTAGCGCACGCCGTCCGGCCTACCCTCGATCGGCATGCCGATCGATCGTGACGAGGACCTGCGAGCGCTTCTCTCGGCCTGCCGCACCATCGCCGTGGTGGGCATCAAGGCGGGGGCCACCGACGATGCGTTCCGCGTCCCCCTCTCCATGCAACGCGCAGGATTCCGCATCCTTCCCGTGAATCCGAAGCTCGACCATGTGCTCGGCGAGCGCTGCGCTGCGAGCCTCGCGGAGATCGACGAGCCGATCGACCTCGTGAACGTATTCCGCGCCCCCGCGAACGTCCCCGCGCACGTCGACGAGATCCTGGCGCTTTCCCCGAGGCCCCGCGGCGTCTGGCTCCAGCTCGGAATCCGCCACGCCGAATCCACGGCGCGGCTCGAAGCGGCCGGGATCGCCGTCGTCGAAGACCTCTGCCTCATGGTCGAGCAGCAGCGGCTCGGAGTGGAGCCTCCGGAGCGATGAGTCGTGACGGCGATCGGATCGTCTTCTCGAGCGGCGTCGGTCGCGTCTGTCCGCGCTGCCGCAAGCCCGAAGCGCGCTGCCGTTGCCGCGAGGAACTCGCGGCGAAGAAGGTTCCGCCCGGAGACGGCGTCGTCCGGGTGCGCCGCGAGGTGCAGGGACGCCACGGCAAGACCGTGACGACGATCTCGGGAGTCCCCCTCGGCTCCGATTCGCTCCGCGATCTCGCAGCAGAGCTCAAGAGACGCTGCGGCAGCGGCGGCACGGCGAAGGACGGCGTGATCGAGATCCAGGGCGAGCACGTCGAGACGGTGATGGCCGAGCTCGCGGCGCGCGGCTACCGGGTCAAGCGGGCCGGCGGGTAGCCGGCCGAGGAGCGTTCGCACCCGATCCGGATCCGGGCGCTGCTTCGCGCTCGCGCCAACGGACCGCCCTTCGCTGCATCCAGCGGACGGCGAGCACGTCGACGATCCCGACGCCGAGCCGGTTGGCGATTCCGTACTTCGAGCGTCCGAAGCGCCGCGGTCGATGCGAGACCGGGATTTCCACGACCCGAGCGCCCTCGAGACGAAGCAGTGTCGGCAAGAAGCGATGCATGCCGTGGAAGGGCTTGAGCTTGCGGACGTACCCGGAGCGCATCGCGCGAAGCGAGCAACCCACGTCCGTGACCGATTCCTCGGTGAGCCAGTTGCGAAACGCGTTGGCGATGCGAGAGGACGAACGTCGCACGAAGCCTTCGGTACGCCCCACCCGGACCCCGTTCACGACGTCGGCACGGCCGAGCTCCGCGAGAAGAAGCGGGATGTCGCGCGGATCGTTCTGCAGGTCCGCATCGAGCGTCACGATCACGTCGCCGCGAGCCCGCTCGAAGCCGGCGGCGAGCGCGGTCGACTGCCCATGATTGCGGTCGAGCGCGATCACGTGGACGGCGGGATCCTGCTTCGCGAGCGCATCGAGGAGCGCGAGGCTTCCGTCGGTGCTCCCGTCGTCGACGAGGATCAGCTCGACACCACCCGGATGATCCTTGAGCGCCGTGTCGAGCTCGGCGTAGAGGGTCGGAATCGATTCGACCTCGTCATGGATCGGCACGACGACGGAGAGCGCCGGGGCGTCGGGCACCATCACCTCCACGACCCCAAGGTACTGCTCCTACGGAGATCCGCCCGCCCCCTCCGCGATCGCCTCCTCGCGCGCCGCCTCGCCCTTCTCGCCGCGCTGGCGATGCAGGGAGGCGAGGTTCCAATGGACGCACGGGAGCGTCGGATCGAGTCGCGCCGCGCGGCGAAGCCGGTCGAAGGCCGCTTCGCGATCGCCCGAGGCATGAAGTGCGACGGCGAGGCGGTTGTGCGTCTCTCCGTCGTCGGGGTTCGCCGCAGCGTCCGCACGAAGCAGCGAGAGCGTCGCCTCTCGAGTCGGCGCAGCGAAGGCGTCGTCCCAGAATTCGTACTGCAGCGATCCGTACCGGAAGCGGCCCCTTCCGAGTCGGCGGAAGAGCTGCTCGCCGACGACCCGGAGCGCGTCGTGATCGGAAGCGAGGACCCACTCCCCGGCGATCCCGCAATCGGCCTCGTAGACGAGGAGGTCGAAGGCGACGAGCCCGCCGTCCCGGATGAAGAGCCAGCTTCCGGGCCGCATGCGGGGCCGCGCGCGCCGATCATCGCAGGGTTGCGTCACCGTGACGAGAAAGGACCCCGTCTTCGCCACCGCCGGGTCGGCCGCGAGCGACGACGTGTCGCGCTCGAAGGCGACGCCTCCGACGAGTTCGGCGACCCCCACCGACTCGGGAGTGAGTCCCGAGTCCGGGTTGTGTACGACGGCGAGGACGCGGTCGATCGGATCCCCGGCCGAGACGGCGATCAGATCCTCACCACGAACCCCCGGATGCGCCTCGAGGAACGCCCCGAACGGATTGGCCGCCGCGCGCTCCGCGAGCCCTCCCGAGGCGGCGACGAAGACGCCGAGCGCGGAGAGAGCCCTCGCCGCGAAGCTTCGCCCTACGACTCGCGGCAGAGCACGAACCAGCTGCCGAGATCCTTGCCTCCGCGTGCCGCCGAACCGATCGTGACGTGCTCGGAGACGCGGCGGAGCGTGTCGACCATGTTCCCGTAGACGAACCGCCCGAGTCCGCGATCGTTCGAGACGATCGGCGGCCATCCTTCGGGCGCCTGCGTCGGCACCTCCCGGTAGTCGATCAGGACCTCGCCGCGGGCCTCGTCGTTCCTCGCCACGAAGTAGCCGGGCCCCGTCAGTGGTGAGAGCGTCTGGAAGTTCCAGCCTGCGAGCCGCTTCGGCGCGTTCGGGTCCTCGCCCTTCGGCCGCGCGAAGCGCTTCTCGAAGAGCGTGAACGCCGGAAGCGTGTTGCGCCCGTAATGGCGAACGGCGACGAGATCGGGGGTCGCGGGCGGAACGAGATCGACGAGCTGCACGCGGGAAACGCCTCCCGCCGCCTCGTAGAGCCTGCGCTGTTCGCTCCGGCCGAGCGCGCGAATCGCGAGGACGCGATCCGCGCCGGGCAGCGCATCGAGCAAACGCGCGACCTCGTGGGACTTCACGACTCCGCCGCGCAAGAGCGCGAGGAGCTCTTCGGTCGGGGCATGGGCACTCGGCATGGGGCGACTCCTTCCGACCCAGGGTACCGTGGGGAGCCGCCGTTCGGCAGCGGCACCCCCAGGAGACCGGAGGCCGGGGGAACGGCGAGGAGGAGGGGAAGGGCCGTGCGCGATGGGAAATCCGCGCTTGCCCGTCAGGGCCTGGTGGTGGGAGCCGCTGCGCTCCTGTTCCTGATCGGCCTCGGCCGGGTCGATCTCTGGGCCCCCGACGAGCCGCGCTATGCGCAGGTCGCCGAGGAGATCCGCAGCTTCGAACGCGGGCCCCGGGGACTCGTCCTGCTCTCGCTCAACGGCGAGGTCTACGACCAGAAACCCCCTCTCTACTACTGGCTCGCCGCGCTCGCCGGGTCCGCTTCGGATCGCGTGACCGAGACCGCCGCGCGGCTCCCCTCGGCCCTCTCGGGGGTGGCCGTCGTGGCGCTCACGGCCGTCTTCGGCGCCCGTCTGCTCGGATCGACGAGCGGCGCGCTCGCTGCCGCGATGCTCGCGACGACGGGTCTCTTCGTGCATCTCACGCGTCGCGCGCAACTCGACGTGCTGCTCACCCTCTGCGAGGGCATCGCGCTCGTCGCCTTCTGGCGGATCGATCGGGGCATCGGGTCGCGGCGCACGAACCTCTGGATGATGCACGCCGCGCTCGGTCTCGGCGTGCTCGCGAAGGGCCCCGTCGGCTTCGTCGTTCCGCTGCTCGTGATGGCGGTCTTTCTCGCGTCGGAGCGACGCCTCGCCTCGCTGCGCGGCCTCTTCGCCTGGCGCCATCTCGCACTCTCGGTGCTTCCCGGGATCGTCTGGATCGCGCTCGCGACGCTCTTTGCTCCGGACGGATTCTTCCAGTCCGCCGTCGTCGACAACATCTACGGGCGCTACCTCGTCGGCACGTCGAAGGTGCGCCCCTGGCACTATCTGATCACCGTCTTCCCGTTGGGAACGCTCCCGTGGAGCGTGCTCTGGCCCGTCGTGGCGATCGTCGGCTCCCGGGAGGTGTTCGCGGCCGGTGCTCCCGAGGAGCCCCGCCGCGCCTGGCGCTTCCTGCTCGTCTGGGCGGGCACGACGCTCGCATTCTTCACGCTCTCGAGCGGAAAGCGGGATCTCTATCTCCTCACCTGCTATCCGGCGGTGGCCTTGCTCGCCGCGGATGCGACGGTGCGTGCGCTCCGCGGACGCGAAGCGATTCCGCAATGGATCCGGATCGCCCTCGCTGCAGCGGCCGCGCTCCTCGCAATTGGATCGATCGTCGTGGCGGCGGCGCCCGTGCTTCCGAACATCGACGTCCCGGCGAGCTTTGCGCTGTCCATGCTCGCCGTTCTCGTCGGAGCGGCGCTCGCGGTACGCGCGGCGCGCGGCGGGCTCGCACAGACGAGCCTCGTCGTCGGCACGATCTTCGCGCTCGAACTCGTCGTCTTCTTGCTCTTCTTCCCGGCGCTCGAGGCCGAGAAGTCTCCGCGTCTCGTCGCGGAGTCGGCGGCCTCGCTCACCGTGCCTGGAACGCCGATCGGCCTCGTCGAGTCGCAGCCCCTCGTTGGCGCCCTCGCCTACTACTCGGGGCGACGGATCGAGCAGATCGGGCCCGCTGAAGAGCTGCGCCGCTACTTCGAGGAGGGCGGGCGGGTCGCCGTGATCCGCGAAGAGGCGTTCGAGCGGGCCGAAGCCGGGGCGTTCGCGGAGGTCCGGGCGCGCTTCCGCTCGGGCCGCCGAGCGCTCGTCGTCGTCACCGAGCGCGCCGAGGTCGCAGCCCCCGAAGGCACGCCGCAACCGTCCGGAGTCTCGGATGCAGGGCTTGGCCGCGCCGGCGGCTGACTGTCCCGCGCCGGCTCCGTCGGCTAACGTCGAAGCCGTTCCACGGCGCATCCCCGCGTCTCGAAAGGAGTCTGCGATGAGCCAGACGGCGCAGCTTCGCTTCGGCGACAAGACGGTCGAGCTCCCGATCCTCGTCGGCAGCGAGGGAGAACGCGGGATCGACGTGCGGAAGCTCCGCGACCAGACCGGCCTCGTCACCTTCGACCCGGGCTACGCGAACACCGGCGGCTGCCGCAGCCAGATCACCTTCATCGACGGAGACCAGGGGATCCTCCGCTATCGCGGCTACCCGATCGAGGAGCTCGCCGAGAAGAGCACCTTCCTCGAGGTCGCGTATCTGCTCCTCTCGGGCGAGCTTCCGAGCCGCGACGGGCTCGCCCGCTTCACCGAGTCGATCCGTCGGCACTCGATGCTCCACGAGGATCTGAAGCGCTTCTATTCTGCGCTTCCGAAGGACGCGCACCCGATGGCCGCGTGCTCCGCCGCGGTCGGTGCGCTCGCGACCTTCTATCCCGATTCGCTCGACCCTCGCGATCCGCGCGAAGTCGAGGTTTCGGTGCATCGGCTCCTCGCGAAGCTTCCGACGATCGCCGCGTACGCCCACAAGCACTCGATCGGGCAGCCGTTCATGTATCCGAACAACGCGCTCTCGTACGTCGGAAACTTCCTCCACATGAACTTCGCGACCCCCTGCGAGCCGTACGTGGTCGACCCCGTGATCGAGAAGGCGATCGACCTGCTCCTGATCCTGCACGCAGACCACGAGCAGAACTGCTCGACGAGCACCGTTCGGCTCGTGGGATCGTCGATGGCGAACCTCTTCGCGGCGATCTCGGCCGGGATCAACGCGCTCTGGGGGCCGCTCCACGGCGGCGCCAACCAGCAGGTGATCGAGATGCTCGAGCGGATCCGCGACGAGGGCCTGAACGCACGGCAGTTCGTCGAACGCGCCAAGAGCAAGGACGACACCGCGCGTCTCATGGGCTTCGGGCATCGGATCTACAAGAATTTCGATCCTCGGATGAAGATCATCAAGCGCGCCTGCGACGACGTCCTCACCAAGCTCGGCGTGAACAGCAAGCTTCTCGAGATCGCCAAGGAGCTCGAGGAGATCGCGCTCAAGGACGACTACTTCGTCGAACGCAAACTCTACCCGAACGTCGATTTCTACTCGGGCGTCATCTACAACGCGATCGGCACTCCGAAGAACATGTTCACCGTGCTCTTCGCGATGGGCCGCCTCCCCGGATGGATCGCGCATTGGATGGAGATGCACTCCGATGCGGACTTCAAGATCGGACGGCCGCGGCAGATCTACGAGGGATCCACCGCCCGGCCCTACGTGCCGCTCGACCGACGCTAGCGGCGAGCGTGGCGACGACGGATCTCGTCGCGAGTGCGCCGATCGGCTGTTACACGACGGCGCGCTTCGAGGGTGGGAGCGTTCGCCACGCGATCCGGCACGCGCGCCGGTTGATCCGTGACGCGAGAGCCATCGGTCTCGAGCCTCCGGGCGAGGATGATCTCGTCGGGATGCTCACCGCGCGCGGGCTTGAAGCGTTCGGCGCCGGTGCGGGCGTGATCCGCATGGCGCTCCGGCACGACGAAGGACGCATGCA
>CAJPFO010000180.1 GCA_905339255.1 Myxococcaceae bacterium
CTTCTTCGAACGTCGCGTTCACGAAGCCCCGCGGCGGAATCCGGTTGTCCTTCACGATGGTGTCGGCGAGCGCCATGTGCGTCGTCGGGCCGGGGAACTGCCCGACTGCGAGCCCGGCCGCCTTGCTGATGCCGACGCGCATCTCGTAGACGGCCGTCGTGGTCTCGGCGAGCGTCGCGGTCGCGCCGTCGTAGGCGCCGTGTTCGCGCAGCACCGCCCCCGTGGCGTCGAGAAAGCGGACGCTCAAGAACACGCGGCGGCCCTCGATGTGCCCCGTCGGAAGCTTGTGCCCCGTCTCGTTCACGATCCGCACCACGAGATCCTGCTCGCGCGTCTCGAGCTCGAGCGTTGCAGCGCGCTCGAGCATGCTGACGGCCTCCGCGCGGCCCCGCGCAATCGCATCGAGATCGACCGAAGGGTCGTCCGCATAGAGATGCGCGATCAGGTCGAGGCTCGGTGCCGCCGCACCTGCGAAGCTGTGCCTTCGAAGCCCGGCTCGTACGGGCCCCGTCACGCAGGCGCGTGCCGCCTCGGCCCGCGGCATGTGGCAATCCTGGCAGGTCGAGACGACGCTCGCCCCCGCGCCTCCGAAGCGTCCGCCGAGATCCACACCACCGTCCGCAAAGCGGCTGAGCCGCCATTCGGTGTAGGTCCGCTCGAGCGGAAACTGCGCGGCCGGGTCCGGATCCGTCGCGGGCGCCCCGATCCCGTTGTACTTCCAGGTGCCGTCTCGTTGTCGCGTCGTCGCGACGTTGCCGACATCGTGGCAGGTGCCGCAGAACTCGCTCCGGGTGTGGAAGGGCGAGTAGGTCCATTCGTGGAGCGCCCGGGCGTCCGGGAGCGGTCCGCGTCGCGTCCCGGAAGGATCGATCACGAACATCGCGTTTCCGTAGTGCTCGGGCTTCGACGCGAGGCCCGCCAGGATCGCCTCGTCCTCGGGCGGGCTCTCGCCGGGCTTGAAGATCGGATCGACCATCGCATGGCAGAAGTGGCAGTTCACGCCGTCGAGATCGGTCGCGTCGAGCGCGCTCCCGTCGGCAGGAAGCGCGTTCCCGGTCACCCACGACATCGGAACGTGGCAGCGCAGGCAGTAGTAGCCGACCTCGCGTGCATCCTGGTTCGCCGTCGTCATCTGAGCCAGGAACAGCGGATCGCGCCCCGCGTGCGCCATCAGGCTCCCCGACCACGTCGCGAAGGGCTCGTTCTCCGTGTCGTAGTCGCTATGACACCCGCGGCAGTAGGCCGACGGCGAGATCGCGTCGGCCGAAACCTCGCCGACCTCCGTCCCGGGAACCTCGAAATCCTCGACCGTCGTCTGGAGCTGGCACCCCGACGAAAGCCCCGCCGCGAGGGCCGCCCACGCCACCACCCGGCCGCGGCCGAGCGCGCGTCGCACCCGCGCCGGACGTCCCGAAACCGCTGCACCGACGACCGCCGCCGCACCGCCCGCCATCACCGCGAGATCCATCCCGCCCGTCTCCTTGCGCCCTCGTACCCAGCGAAGCGCGATTGGGATTGCGCACGAGAGAACCAGAGAACACGAACCCATGAACGCGAACGACGCGCGTGCGCGAAACCGAGAGGTCGCGAGCGAACCCTTCCGACGGCGGGATCGGACGAGAAAGGAAGTCGCTGGCTGCCGAGTCGGATGTAGCCAAATCCTCACGGGCGTGCAATCGGATTCGCGAGGCCGGGGCAGGGTGAAGCATTCCATCCTGTTCACGATCGCCGATCCGGGCGTCCACGACGGCCGGAATGCCCAACGACTGCTCCCCTTCGACTCTGCGCCTCCTCCGAGTCTGGAAACAGCGGACACGACCAGGGCGATCGTCATGAGGAGGCCGGCACGAGGGAACGGATGAGCTTCCACGACGCGAAGGCGATCGCGTTCCCGATCGCGTCGTCACGGTGCGACCGGGCGTGCGCCTCGATCGGTGTTGGGTGGAGGCTCGACGCCAACTGCGCCGCACCGCGAAGCGAAGGCCGAGTACGAGGGCGAGGCCATCGCCCATCGGCGCGAGACGCGGCCCCCGGCCGAGGAGGGCGGGAGCGATCTACCCGTTGAGAGGAGGGGGTCTCATCGGTGTTCGGCAGCGCGGGTGCATCAGACCATATGGAGTGGCCGGCTCCTTCGCATGCGACGCTGCCGCCTCCGGGCGGCAACCCGCGGCAATGGGTCCTCGCGGGTCCGTAGTCGTTTCATTGAGCACGAGCGTGGCGAATCGAGTCGCTCGCTCCATAGGGTCTAGGGACTTGGTGCGATCGGATCTGCCTCGGATGGGACCGGTACCAGCGTGAGCGATACCGCGTTGGGCTCGAGTTCATACCCGGAACCCGTGTTCAAATCGACGAGAACGCCAGCGAGCCAACCGAGCGGATGAAGCCAGACGATATTTCGCCAGAGTTCGCGAGACGGCTTTGCTTCAATGAGCACGGTCCTTGGTTGGAATCCCTGCTTCTCGAACCTTAGGGAGTACGTGTAGCGACGCTCCAGGGCGACATCGTCTGGCGTCACGATGGACGCACCGCCTGGCTCAATCTGGACCGTCGCACCATCAGGCTCCGACACGATCGGCACAATCTGTTTCGACCCCTGGCGCATCGTGACGCAACTACTCAGAATCAGCGCGGCCGAAGCGAGGCCGATGATGTGCGAGCTTCGTGACCTCATTCGCCAAGACCAACAAGTTGCCATCGCGTTGGTTCCCTTCGCGCCGCCTGTGGATTGCCGCTCACCTGCGGCCGCGCGCGATGCTACCACGCCGCGCCTCGAGCACGGTCGCCAGCGCGGCTGAAGTCTGAGGTGGACCCCATTCTTTGGACCATCGTTGGGCGACTCCAAGGTGTGTGCGCGCTCCGGGTCCGCGAACAATGACCGCCGTTGAATTCGGTTCTTATCCGGCTCGCTCCCTCCACGAGTCTACACGGGGGCTTCGGGGGCTCCTCCGTCGGAGGATCCGACTTCCCTCCGTTTGCGGGGTGTTGACGTTTCGATTTCCTTCGCGTACGCTCCGCCGTGTCATCCCACCGGTCCCGAACGGTTCGCGGATGTCTCGCTCGATCGCTCCCGGTCTCCATGAGACGCCGCCTCCCCTCTCGCACGCGGCGCTCCTCTTCTTGCGCGGACGCGATGCGGATGCGCGAGTCGAGAGCCTCGTCTGCGAGCGGCTCGGACTCTCGGCCCACGCGCTCCGCGAGGGAGCCCGCGTGGCCGAGGCCCTCGCCACGCTGCCCGTGCTGCGCTCTCTCCCGCGTCCGTCACCTTGGCGGCTGAGGCCACGGGAGTCCCGGTCTCGAAGCCCGGGCGGCCACCGCAGCAAGGACGATGGCCCTTTGCCTCGCCCCGCGAATCCGGGCTTCGCCACGAGGCCTTCTCGCTCCTGCGCTGGCCCGTGCGGGCGCCGCTCGATGCC
>CAJPFO010000181.1 GCA_905339255.1 Myxococcaceae bacterium
GACGTCGGATGCGATCCGCCCCGGATGTCGAAGTAGGAGTCGAGGATGCCGAGCCGCGCCGCGAGACGCCGGAGGTTCTCTCGCGACGAGGACTCCGTCATGCACGACCCTTGGCGTGTGATCCCGGAACGTGCTCGAGCAGGACGATCGACCTTCCTCCGACTCGGAGGACCTCCGAACGAACCGTCTGAAGCGTCGCATGCCCCGTGTCGACGAGCTCGCGCCACGTGCCGGTTTCCGGCATCGGCGGCAGCACGAATGCGCGACCCCGCTCATCGGCGTTCAGGACGAGGAGCAGCGTCGATCCGAGGACCGGTCGGCCCTTTTCGTCCTTGTCGTGCCGCACACCGCCATGGATCCACATGCCGAGGATCGCTCCGTCGCCCGACTCCCAGTCCGACCCCGACATCTCGGAACCGTCGGCGCGAAGCCAGGTCACGTCCTTCGGAGCTCCCGGCGCCGCCTCGCGCCCCTCGAAGAAGAAGCTCCGGCGCAGGGCGGGGTGCTCGCGGCGGATGCGTGCGACGTTCCGGACGAACTCGAGGAAGGCGCGAGCGCGGTCGTCGAGCCGCCAATCGAGCCAGGTGAGCGGGCCGTCCTGGCAGTAGGCGTTGTTGTTCCCGCGCTGGCTTCGCGAGAGCTCGTCTCCGTGCGAGAGCATCGGAACGCCCTGCGAGAAGAGCAGCGTCGCGATCAGGTTCCGCTTCGTCCGCTCGCGGAGCGCGAGAACCTCGGGCGCCGTGGTGGGCCCCTCGACCCCCCAGTTCCGGCTCGCGTTGTCGTCGCTGCCGTCGCGATTGTCTTCGCCGTTCGCGTCGTTGTGCTTGCGTTCGTAGGAGACGAGGTCTTCGAGCGTGAAGCCGTCGTGGCACGTCACGTAGTTGATGCTCGCGAAGGGGCTGCGGCGGCCCGGGCCGAAGAGGTCGCTCGATCCCGCGAGGCGCGACGCGAGCTCGCCCGCGAGATGGGCATCGCCCCGCCAGAAGCGACGGACGGTCTGCCGGTAGCGGTCGTTCCACTCGGCGAAGGGAAGCGGGAAGCCCCCGAGCCGGTAGCCGCCCGGGCCGACGTCCCAGGGCTCGACGATGAGCTTCAGGCCCGAGAGCAGCGGATCCTGCGCGATCGCGAAGAGGAGCCGTGCGGCGGGGTCGAAATCGACCGGGTCGCGCGCGAGCGTCGTTGCGAGATCGAAGCGGAAGCCGTCGACGTGCATCTCGTCCGCCCAGGCGCGGAGGGCGTCGAGGACGAGCTGGAGCGTCCGGACGTGGCGGATCTCGAGGCTGTTTCCGCAGCCCGTGAAGTCTTCGTAGAGATCCGGCCGATCCTTCGAGAACCGGTAGTAGGTGGGATTGTCGATTCCACGGAAGCAGAGCGAGGGACCGAGCGGTCCGCCCTCGCCGGTGTGATTGAAGACGACGTCGAGGATCACCTCGAACCCCGCACGGTGCAGGCGTCTCACCATCGTGCGGAACTCGTCGGCGGGATTGCCGCCCGGCACCGCGAAGCGCACGTCGGGCGCGAAGTAGCCGATCGGGTTGTAGCCCCAGTAGTTGGTGAGCCCGTGCTTCGCGAGGTGCGGATCGACGCCGGATTGATGCACCGGGAGGAGCTCGAGCGTCGTCACTCCGAGCGAGCGGAGGTGGTCGAGGACGGGCTCCCAGGTGAGTCCGAGAAAGGTCCCGCGAAGCTCCTCGGGAACCTCGGGGTGGAGCTTCGTCATCGCCTCGACGTGACATTCGTAGATCACGGTCTGCGTCCACGGGATCCGTGGACGCTGGTCGTCGCCCCACGAGAACGCGCCGTCGGTGACGAGGGACTTGGGAACCAGCCCTGCGGTATCGGTCTCGTCGCGAGCGGCGATCCGTCCCTCCGCATCGAGGCGGTGATCGACCAGCGTGTCGTTCCACGTGAAGCCGTGGCTGAAGGCTCGCGCATAGGGATCTGCGAGGAGCTTCGCCGGATTGAAGCGCATGCCGTGGGCAGGATCCCAGGGCCCGTGGACGCGATAGCCGTAGGGCTGTCCGGGGTGGACGCCCGGGAGGTACGCGTGCCAGACGGCTCCGGTGCGGTCCACGAGCGCGATCCGCTCGCGCTCGCTACGCGCGTGCGGCGAATCGAAGAGGCAGAGCTCGACGGCGGTCGCGTGCTCCGAGAAGATCGCGAAGTTGACGCCCGCTCCGTCCCAGGTGGCGCCGAGCGGATCGGGGCGTCCCGGCCAGACGCGCGTCACGCTACGCCGCTCCCGGCGGCTTTGCGCCCGGTCTCTCGCGGACCTCGCGAACGACCTCGCGCAGCAGGTTCTCCCAGCGCTTGGCCGGCGTCCGCCACGAGACGTCGAGCGCGAGCAGCCGCTGCTGGAGCGCGGGCAGCCCTCCCGCATCGGCGAGCGCACCGACCGCTTGCGACGCGGCGACGAGCGCATCGACCGTGAGCGGCGAGAAGAGCACACCGGTCGCACGGCCGAAGTCGAGCCCTCGCGGCCCGCGCCGCGGCTCGACGATCGTGTCGGCGAGTCCCCCCACTCGATGTGCGACGGGCACGGCGCCATAGCGCTGCGCGATGAGCTGGACGAGCCCGCAGGGCTCGAAGCGCGAAGGGACGATGATTGCGTCGCAGCCGGCGTAGATCCGTCGCGCCAGCGCGTCGTCGAATCCGGTCCGGAACGCGATCCGCTTCGGAGCTCGTTCGCTGGCCGCAGCGAGGCGCGCCTCGATCACCGGGTCGCCATCTCCGAGCAGGACGAGCGATGCACCGCCGGCCACGAGGAAGTCTGCGGCGTCGGCGAGGACGTCCCAGCCCTTCTGGAGCGCGAGGCGCCCGATCGCTCCCACGAGACGTCCGGGAGGCGTCGCGGCGAGGCCGAGCGCTCGCAGGAGATCCTCGCGGCAGGCCGCCTTGCCGGCGGGGGCCTCTGCGGAGAAACGAGCGGGGATCGCGGCGTCGTGCGCCGGATCGAAGCGCTCGGAGTCGAGGCCGTTCGTGATGCCGACGAGCCGATGCGAGAGGAACGTGTACGCCCCTTCGAGACCCTCGCCGGCCGGCGTGCGCTGGATCTCGCGCGCATAGCCGGGCGAAACCGTCACGATGCGATCGGCGTACATGATCCCCGCCTTGAGCAGGCAGAGGGATCCCCACGCCTCGATTCCGTCGGGGTGGTAATGGCCGGGCGGCAATCCGGTGAGCGGGTAGAGATCGGGAGCGGTCCGGCCCTGATAGGCATTGTTGTGAACGACCTGCAGCGTCGCGGTGCGGCGCGATGCGCCGCGTGCGAAGACCACGCGCAGCGTCGCGACGGCGAGCGCCGCGTGCCAATCGTGCGCGACGAGGACATCGGGCGGCTCGGCTTCGCAGAGATACGCCGCGGCGCGAGCGAGCGCCATGAATCGCAGCGGGTTGTCGTCGTAATCCGGCCCGTCGTCGCGGTAGAGCCCCGGCCGATCGTAGAGCGAGGGCAGATCGACGAGGCGAAGCGAGACTCCCGGAGCGAGCGTGCCCACGAGCCAGCGGCCTCGAAGCTCTCCGTTCGGAAGCCCGATCCGGATCTCTCCGCTGGGCGCGAGTGCGGGGCACGCCGGGCTCTCGAGTGCCATCCGATAGGCCGGAACCACGCACTCGATCGAGTGGCCGCGTGCAGCGAGCGCGAGGGCGAGTCCCGAGACGGCGTCGCCGAGCCCCCCGGATTGGACCAGCGGTGCGAGTTCGGCCGAAACGAAGACGATCTTCACGAGACGTCGAAGGCGTCGCGCTGGCCGTAGTGCTCGCGGCTCACGACGACGACACCGCCAGCGGTCACGACGAAGCGCTTCTCGTCGTCGTCCGGATCCTCGCCGATCACCTCGCCGGGAGGGATCCGCACGCCCTTGTCGACGATGCACCGCCGAAGCCGCGCCCCGCGTCCCACGTCGACTTCCGGGAAGAGCACGCTGTCCGAGACGTGGCTGAAGCTGTTCACGCGGACCCGAGAGAAGACGACGCTCCGTTCGAGGAGCCCCCCCGAGACGATCGCTCCGGGCCCGACGACCGAATCCTGCGCCATGCCGACCCGTCCCGACGTGCGATCGGCGAAGACGAACTTCGCCGGACCCGCCCAGGGCTGCACGCCGCGGATCGGCCAGTGCGGGTTGTAGAGGTTCAGGAGCGGTTCGACCGAAACGAGGTCCATGCTCGCCTCGAAGTACGCGTCGAGCGTGCCGACGTCGCGCCAGTAGCCGCGCGATCGCTCGGTCTCGCCGGGGCAAAGCTGCGTCGCGAAATCGTAGGCATAGACCGGGATGCGCTCGTGCGCCGTCGAAAGGATGTCCTTTCCGAAATCGTGGGTCGATCCCTCCCGCGCAGCGTTGCGGCGAAGCTCCTCGAGGAGCGTCCGCGTCTCGAAGATGTAGTTGCCCATCGAGACGAGTGTGAGATCCGGGCGCCCCGGCATTCCGGGCGGATCCGAGGGCTTCTCGACGAAATCGACGACGCGTCCCGTCGAGTCGACGTGGACACAGCCGAAGGCGCGCGCCTGCGCGCGGGGGACCGGGATCGTCGCCACCGTCAGTCCGGCCTCGCGCTCCTCGTGGAAGGCGAGCATCAATCCGACGTCCATCTTGTAGACGTGATCCGACCCGAAGATGAGCACGTCTTCGGGTTCGAGATCGCGGAGCAGGTCGAGGTTCTGGAAGATCGCGTCGGCAGTTCCGCGGAACCAGGTCGGGCCGAGGTTCATCGCCGCAGGGACGACCTCGATGAACTGGTCGAGGAGCGACGACGATACGGGCCAGGCGCGCGAGAGGTGGCGCACCAGCGAAGTCGACTTGTATTGCGTGAGCACCTTGATGCGGTCGAGTCCGCTGTTCACGAGGTTCGAGAGCACGAAGTCGACGAGCCGGTAGCAGCCGCCGAAATGGACGGCGGGTTTGCTCCGCTCCTGCGTGAGGGGCTTCAGGCGCTGCCCTTCGCCTCCGGCGAGAACGAGGGCCACCGAACGACGTCGCATCGATCTCCAAGCCGGCCGCGGGAGCCGGCACATCGAAGGTCTCCGAAGGGAAGCGCAAGGGACGGGGGGGCTTCAAGCGGGGGACAGAACGCCCCAGCGTCGCGGTGGGGGTTCCGGGCGGGTCTGCGCTACAGACGGGGGGCGCGGGGGCGGGTTCGTGGCAGAAGCATGGCTCGAGGTGAGACCCGGGGACGTCCTCGACGTCCTGCTGGTCTCGACCCTGTTCTATGTGGTGATCGTGTGGATGCGCCGCGCACGAGCGGGACTCCCGCTCGTGGGCATGGCGATCCTCGGCGGCGTGTACCTGGCGGCCCGCCAGCTCGATCTCCACCTGACCGCGTGGATCTTCCAGGGCTTTTTCGCGATTTTCGTGATCATCCTGGTGGTGATCTACCAGCGCGAGCTGCGCCAGCTCTTCGAGCGGATCGCCGTGGTGGGGCTCGCGCGGCGTCCGGCCGACCGGCCCTCTTCCGACACCCGCGACTGCGTGTTGCGCGCCGTTCGTGAGTTCCAGCGCGACCGGATCGGGGCGCTCATCGTGCTGTGCGGCCGCGAACCGGTCGAGCGCTTCCTCGAGGGGGGCGTTGCGCTCGACGGACGCGTGAGCGACGCGCTTCTCGCGAGCCTGTTCGATCCGCACTCCTCCGGCCACGATGGCGCGCTCGTGGTCCGCGGAGATCGAATCGTCGCATTTTCGGCGCACCTCCCGCTTTCGACGGACTTCGCCCAGCTCGGCAACCGGGGCACGAGGCACGGTGCAGCGCTCGGCCTCGCCGAGCGGACGGACGCGTTGTGCCTCGTCGTCTCCGAGGAGCGCGGTAGCATCTCGATCGCACGCGACGGCGTGTTGCGGACGATCTCCGATCCGAGCCAGCTCGAGCGCGAGCTCGGCGATTTCGTCGAGAGTCTCGAGCCGGGGCTCTCGCGAGGCAGGCGCCTGCTTCGCGGGCTGCGCGAGCATTGGGTCGAGCGACTCGCGGCGCTCGCGCTCGCCTGCGGCCTGTGGGCCGCCTTCGTTCCGGGATCGCAGGTCCTCGAGCAGACGTTCGACGTCCCGATCCAGATCGAGAATCTTCCTCCGGGTTTCACCGTCGAGAAGATCGAGCCCTCGGAGGCCGAGCTCCGCCTTTCCGGAACCCGGCGCGATTTCTTCTTGCTCGACCGCGCGACGGTCGACGTGCGGATCGATGCGACCGCCGTCGGGATGGGGCGTCGAACCTTCGAGATCGATCGTGAGGATCTCGTGCTTCCGGCGGGCTTCGATCTCGTCGAGGTGAAGCCGAGCCGGGTGCGCGTCTCGGTCAAGATGATGCGCGAGACTCCGGGCGCGGAGGAGCGCCCGCCCGGATCCGCGCCGAGGACGGGAAACGGCGCCGGACGTTCGAGCGCTCAGCCCGGCGTCGCGTCGCGGTAGCGGAGCGCGACGGCGTGCGCGCGCTCGGCGCCTTCTCGCGCCCGCAGCACGACTTCATGGTGCGGGGAGAGCGAGCAGGCGGGATCGGTCGCGGCGGCGTCGCCCGTGAGCGCGAAGGCCTGACAGCGGCAGCCCCCCTGGTCCCGGAAGCGCTCGGGGCAGCTCCGGCACGGAGGCTGCATCCACTCCTCACCGCGAAAGGCGTTCATTCCCGGGGAGTCCTCCCACGCCTCGCGCAGCGAGCGGTGGGCGACGTTCCAGAACTCGAGTCCCGGAAGCGACGCGGCGGCATGACAAGGAAGGACGCGACCCGAAGGGTCGATGACGAGGGTCCGTGCCCCGAGGCCGCCCATGCAGGGCTTCGGCCGGTCGCGATACCAGTCCGGGAGGACGAAGAGGATCTCCGGGCGCGCGGAGCGCAGCGTCTCGTCGCGGACCGTCTCGCTGGCGGCGTCGAGTTCGGCGCGCGAAGGAAGCAACGCCTCCGCGTTGCGAAGCGCGAAACCATGGAGCTGGACGTTCGCGAGCTCGATCCGGTCGGCGTCGAGCGCTCGAGCGAGCGCGATGATCTCGCGAACTCGCGAGAGATTGTGGCGGTGGAGAACCACGTTCAGCGTGAGCGGAAGCCCGAGGCGGCGAACGGCGCGTGCGCAGTCGAGCTTCTGCTCGAAGAAAGAACGCCCGGCGATCCGATCCGAGGCGTCCCGATCGACGTCCTGGAACGAGAGCTGGACGCTTCGCAGACCGGCCGCGGCGAGCGCCTCGAGCCGTCTCTCGGAAAGCGGCGTTCCCGCGGTCACGAGGTGCGCGTGGAGCTCCGCTCGTGCGGCGCCGGCGACGATCTCCTCGAGATCCCGCCTCGCGCTCGGCTCTCCGCCCGTGAGGCCGACGTGGACGACGCCGAGTCCGGCGGCCTGCTCGAACACGTCGCACCACGCGGGAGCGTCGAGCGCGTCGGAGACTCTCGCGAAATCGAGCGGATTCGAGCAGTAGACGCAGCGGAGCGGACAGCGGTAGGTGAGCTCGGCGACGAGATTCCAGGGCCGCGGCGCGCTCACGCGGCCTCGAGTGCACGGACGCGTCGTAGTCCGGCGACGAACTCGTGCACGTCGTCCTCGATCCCTTCTGCGTCGGGGTGACGTTCGCGAAGCAGCGAAGCGATCGCCTCGACGCTTCTCGTGCCGTCGCAGAGCTCGACGATCTCGCGGCCGCTCGGCGAGAGCCGGATCGCGCGCTCCGCCATCACCACGAGGTCTCCGGTCCCCGCCGGATCGACGCGAAGCCGAGCCCCCGGCGCGAGCCTCGGTCGGGCATGCGCGGCTTCGATCGCATCGAGCAGGCGCCAGAGGATCTCGCACTTGCGTTCGAGCGCCGCGATGCAGCGACGCTGGTCCTCGTCGCTCCGCGCGTGCGCGAGGACGAAGTGGAGGCCGTGGGCGGCGTCGCGCGGCGCCTGGACGGTCCTCGAGCGGAAGTAGCGAAGCCCTTCCTCGCCGACCCAGGGGTAGTGACGCTCGAACGCCGCGAGGCGCTCGCGCATGATCTCGCCGGCGGACATCTCGGTGAGCGACGCCGCCACGCTCGTGAGCAGATCGCTCGACTCGACGAGCTTCACGTAGTCGTCACAAGCCGCTCGGACCCCGGGGAGAACGAGCGTGAGGCGCTCGACTTCGGAGCGATCGAGGCCGACCGCCTCGGCGAGCGAAAGCCAGAGCTCGAGGCCGCCGTCGCCAGGCCCGTCGCCGTCGTGGTCCCGGATCCGATGGAGCCATTCGCGCCGGAACTCGGGGCTCTCGGCCTTGGCGAGGATGATTCCGTCCTTGATCGGGATCCGTGTCTGATAGTAGTAGCGATTGCGGACCCACGTCCGGATCTCTTCGGGCGAGAGCCTGCCTTCGTGCATCCGCAGGTTGAAGGGATGGTGGTCGTGGTAGCGCTCGGCGAGGAGCGTGCGGAGCGCGCTCTCGAGCTCTTCGGGGCTCATGGCTCGAGCTCCATCCCGTCGTACGCCACATCGATCCCGGCCGCCCGCACGAGCGCCCGCTCCTTCGAGCCGGAATCGACCACGGGGTTCGTGTTGTTCACGTGCGTGTAGAAGATCCGGCCCGGGAGCCCGGCCAGCCGCACGAGGCTTCCCTCGCTGCCCGAAATCGGCACGTGCCCCATCTCGCGCGCCCCCGGCGCGCCAGGTCGCGACACCGCGAGCTCGCGGTCCGTGAAGAACGTGCCGTCGACGAATCCGGCGGCAGCGGCCGCGAGCTCGGCGACGACCCCCGCATCGAGGCTCCGGGCGCCCGGGACGATCACGACCCGACGGCCCGATTCGACGTCGGTCACCCGGACCCCCACGGTGGCCTCGGGGTGGTTCGCGGCGAGCGCCTGGAGGTGCCCGGGCACCTTTCCCGGAACGGGAAAGAGCTTCGCTTCGAGCCGCCCCTCGCGGTCGAGGCGAACCGGCTCGTCGAGCCCGACCACGCCCCACGCCGGCTCGAGGATCCGGAACACCGTGTTGTGCGAGAGCAGGGCCTCGCGCACCCAATGCGTCGAGACGATCCGGTACGGGAGCGCCTCGCGCATCACGAGCAGGCCGAGCACGTGATCGAGATCGGCGTTCGTCACGAGGACCGTGTCGAGCGGCACGTCGCGCGTTCCGGGTTTCGGGTGGAGCGCCGAGGCTCGCGCGAGCTGATCCCGGACGTCGGGGCTCGCGTTCACGAGCGACCAGCGGCGACCGTCGGCGGAGACGGCAATCGAGGATTGCGATCGGGGCGGGACGAGTGGATCGGCGCTTCGGGACCGGACGCATTGCGGGCAGCCGCAGTTCCACTGCGGGAGCCCCCCGCCGGCGCCGCTTCCGAGGACCCGGACCCTCACGCCGCTCCGCTCAAGCCGACCGCTCGGTCACGAGTTCGAGGACGCGGGCATCCCGCGCGAGACGCCCGGTCGCGTTCTGTTCGATCCGTCGCGCCATCGTGTCGCCCTCGAGCGAGCGCCGCATCACGTAGGACTCGGCCACCTCGAGCCGCCTCGGATCCGCCCCCACCTGCCGCAGCAGCTCGGTCGAGGCCAGCACGTCGATCACCATCTCGGCGAGGAGCTTCGCTCGCAGGAGCGCGTACTGGATGTCCGAGAAGAGCACCTTCGTCGCCTCCTCGACGCGCTCGATCATCGAGAGCACTCGGTCGGCGAGCGGCTCCCGCATCGCGTCCTGCTTCATCGCATCGAGCTCGCGTCGTGCCATCTCGAACACCACGGCGAGCGCGCCCTTCCCCATTTCCTTGAGCGCGAACGAAGCCTGGATCTCGCTCGTTCCCTCGTAGACCGTCGTGATCAGGCTGTCGGCGTGGAGCTTCGGGACGTCCGAATCCATCGTGTAGCCGACGCCGCCCAGGATCTGCATCGCATCGCGCGTGATGTCGTGCGAGATCTCGGTCGCGAAGTACTTGGTGAGCGGGGTCAGCAGACGCAGCCGGACCACGTCACGCTCGAGGGCCTCCTGCTGCGCCGAGCGCTCGGCGTTCGAGAGCCGGGAGCCCGAGAGCGCGACCTCGCGCGAGCGGACGAGGTCGGCGAGCTCGTAGGTGTGGTAGCAGAGTGCGCGAGCCGCCTCGATGTTCACCGCCATCTTCGCGAGCATCGTCATGACGAGCGGCTGCTTCTCGATCGGCTGCCCGAATTGCTGGCGCTGGCGCGCGTAGACCGTGGCGTCGTGGAACGCCGCCTCGGCGATTCCGAGTCCCTGCGCGGCGACGCCGAGCCTCGCGTTGTTCATGAGATCGAGCATCGCGCGGAAGCCCTTGCCCTTCTCGCCGAGTCGGACGCCGATGGCGCCTTCGAAGACGACCTCGCAGGTCGGCGATCCGTGGATTCCGAGTTTGCGTTCGAGGCGCGCGACGCGGACGCCGTTCGGCGAGCCATCGGGTCGATGCCGCTCGACGAGCACGAGCGAGAGCCCCTGGGTCGTCCCCTTCGAAGCGTCGTAGGTGTCGGCGTCGCGCGCGAGAACCAGGTGCACCTCGGCGCCGCCGTTCGTGATGAAGATCTTCTGGCCGTCGACGCGAACCGTCCCATCGGGAAGGTCGGTGACCCGCGCGGAGATCCGCCCGAGGTCGCTTCCGGCCTGCGGCTCGGTCAGGTCCATGCACCCCTGCACCTCGCCGGAGACGAAGCGCGGCAGGATGGCGCGCTTCGTCTCCTCGCTCGCGTACTTCTCGATGTCCTCGGCCGCTCCGGTCTGCAGACCGATCACCGTCATCAGGCTCGCGTCGGCCCGGGCGATCATCTCGAGCGCCATCCCGTTCAAGAGAAGCGGAAGCGCGGCGCCTCCGTACTTCTCCGGGACCGGCATGCAGACGAGGCCTGCCTCGCGGAGCTTCGCGTACGCGTCGCGCATGTGCGCGGGAGGCTCGGCGCCGCCGTCGGGCGTGAGCTGCGCTTCTTCGCTCCAGTGCTCGCGCGCGGGACGCTCGAACCCGGCGGTGAGCGCGGCGAGCGTCTCGAGGACGGTGGAAAACGCTCCCTTCTCCGCCTCGACGTCGACCGCCTCGCCTCGTCGGAGCGTGAGGATCGTCTCCCAATCGACCAGCCGATCGACGTAGAGACGCATTGCGGGGTTCCAGTAGTCGAGCATGGCGGCTCCTCGCGTCGCGACGGCGACGGTTCCCCTTTCTTCGTAAGATCGCAGTGTTAGCCTATGCGCGCCATGTCGCCGCGTTTCGAACGGATCTCGCCCATCGTCCGCTTTCCTGACCTCGAGTCACGAATCCTCTCGTTCTGGAAGGAGCGCGGGATCTTCGACGAGAGCCTCGCCCGGCGGGCGAACGCTCCGCGGTGGGTCTTCTACGAGGGGCCGCCGACGGCGAATGGGCTTCCTCACAACGGTCACGTGCTCACGCGAGTGATCAAGGACGTCTTCCCTCGCTACCGCTCGATGCGGGGGCATCTCGTCGAGCGGAAGGCGGGCTGGGATACGCACGGGCTCCCGGTCGAGATCGAGGTCGAGAAGGAGCTCCGGATCCGGGGCAAGGCGGCGATCCAGGAGTACGGAGTCGAGCCCTTCGTCCGCCGCTGCATCGAGAGCGTCTTCCGCTACACGCGCGAGTGGGAGGATCTCACCGACAAGCTCGGGTTCTGGGTCGACCTCGAGAACGCGTACGTGACCTACCACGAGAGCTACGTCGAAAGCGTGTGGTGGGCGCTCTCCGAGCTCTTTCGTCGCGGGCTCCTCTACCAGGGACACAAGGTCGTGTGGTGGTGGGCGCAGGGAGGCACCGCGCTCTCCGCGGCCGAGGTGGGGCAGGGCTACCGATCGGTCGAGGATCCTTCGCTCTGGGTGCGGTTTCCGCTCCGGGACGATCCCGGGACCTCGCTTCTCGCCTGGACGACGACGCCTTGGACGCTTCCCTCGAACACGTTCGCCGCCGTCGGCCCCGAAGTCTCGTACGCATTCGTTCGGGACGGCGACGAGCGCCTCGTCGTGGCAGAGACGCTCGTCCACGCGCTCGCCGAAAAGGTCGGGCGCGAGCTCGCGATCGAGCGGATCGTTCCCGGCTCTGCGCTGGTCGGGCACCGTTACGTCCCCCCCTTCGATTGGTACGCGCGCAGCGCGTCGAACGAGGGGCTGTTCCGGGTCGTGGCGGCGGATTTCGTCGAGCTCGACTCGGGGACGGGAATCGTCCATGTCGCTCCGGCGTTCGGCGAGGTCGACTTCGATCTGCTCGTCGCCGAGCAGAAGCACGACCCGTCGCTTCCGCTGCTGTGCGCGGTCCGACCCGACGGAAGCTTCGATCCGTCGGTAGCGCCGCCCATGTACGCCGGCCGCTGGGTCAAGGATTGCGACCGCGACCTCCAGCGCGAGCTTCGCGAGCGCGGGCTCGCGTGGCACGCCGAGCGCATCGCGCACGACTACCCCTTCTGCTGGCGTTCCGAGCAGGATCCGCTCATCCAGTACGCACGTCCGACGTGGTACGTGCGAACGACGGCCTTCGTCGACCAGGCGCTCGAGAACAACGCGCGGATCCAGTGGCTCCCGGAGCACGTTCGCGATGGCCGCTTCGGCGACTTCCTGCGGAACAACGTCGACTGGGCGCTCTCGCGAGAGCGCTTCTGGGGAACGCCGCTCAACCTCTGGGTGAACGACGAAACCGGAGAGATCGACGCGCCCGCTTCGGTCGCCGGGATCCTCGAGCGCAACCCGCGAGCCTTCGAGGCGTTCGATTCGGCACGCGAGAAGGATCCGACGCTCTCGCCGCATCTCCGGGTCCACAAGCCGTGGATCGACTACGTCACGTGGCAACGCCCCGGAACCCCCGGGACTTTCCGCCGCGTTCCGGAGGTGATCGACGTCTGGTTCGATTCCGGATGCATGCCGTTTGCCCAGTGGGGCGCGCCGCACCGCGGTCGTGAGGAGTTCGAGCGGTCGTTTCCGGCGGATTTCATCAGCGAGGCGATCGACCAGACGCGCGGCTGGTTCAACTCGCTGCTCTGGGTCTCGACGCTGCTGTTTCCGGATCGGGAGCTGCCGCGCCCGTACCGCACCTGCGTCGTACTCGGTCACGTCTGCGATCGGGAAGGGAAGAAGGAGTCGAAGAGCAAGGGCAACTACACGCCGCCCGAAGTGATCCTCGACCGCGTGCGGCTCGAGTTCGCGGTGGTCGAGGCGGACGCCTCCGGCGCGTCACCGGCCGTGGGAGAAGCGCGGATCGCGAGAGAGGAGTACGAGGGTCTCGATCTCGGCGGCGCGGAGGCGAAGGTGCGCGTCTATCGCGGAGACGACGAAGCGAACGCGATCGACGTCGTGCTTCGTCCCGCGAAGCTCCCGCGTCGCGTCGTCGTCTTGTCGTCGCAAGACCGCTCGCGGCTCGGCGTCGTTCCGGCGGAGCACGGCCTCGAGACGCTTCCCGCCGACGTTCCGCGGATCGCTCGCGACTCGAAGGTCTTCGTCGAGGATCCGTCGACTCCCGCTCCCGGCGCCGACGCGTTCCGTTGGTTCTTCTTCGCGGCGAACCCGCCGTGGAATCCGACCCGCCACTCGCTCTCGGGCGTTCGAGCCCTGCAGCGCGAGCTTCCGCTCAAGCTGCGGAACGTCCACTCCTTCTTCAGCATCTACGCCAACATCGATGGCTTCGACCCCGCCGCGAGCGAATCCGCGGCGGGCCGCAGGCCTGCATCGGAGCGAGCGGTTCTCGACCGCTGGATCGTCTCGGAGCTCCAGCTCGTGAACGCCCGCGTGATCGAACAGATGGACGCCTACCGCGTCTACGAGGCGACGCAGGTGTTGACGGACTTCGTCGACGCGCTCTCCAACTGGTACGTCCGCCGGAGCCGCGACCGCTTCTGGGCGCCCGGGCTCGGAACCGACAAGCTCGATGCGCACTGGACACTCCACGAGTGCCTGGTCGGTCTCGCGAAGCTCCTCGCCCCCTTCCTGCCGTTCGCCGCCGAGGAGATCTGGCAGAACCTCGTGCTCCGTCCCTTCCCCGACCATCGGGACACGAGCGTCCACCTTTGCGACTACCCGGAGCCCGACCTCTCGCTCGTCGACGAATCGCTCTCCCGGGTGATGCGGACGGTGCGGGAGATCGTCTCGCTCGGGCTGCAGGTTCGTACGGGGCAGAAGCTCCGTGTCCGGCAGCCGCTCGAGGCGGCGGAGATCGTGCTCGCCGAGCCCGACCTCGCGCCGCTTCTCGCCGCGCACTCGGACCTCGTGAAAGACGAGCTCAACGTGGCGAAGCTCCGCTTCGTGACGAGCGCCGACGAGCGCGTCCGCTGGATCGTGAAGCCGAACTTCCGCGCACTCGGCCCCCGAGTCGGCAAGCGCATGCCGGCCGTGAAGGCCGCCCTGCTCGCTGCCGATGGGGCGGCGCTCCGTCGAGACCTCGAGGCGTCGGGGGCGGTCGAGATCGAGGTGGGCGGCGAGCGCTTGCGTCTCGGTCCCGAAGAGATCGAGGTCGCCGTCGAGGCGCGCGAAGGCTTCGCGGCGTCGAGTGGCCGCGCTGGCGTGGTCGTTCTCCACACGACGCTCACGCCCGCGCTCGTCGAGGAGGGGCTCTACCGCGAAGTGTTGAATCGCGTCCAGGCGTTCCGCAAGGAGCTCGACCTCGAATACACGGGTCGCATCCGGCTCTCGCTCGCCGGCGCTCCGAACGTGCTCGAGGCGGTCCGCCCGCGGACGGCTTCACTCGCGAAGGAGACGCTCGCCGAATCCGTCACGATCGGCGCCGAGCCGGACGCGAAGGCGCAGGTCCGCGAGACCGAGATCGACGGCGTCCCGCTCCGCCTCGGAATCACGCCGATCTCCTAGGAGATACGGCCCGTATCGGGTCGGTCTCCCGGTCGCGGAAGGGACCGCGAAGCCCGACGGCCCGACGAGCGGCGACCGTCGCGCGGGTTTGCGCCCGAGCGCAGCGGTCAGTAGCCCCAGGGACCCCAGGGGCCCCACATCCCCCAGTTCATCGAGGCGTCCTCGTTCATCTCCGCGGTCATGAGCGCTTCGTCCTGGAGCTGCTTCTGCAGGGCGAGCTGCGAGTAGCGCTGGTAGGCAGCCTCGTTGCCGACGTAGAGGCACTGGCAGACCTTCGGATCGGCCACCACCCAGAAGTTCTGGCCATCCTGGACGATCCGCGTGAGCGTGAGCGGCTTCATCGTGGCGAGCTGCTGCTGGCGCTCGGCGTCGAACGCCGGCCGGACCTGGAAGCCGGACGCGGCGAGCATCTGGTCCATCTGCCGCGCCTGCGAGGTCGCGCAAGCGCCGAGCGACACCGCGAGAGCAGCCGCGCCGATCCCCATTGCAAACGAGCGAAGCGTTCGAGACACCGATCGCATGACACCCCCTCCTCTGCGCCGGGGCCGCTGCCTCGTGGCGCGCGCCCGAGCATAGGTCGAGCCCCGGGGGCGTGCCCGCCCGCAAGCGTGCGGGGCAGTTATCGTGTCTGCGTGCCCCCGACCTCCGCACGCCACGGCCCGCTGCGGGAGAACGCAGGCGATGCCTCGCGACGCGACGCCGTCCGCGCGTACCATGGGGGGTGCCTCCCCATGCGAGGGTTCCCGATGGCCGATCCCGGACCCCAGCGCCCCGTCCGCTCCGCGCGCCTGCTCGTCCGCGGTCGGGTGCAGGGAGTCTGGTTTCGCGGCTGGACCCGGGAACGCGCGCTCGAGCTCGGGCTCGTCGGATTCGCGCGGAATCTTCCCGATGGATCGGTCGAGGTGCTCGCGCAGGGGGATCCGGAAGCGATCGACGCCCTCGCGGCGGCCTGCCTCGACGGCCCCCCGGCCGCGCGGGTCGAGTCGGTTTCGCGCGACGAAACGAACGTCCCGGAGGATCTCGTGGGGTTCGGGATCCGATGAGCGCCGATCGCGAGGCGCTGCTTCGCGAACTCGCTGCGGTGAGCGAGTCGATCCGCGCGATCACCTCGAGCCTCGAGCCCGAAGAGGTGTTGCGGCTCGTCCTCCAGCGGATCAAGACGCTCACGCAGGCCGAAGCGCTTTCGCTCCTGCTCCACGATCCGATCCGCAACGAGCTCGTCTTCTCGGCGACCGAGGCACTTCGCGGCGGAAGCTTCTCGAGGCTTCGAGCCGGCGAGCCGCAGGGAGTCGAGGCGTTCGTGCTGCGAACCGGTCGCAGCGTTCGAGCCAACGATCCCGCCGAGCTTCGAGCGCTCGGCCTCACGGCCGAGCTGCTCGCTGCCGGCGCGCGCGGCCTGCTCGCGGTTCCGGTCCGCTGCTGCGAGCGGGTGGCCGGAGTGCTCCGGGTCGACGACCGCTACGACGGCGGCGAGTTCACGACCGACGACGAAGCGCGCCTCGAAGCGCTCGCCGAGGAGCTCGCGGGCTGCCGCGATCCAGCCGCGCTCGCGTGCGACGACGAAGCGCTCCAGACGCTCTTCTCCCGGATCGCGGCGACGGTTCCGAGCGAGGACGTCTCGCTCCTGTTGATCGATTCCGAGGGACGCCAACGCGTCCTCGGTGTCACGCGCGAGCTTTCGAAGGGGGTGATCGACGGCGTGCGGATGCCGGTCGGTCGAGGGATCGCCGGCTGGGTCGCTGAGAACCGGCGCGCGCTCCGGCTCGACCACGTGAGATCGGACCCCCGCTACTGGTCCGGTCTCGAGGAGCGCACCGGGCTCGTGCCGGAAACCATGCTCTGCGTGCCGCTCGTGATGCGCGAGCGACTGCTCGGCGTGATCCAGCTCCTCAACAAGCTCGACGGAAGCCCATTCACCGAGGACGAGCTTCGGCTCGTCCAGACCCTCGCAGACCACGCCGCCGTCGCGATCGAGAATGCTTCTCTCTACCGCGAGGCACGCCGCGCGGCGCTCACCGACGATCTGACCGGGCTCGCGAACGCCCGTCACTTCAACGAGCGGCTTCCCGAGCTGATCGCGAGAGGCGCGCCGCTCGCGCTCGTGGTGATCGACCTCGATCACTTCAAGGCCGTGGTCGACCGCCACGGGCACCTCGTCGGGAGCCGAACTCTCGGTCAGATCGGCCGCCGCATCGCGGCCACGCTCCGTCCCGGCGACTTCGCTGCACGCTTCGGCGGCGACGAGTTCGTCGTGATCCTGCGCGATACGCGGGCCGACGATGCGCTCGCGCGAGCCGGGGAGATCCGCGACGCGATTGCGGCCGTGGAGTGTCTCGACGGGACCGACGTCGATCTCTCGGGCGTGACCGCGAGCATCGGAGTCGCCTGCTTCCCCGATCATGCGGCATCGGCCGAGGAGCTCTTCCACCGAGCCGACCAGGCGATGTACTCGGTGAAGGGCTCGGGGCGCAACGCCGTTGCGCTCGCCTCGAACTACGTGCAGGCGCCGGCGTGATGCGCGTGGCACCCTCGGAGCGCGAGATTCGGAAGCCGGTCCTCGTGAGGGAGGTGGATTGATGCGTGCCGTGGTGATGCGGAACTCGAAGCTCGTCGTCGACACCGTGGCCGACCCCGTCCCGGGCCCGAACGAGGCGCTCGTCCGGACGCTCGCGTGCGGGATCTGCGGCTCCGATCTCCACGCGCTCGAGCATGCCGACCGCATGGTCGAAGCCGCACGGGAGTCGGGCGCGCCGTCGTTCATGGATCCCGCGCGCGACGTCGTCCTCGGGCACGAGTTCTGCGTCGAGGTCGTCGAGTTCGGTCCGAACACGACGAGCCGCCTCCGGCCCGGAGATCGCGCGGTGTCGATGCCCGTCATGATCCGGCCTCCACGGATCGAAGCGGTCGGGTACTCGAACGATTTTCCGGGGGGGTACGGCGAGCTGATGCTGCTCTCGACGGGCTTCTTGCTTCCCGTTCCGAACGGCCTCGCGACCGAGCACGCGGCGCTGACCGAGCCGATGGCGGTGGGACTCCACGCCGTCGAGATGGCGAAGCTCACTCCGGCCGACGTTCCGCTCGTGGTCGGCTGTGGCCCGGTGGGTCTCGCGGTGATCGCGGCGCTCCGCAATAAGGGGATCGAGCCGATCGTCGCATCGGACCTCTCGCCGATGCGCCGCAGTCTCGCTGGAACGCTCGGCGCGCACGTCGTGAACGATCCCCGGGAAGAGCCGGCCATCGACGCGTGGCGGAAGCTCGCGAAGCTCCGGCCGGCGGTGATCTTCGAATGCGTCGGGGTTCCCGGGATGATCGACCGGCTCATGAAGGACGCGCCGCGTGGCGCGCGGATCCTGGTGGCGGGCGTGTGCATGGAAGACGATCGGATCCGTCCCATGATCGCGATCCACAAGGAGCTCCAGATCCAGTTCGTGCTCGGCTATCAGCCGTACGAGTTCGCGGCGACGCTCCAGGCGATTGCAGAGGGTCGAATCGACGTGGCGCCTCTCGTCACCGACCGGATCGGCCTCGACGAGGTGCCGAGCGCCTTCGATCGGCTTCGCCATCCCGAGGAGCAGGCGAAGATCCTCGTCGAGCCGTGGAGGAGATCGGCCCACTGATGCCGGAGCTTCCCGAGGTGGAGGTGACGCGCGAGCGGATCGGCCCGGTGCTCGTCGGTCGCCGCATCGCCGGCGTCCGGACGACCGAGCCGAGCCATTTCTTCCTGACCCCGCCCGATTCGTTGCTTCCACGCCTTTCGGGGCGCCACGCGACCTCGCTCGAGCGGGTCGGGAAATATCTCGTGGCGATGCTCGACGACGGCCAGAGGCTCGTGCTCCACCTCGGAATGACGGGGCAACTCTTCGCGGAGGGGGCGGCGAGCGTGCGGCTGCTCTCGGCGGCGGCGCGCGCGTCGCTCGCTCCGGACGAGCAGCCCCGCTTCGAACCGGACGTGCATACGCACCTGCGGATCGATTTCGACGACGCCGGGCCGGGAGTCCTGTTTCGTGACGTGCGGAAGTTCGGAAAGGTGCTCCTGCTCGGCCCCGGCGAACGGAGCGAGCGGCTCGACCGGCTCGGGACCGATGCGCTCCGCATCGACGGCGAACGGCTCTTCGAGGCGACTCGCGGGCGGAGCGTCGCGATCAAGAGCCTGCTTCTCGACCAGTCGGTGATCGCGGGAACCGGGAACATCTATGCGGACGAGGCACTCCACCTCGCGGGAGTGCGGCCACGTCGGGCGGCCCGGAGCCTCGCCCGGCGCGAATGTGCACGCGTCGCCGACGCGCTCCGGAACGTGCTCCTGCGGTCGATCGAGACCGGGGGCTCGAGCATCAGCGATTACGTCGGTCCCGACGGCCGTGACGGCGGGTATCAGGACGAGCGTCACGTCTACGCGAGGGAGGGGGAGTCTTGCCGTCGCTGCGGGGCCACGATTCGGCGCGTCGTCATCGGACAGCGGAGTGCGCACTACTGCCCCCGCTGCCAGCGCTGATGCCGGACCGAGACGATCGATGCGGGTGTCGGTCGATGGAGCGCGAGCGTGCTCTCGATCCGTGAGACGGCCCGCGCGGTCGCGATCCTCGCCGAACGGCTCGTGGGAGGGCATCTCGAGCGGATCGTCCAGCGCGACGCCACGAGGCTCGAGCTCGTCTTCTCGACGCCACCTCGCGGCGAAGCGAAGCGCGAGCGCATCCTCCTCGTCGTCTCGTGTCATCCCGAGGCCGGCCGCGTCGGCGAGGCCGAGCGTTTCGAACCGGCACCGGCCGAGCCGCCGGCCTTCGCGATGCGGCTGCGGGCACGCATCGGGCGCGCGCGTGTCGAGGCGATCTTCGGCCGCGAGGGCGAGCGCGAGATCGGGTTCCGATTCGCGACGCGCGAGGCGGCTTGCGCGCTCGTGCTGCGGCTCTTCGGGCCGAGAAGCAACGTCCATCTGCAGGACGAGCGAGGCGAGATCCTCGCCTCGATGCGGCCGCTCGCCACCACGCCGGGCGAGCTTCGCAAAGGGGACGCGGTTGCTTCGCCGGTGCCGACGCCACGCGCGGCGGGCGAGGATCGCTTCGCCGACGTGTGCGACGACGAGTTCTTGCGAGAGGTCGAAAGGCGCGAGCGGGCGTGTGAGCGCGACAAAGCGGCAGAGGCGCTGGCGAGAAGTCTCGCGACGGTGTTCTCGAGCGAGAGCAAGCGACTCGCGCGCCGCGAGGCTGCGATCCGTTCGGA
>CAJPFO010000182.1 GCA_905339255.1 Myxococcaceae bacterium
CGTCCCCGGCGAGGCGCACCCGGAAGAAGCGCCGCCTGCCGAGGCCCGCGGCGATCTCCTCTACGGACGCCACCTCGCGTCCGAGACTTCGCGCGACCGACGCGCGCACGCGCGACTCGATCTCCACCGTCGCCACGCGCCCCCCACACGCGTCCGGCGAGGCTTCCAGATCCGGAGGTCTCCGTCAAACGCTGCGCGATCGACCGCTCGTTACTTGGCGCGCTTCATCTTGCCCTTGCCGAGGAGGAGCCAGTCGAGCGAGATGTTCTCCTCGAGGGCCAGGGTGATCAGGAAGTCGGTGTGAGGCGTGGTCCCGCTCTCGTAGCGGTTCACGTTCTGCTGGAAGACGCCGAGGTCTCGAGCGAACTGGCGCTGCGAGCGATCTCCGCGCACCTCGGCGAGCCGTTCGGAGAGCTTTCTCTTTGCGCGTTCCACTGCCGATGAGGACATGGGGAGTGTCTCCTGATCCGACGCTGCGCCGAGGAGAGGCCGGGAGCGCCGGGTGACGACACTCTAGCACGTCACTGCGGGCCGCCGCCTCCTTCGGTGCTTGACGCGTTGCGTGGCGCGTGTTCCCCTTCGCCCGCATGTCGGTGCCGGCACGCTCGAGATACACAGCCCTGTGCTCGCGGGGCCGGGAACGGGGGATCCGGTCGGAGCTCGCACCCTGAGGGTGACGGGCGGAGCCCTCGGCGGACGCCGGCTCGTCGCGGCGCCCGGCCGGAGCGTCCGGCCGACGACGGATCGCGTTCGCGAGGCGCTGTTCGCGAGGCTCGGGGACGTCGAGGGCGCTCGCGTTCTCGACCTCTACGCCGGAACGGGCGCGCTCGGGATCGAGGCGCTTTCGCGAGGAGCCGTCGAGGTCGTCTTCGTCGAGCGGGCTCGCACGTCGCTCGAGGCGCTCGATCGCAACGTCTCGGCGCTCGGGCTCGAGGGCCGCTGCCGGATCCTGCGGCTCGACGTGGCGTCGGCGTTGGCGCGCCTCGCGGGCGGGCCGGAACGTTTCGACCTCGTGCTGGCCGACCCGCCCTACGAATCGCTGGAGGCGGAACGGGCGCTGCGCGCCGTCGTGGCAGCCGGCGTTCTTTCTCCCTCCGGCACGCTGGTCCTCGAGCGCTCGCGACGGCATGATCTGCCGCGGGTCGAGGGCCTCGTCCTCCTCGACGAGCGGCGCTACGGCGATACGGTCTTGAGCCGGCTCGCGGCGTCCGCTTCGTTGCCGACCGCGGCGGTCGGCGACGGGGGCGAAGGAGGAGCGGCGAGCCGATGCTGAAGCAGGACCTGCGTCCGAAGCCGGTCGCGATCTTTCCGGCGAGCTTCGATCCCGTCACCAACGGGCACCTCGATCTCGTGTCGCGCGCACGGGCGGTCTTCGACGATCTGATCGTCGCCGTTGCGGAGAACCCCGACAAGCGCGGGATGTTCTCGGTCGGCGAGCGGCTCGAGATGCTCGAGGCCGTGATCGGCCGGCAGCCCGGGGTGCGGATCGTGAGCTTCGAAGGGCTGCTCGTCGACTACGCGCGTGCCGTGGGTGCCCGGGTCGTGATCCGTGGGCTCCGGGCGGTGGTCGACTTCGAGTACGAGTTCGAGATGGCGCTCATGAACAAGCACCTCTATCCGGATCTCGAGACGTTGTTCATGATGACGAGCCAGGAGTACCTCTACGTGAGCGCGTCTCGCGTGAAGGAACTCGTGCGCTTCGGCGGCAACGTCGAGGATTTCGTCCCGTCGCTCGTGGCGGCGAGGCTCGCAGAGAAGCTGCGCCGTCCCTAACGGTCGGCCTCGGGCCGGCCGATGCGAAGCGCGGAGCCGATCATGAGCCAGCGCCGGCAGCGGGACGAAGAGCGTCCGATTCGCTTCGGAACCAGCGGCTGGCGCGGAATCCTGGGCGACGACTTCACGTTCGATCGGGTGCGAGCCGCGGTCGCGGCGATCGGCGACGAACTCGCCCGCGATCGCCGCGGAGTCCGCGTGTTGGTCGGACACGACCGGCGTTTTCTCGGCGAGAGATTTGCCGCGCTCGCCGCTGCCATCCTCGCCGGCCGTGGCTTGCGACCGATCGTCGTCCGCGGCGCGGTGCCGACGCCGGCGTTCGCGCGTGCCGTGCGGGCCCGTCGGGCGGTGGCGGGCCTCCTGTTCACGGCGAGCCACAATCCCCCCGAGTACCAGGGGCTCAAGCTCTTCGATTCGTACGGCGCCTCGGCACCCTCCGACGCGACGCGTGCGGTCGAGCGGCGCGCCGCAGCGTGGCTTCGCGCGGCGCGTGCGGCGCCCTGCGCGCCGATCGGACGGAGCGTCGAGATCGTGACGGACTATCTCGCGAGCCTGCTCCGAGAGCTCGACCGCGATCGGATCCGGCGTGCGGGGCTGCGGGTGGTCTACGACGCCATGCACGGAGCCGGCGCCGGCGTGCTCGATCGTGCATTGCGCCGCTCGGGAGCCGAGGTCGAGGTGCTACGTGGGGCGCCCGATCCGGGCTTCGGGGGCGAGGCGCCCGATCCTCTCCCGGAGCGTCTCGCCGCGTTGCGGCGCTCCGTACGCGCGCAGGTGGGGCCCGCGATCGGGATCGCCACGGACGGCGATGCGGATCGCTTCGCGATCGTCGACTCCGACGGTCGGGTCCTCTCCGAGATGGAGAGCGCGGCGCTGCTCCTCGACCACCTCGCGACGACCGGGCGAGTCCGGCGCGGGGTGGCGCTTTCGAGCGCGACCGGCGGGCTCGTCGAGCGTGTCGCTCGCGCGCACGGCCTCGACGTGTCGTTCCATCCGCTCGGCTTCAAGCATCTCTCTCGCGCGCTTCGGCTCGGGATCGCCGACTTCGCCGGCGAGGAGAGCGGCGGGTTCGCGCTCGCGCCCTTCGCGTTCGACAAGGATGGGATCCTCGCCGGCTGCTTCATGGCCGAGCTCCGCGCGACGACGCTACGCCCCCTGCGGCAGAGGCTTCGGGCGCTCGAGCGTGCGCTCGGAGCGTCGGCGAGTGGTCGCAGCGCGATTGCTGCCGATCCGCGGAGCCTCGGAGCCCTCGAGAAGCTCCACGAGGCGCCTCCCGGTCGCGTTGCGGGATGCGCGGTTCGCGAGGTCGTCTGCTGCGACGGGGTTCGCCTCGGACTCGACGATGGCTTCGTGATGCTGAGGGCGTCGGGTACCGAACCCCTGGTTCGCGTCTATGCGGAAGCCCCCGACGCGCCGACGCTCGCAAGGAGGCTTCGCGCGGGCGCCCGGCTTCTCCAGCGCGGCGGGCGCTCGATGGACTTGGTCACGACCGGCGGGTACGCTCGACGGTGACGTCACCTCCGGAGGCGGCCATGGAGCGGCGACGCATCCTCTGCGCGGTGAGCGGCGGAATTGCGGCGTACAAGACGCCCGAGCTCGTTCGCGGGCTCGTGCGATCCGGTTTCGACGTGCGCTGTGCGATCACGGCGTCCGCTGCCCGCTTCGTGGCACCGCTCGCCCTCGAGACCGTTTCCGGCCACCGCGTGAGGGCCGACCTCTTCGACCGCGCCGAGGAGGGCGAGATCGACCACATCGCACTCGCCGACTGGGCGGAGCTCGTGGTCGTCGCTCCCGCGACGGCGAATCTCCTGGCGAGGATGGCGATCGGAATGGCCGACGACCTGGTGACGACGCTCCTCTTGGCGACGCGAGCCCCCTTGCTGGTCGCGCCGGCGATGAACGTGAACATGTGGCGCCATCCGGCGACACGGGGAAATGTAGAGGTGCTGGGGCGGCGAGGCGTCCGCTTCATCGGCCCGGAATCCGGAGCGCTCGCTTGCGGGTGGGAGGGCGAGGGGAGGATGGCCGAGCCCGCTCGGATCGTCGCGGAGGTGACGCTCGCGCTGGGGCCCCGGACGCTCGCCGGCGAGCGGGTCGTGGTGACTGCGGGCGGGACACGCGAGCCGGTCGATCCGGTGCGGAGCCTCACGAACCGCTCGTCCGGGAAGATGGGCTTCGCGATCGCCGCCGAGGCCGCGCGACGAGGCGCCGAGGTGGTGCTGGTGGCGGGGCCTTCGGCACTCCCGACACCGCCGGGGATCCGGCGCATCGATGTTCAGACCGCGCTCGAGATGCGAGACGCCGTGCTCGGCGAATGGCCCTCGGCTCGAATCGTCGTGATGGCGGCCGCGGTGGCGGACTTCCGGCCGGCCGATCGTGCTCTGCAGAAGATCAAGAAGGAAGACCTGCCCGAGGGTGCGGCGCCGTCGATCGCGCTCGTTCGAAACCCGGACATCCTCGCCGAGATCTCGGCGCTGCCGCGCGACGGACGCGTCGTCGTGGGTTTCGCCGCCGAGAGCCACGACGTCCTCGATTCCGCTCGCCGCAAGCTCGAGCGCAAGGGCTGCGATCTGATCGTCGCGAACGACATCTCGAGAGAGCAGGGCGGCTTCGATTCGGATCGAAACGCCGTGGCCTTCGTCTGGCCCGGAGGCCCGGTCGAGGAGCTCGCATTGCTGCCGAAGACCGAGGTCGCCGCGCAGCTCTGGGATCGCATCGAGAAGCGGCTCGGGGCGCTTCCACGCGACGCCGGGGCGGAGCCCTCTGCGGGAGCTTCTCGGTGAGGCGCGCCGGTCGTCGTCTCGCGCTCGCCGGTGTCGTCCTCGCTGCGGGCCTCTCGGTCGCGCAGACGCCCGAGCCCGCGGCCGAGAGCGGCTTCATCCACCTCGCGACGATTTCGGGGACGATCAATCCGGCGTCGTCGGATTACCTCCGCAAGGCGATCACGAAGAGCGAGCAGGAAGGCGCTCGAGCGATCCTGATCGAGCTCGACACCCCGGGAGGCCTCCTCGCATCGACGAAGGACATCATCCAATCGATCCTGAACGCGCGCGTCCCGGTGATCGTCTACGTGGCTCCGCGGGGAGCTTGGGCGGGATCGGCGGGAACCTTCATCACCCTCGCCGGGCACGTCGCGGCGATGGCGCCCGGGACCTCGATCGGAGCGGCGCATCCGGTCGGGATCGGGAGCCCTGCGAAGCCCGCTCCGGCGAAGGAGGGCGGAGAGGAGGCGCGCGATTTCGCTGCGGAGAAGGCCGAGAACTTCGCGGCCGCCTTCATCGAATCGATCGCTCGCGAGCGGAAGCGGAACGTCGAATGGGCCGTCGAGGCGGTGCGCGAGTCGGTCGCGATCCCGGCCGACGAGGCGCTGCGCCTCGGAGTGGTCGATCTGCTCGCGGACGATCGAAGCGAGCTCCTCGCGAGCATCGATGGACGCGAGGTCATCGTCGCGGGGGAGCCGCGAACACTTTCCGTGGCGTCGGTCGAGGTCCGTCCGATCGAGATGACCTGGCTCACGAGCCTGTTCGACGTGCTCGCGAGCCCGGACATCGCCGTGCTGCTGATCCTCGCCGGGATCCTCGGGCTCTACATCGAGTTCACGACACCGGGCGTGATCCTGCCCGGAATCGCGGGGGCCATCTGCCTCGTCCTCGGCTTCATCTCGCTCCAGATCCTTCCGTTCTCGTGGCTCGGCCTCCTGTTG
>CAJPFO010000183.1 GCA_905339255.1 Myxococcaceae bacterium
GTGGCGAGCGGCGGGGCGGCGTCGGCGAGAAGAGCTCGCGCTTCTCTCTCGGGAACGAGCGAGGCGAACTCGCAGACGAGCGGGAGATGGTCGGGAAGCTCGTCATCGACCGGTTCGAAGCCGTGGCCGAGGTACGAGTCGCGGAGCGCCGCCATCGCCGCTCCGCGTTCGCGGGCGTCGCCGTGAACGTGTTCGAGCAGATGCAGTGAGCATCGCGTTCCGCGGTCGAAGAGCGAAACGTACACCTCCTCGGCGTCGAGGGGCGACATCGTGCGGAGCGCGTCGAGGAGCCGGCCGAGATCGGCTCGCGTCGCGGGCGAGAGGTCGGCTTCGGCGCCGAGCGTCTCCTCGATCTCCGGGAGCGCGTCACGAAGCTCGTCCGAAGGGTAGAGAAGGAGGACACCGAGCGCGCGCACGGTTCGTGACTTCACATCCCCTCCGAGAGCCGCTTTCGCCCGATGCGTCCGCCCGAGAACACGTTCGGTCGGGGGTCTCCCGAACCCGGTCCGAAGCCGAAGCCCGCGCTTCCACGCAGGTCGTAGGCGTCGTCGGACCATTCGCGATGACCCGTCGGCACCACGAAGCGCTCTTCGTGGTTCGCGATCGCGAGAAGCCGGTACATCGCCTCGACCTGTGCGACGTCGAGGCCGACCCGCTCGAGCACCTTCGTCCGCTGCTCGCCGTCGACGTGTCGGCCGCGCATGAAGACCCGCATCGCGAGCATCCGCTCGAGCGCCCGAGCGATCGCCTCCTCGTCTCCCGCCGAGAGGAGATTGGCGAGGTAACGAAGCGGGATGCGGAGCGATCGGACGTCCGGGATGTCCGCATCGAAGCCGATCCGGCCCGACTCCGCCGCGGCCTGGATCGGCGAGAGGGGCGGGCAGTACCAGACCATCGGAAGGGTGCGGTACTCGGGATGGAGCGGGAAGGCGATCCGCCATTCGACGACGAGGCGACGGACGGGCGACCGGCGCGCGGCTTCGATCCACGGTTCGGGGATCGACTCGGCTCGCGCCGCACGCTCGACCTCGGGGTCGTTCGGATCGAGGAAGATCCCGAGCTGCGCCTCGTGGAGCGCCTTCGGATCGGCGACGCTCGCAGCCGACTCGATCCGGTCCGCGTCGTAGAGCATCACGCCGAGGTACCGGATGCGTCCGACGCACGTCTCGGAGCAGACCGTCGGAAGTCCGGCCTCGATCCGCGGGTAGCAGAACAGGCACTTCTCGGCCTTCCCGGACTTCCAGTTGTAGTAGATCTTCTTGTACGGGCACCCCGAGAGACACATCCGCCAGCCGCGGCACTTTTCCTGATCGACGAGGACGATTCCGTCCTCTTCGCGCTTGTAGATCGAGCCCGACGGGCAGGTCGCGACGCACGCCGGGTTCAAGCAGTGCTCGCAGAGCCTGGGCAGATACATCATGAAGGTGTTCTCGAAGCGTGCGAGCACCTCCTTCTCGACGCCGTCGAGGTCGGGGTCCCGGCTCCGCTCGGCGAAGCTCCCGCCGAGATCGTCCTCCCAGTTGGCGCTCCCCTGGACCTTCTCGATCTCGTCACCGCCCAAGAGCGAGTGGGGCCGTGCGACCGGGACGTCGACCGATTCGCCAGCGCTCTGGAGCGTCTCGTAGTCGAAGCTGAAGGGCTCGTAGTAGTCGTCGACTTCGGGCATGTGCGGGTTCGCGAAGATCTTCGAGAGCACGCCGAGCCGGCCTCCGAGGCGGGGGACGATCGAACCGTCCTTGCGCCGCAGGAAGCCCCCACGCCAGCGCTCCTGATCCTCCCAGCGCTTCGGGTACCCGACTCCGGGTTTGGTTTCGACGTTGTTGAACCAGGCGTACTGGACGCCCTCGCGGTTGGTCCAGACGTTCTTGCAGGTGACCGAGCAGGTATGGCAGCCGATGCACTTGTCGAGGTTCAGCACCATCATGATCTGTGCGCGGACCTTCACGACGGCGTCTCCTCCTCGCGCCACTGCACCCGATCGATCCGTCGGATCCGTACCGTCTCGTCACGGTTCGTCCCGATCGTTCCGTAGTAGTTCCAGCCGTAACTCTGGTGCGCGTAGCCCCCGATCATGTGGGTGGGCTTCGGAACGATCCGCGTCACCGAGTTGTGGATTCCGCGGGTTCCGGTGGTCGGCGCCTCCGGGGTGGCGACGAGCTTCTCCTGCGCGTGGTACATCATGCAGGTCCCCGCCTGGACGCGCTGGCTCACGATCGCTCGCGCGACGACGGCGCCGTTGCGGTTCGACGCCTCGATCCAGTCGTTGTCCGAGATTCCGACGCTCGCGGCCTCGCTCTCGTTCAGCCAGACGACGGGACCTCCTCGAGCGAGCGAGAGCATGAGGAGATTCTCGGTGTACGAGCTGTGGATCGACCACTTCTGGTGCGGCGTCAGGAACGAAAGGACGAGGCCTTCGCCCGCCTCCCCGACGTCCGCACACGAGCGCGTGTCGAGCGGGGGCCGGTAGAGTGCGAAGCATTCTCCGAACGCGCGCATCCAGGGATGGTCCTGGAAGAGCTGCTGGCGCCCCGAGAGGGTCCGCCACGGGACGAGCTCGTTCACGTTCTGCCAGAAGGCCGTGTAGCTCACCTCCTCGGAGTCGATCCCGCTCCAGATCGGGGAGCTGATCACCTTGCGGGGTTGAGCGACGAGGTCGTGGAAGCGGATCTTCTCCTCGGAGCGGCGCATGGCGAGATGGCGATGCGCTCGCCCGGTCTGTGCCGAGAGCGCATCGAAGGCTCGAACCGCGACCTCGCCGTTCGTTTCGGGCGAGAGCGCGAGGATCGCCTCGCAGGCGTGGATGTCGGTCTCGAGCCGCGGCAGCCCCCTGCAGGGTCCGTCCTCTTCGACGCGCCCGTTGAGCTCGCCGAGGAGGTCGACCTCCGGCGCTGCGGACCACGAGATTCCCTTGGCGCCGATTCCGGCCTTTGCGACCAGGGGGCCGAGGCTCGTGAAGCGTCGATGGAGGTTCGGATAGTCGCGCTCGACGACGACGATCTGCGGCATCGTCTTTCCCGGAACCGGCTCGCACTCGCCCCGCTTCCAATCCCGCACTTCGAAAGGCACGGCGAGCTCTCCGGGGCCGTCGTGCTGGATCGGGACGAGGACCACGTCCTGCTCGACACCGAGCCGACCGTGCGAGAGCGTGGAGACGCCGCGAGCCAGGGCCTTGAAGATCTCCCAGTCGCTCCGGGCCTCGAAGAGCGGATCGACCGCAGCCCCGAACGGATGCACGAAGGGATGGAGATCGGTCGTCGAGAGGTCGTTCTTCTCGTACCACGTCGCCGAAGGCAGGACGATGTCGGAGTAGATCCCGGTGCTCGACATGCGGAAGTCGAGCGTCACGAGCAGGTCGAGCTTTCCTTCGGGAGCGTTCTCGCGCCAGACGACCTCATGGGGCCTCGTTCCGCCCGAGACGCCGAGGTCGTCGGCGGCGACGCCGTTCTTGGCGCCGAGCAGGTGCTTCAGGAAATACTCGTGCCCCTTTCCGCTCGCGCCGAGCAGATTCGCCCGCCAGACGAAGAGGATCCGCGGGAAGCTCCGCGGATCG
>CAJPFO010000184.1 GCA_905339255.1 Myxococcaceae bacterium
CTGTCGTGGAGGTCAGGGGATACCACCCCGTTCACGATCCCCGATCCAGGTGTTCACCATGACCGATCTTCGCGTTCACGATCCCGATCCGGGCGTTCACCATCCACCGATCCAGGTGTTCACGATCGACCGAAACGCGCACTCGGTCGGCGTGCCCATGAGCCGCGAGGCGCTACGCGCCGCGCTGCATGCGCGCAATGCCACGATCGGCGAGGCCCTCGTGCGCCTGCGCGCCGCCGATCGCGTCGAGCGCTGCGACGGCGGCTTCCGCCTGCGGCTGCCGATTCCCGTTCCGCCTCCTGCAGACGCGCGGGACCGGAACGACACCCCCTGATCCCGGCCGCGCGCCCGTCGCAGCCAGCCCTCTGCCTCCCTCCGCAGCCCTCACGCCTGCCTCACGCGCGCGACCGCCGGCCCCGGCCACTCTCGGCAAGATGTCCAGAAAACGTCGCTTCGTCGTGAGCGGCAACATCCCGAAGCCCGGATCGAAGCGCAGCGTGAGGTCCGTGGTCAGCATGGTCGGCTCGTGGAACTTGCCCGGAACGTGCGCGTCGGGAATGTTCTTCGGCGCATTTTTCGCGACCCATTGCTTCGCACCGGCAGGCGACTCGGTGAGCTCCCAGTCGTACCCGAACAGGATCTCGAAGTATCCGTTGCTCCAGAGCGCAGGGGTCTTGGTCCAGGTGACTTCGAGACCACTCGAGATCGTGTGGACGCCACGCCCCGTGCGGTAGTTGCTGATCCAGCCGAGACCCTGCGCTTCGAGCGGAGCCGCTTCCGGCTCCGGGCCCTTGTGTGATTCCGGCGCTGCACCGTGGCACTTGCCGAAGGTGTGGCCGCCGGCAATCAGCGCCACCGTCTCCTCGTCGTTCATCGCCATCCGCCCGAAGGTGGCTCGAATGTCCTTGGCGGCAGCCATGTAGTCACCGCTCGCGTTCGGGCCTTCCGGATTCACGTAGATGAGGCCCATGTGCGTGGCGCCGAACGGCCCGAGGTTCCGATCCCCGCTGAAGCGCTTGTCGGTGCCGAGCCATGCGATCTCTTCGCCCCAGTTCACATCCTCGTCCGGCTCCCACACGTCGATGCGGCCACCGCCGAATCCGAAGGTCCGGAAGCCCATCGACTCGAGCGCGACGTTCCCGGCGAGGATGAGGAGATCGGCCCAGGAGATCTTGCTGCCGTACTTCTGCTTGATCGGCCACAGGAGTCGCCGCGCTTTGTCGAGGTTCACGTTGTCGGGCCAGCTGTCGAGCGGCGCGAAGCGTTGCTGGCCACGGCCGGCCCCCCCACGGCCGTCGGTGACTCGGTAGGTTCCGGCTGCGTGCCACGCCATGCGAACGAACAGCGGTCCGTAGTGGCCGAAGTCCGCCGGCCACCAATCCTGCGAGTCGGTCATCAGCGCGACCAGGTCCTTCTTGAGCGCCTTGTAGTCCAGGCGCTTGAACTGGGCCTCGTAGTCGAAGCCTGCGCCCATCGGATCGGATTTCTCGGAATGCTGATGAAGTAGATCGAGCCGCAGGTGGTTCGGCCACCAGTCGCGGTTGGTGCGGCCGACGCCTGCGATGTGTGTGAACGGGCACTTGGCCTTGGTCGACATGGGACTCTCCGTTCCTTTGGTCATGGGGGCAACCCCAGTGCTGGACTCATCGGGCCAACCCGGGCTGGCGAACGATCTCCCGTTCGCGACGCGAAGCATCCGCCGGGACGGAAACGGCGTGGTAGAGCATGTCCCACAGCCATGGCTCGTTTTCCTGGGTCAGCGGTCGAAGAAGGCAGGGCAGAGCGCGCGAAGCGAGTATTCGACAAGGTCCTCGTGGCAAATCGACGCATGGGCCAAGGCCGACGCGAGTGGCGCCCGACGGCCTGGCGCTGAGCCGAAGGCACTCGCCACCTGCCAACGAGGAGAAATGCCCTCGAGGCAGCACCAGACCACTCGATGCGAACGGTACCGGATCGCGGCGATTCGACACTGCGTACCGCTCGGGAAGGTTCGCCAGGGGCGCGCCGGGAATCCACACGACGGACGCTCGATTCCATTCTGCGATCGTCCGCCGTGATCGAGACGATCACGGCGGACGAGGAGTCGCTGCTCGTCCAAGAGGATCGACCAAACAGTCTCCGCGAGCAGACGCGCAGCGTCGCTCATCTCGCTCTCGCTGCGACTGAGCGGGTTCGGTAGCCAATCGGGTGCCCTCCCCGCGTGCGCCCGAAGGACGAGGCCGGCTCCCGGGCGGCGACCGCCGGTCGGGAAGCGCATGACCGCCCGTTGTTGGGCTGCCGGCCAGCGGGACACCGATTCGCTACTTCGAATCCGTGTTCCACATGTCATGCACGACCTTCCAAGTGCCGTCGCTTTCCTTCCTCCACACGCACAAGTACCTGCCGTTTCCGTTGACCGTCTTTCCGTCAGGGCCCTTGAACGAATCTTCGTAGATACCGGTCGTGTAGCCGAGCGTCCCGGTTACCTCGGCGTGTGTAGTCTTCCAGGAGATCCCGTACGTCGGGTCTGAGAAGTACGCAGCCCACACTTTCTCCGCCTCGGCTCTACCGATCGCCGTCGGCTGGTTCGGCGGGTATGCAATTCCGTCCTCTGCATAGAACGAGGCCACCTTCTTGGCGTCCCGCGTAGCGGCCGCAGCCGACCAATCGTCATCGAGCTTCGCGAGCCCCTTCGCTTCCGCGCTCATGTCGTCGCTCGCGCTTGCAGCCACACCCAACATGATCGCCGAGAACAGCACCACCACTGCGCTCGCCTTGGCAAGAGCGGATCCGACCGTCGGACGACGCTCGACCATCAGAGGAGAGAACATCATCGCGTCCCCCTTGTCTTTTCGATGAACGTGGAAACAGGGCCACCCAACGACCGGGCAACGAGCTGCCGCCGCGCGCGATGCTACCACGATCCGTATCGACCTCGGTCGTCCGCACAACTGAAACTCGTGGCCGACGGCTTCAGCGGCTCGTTGGGCGGCGGGGTCACGAGGCTTGGGTTGGAGAATCTCGCGATCGATGAAGTCACGAAGCTCCCGATCGAACGAGTTCTGTCCAGCAGACCACTACGCCCTCGAACCCGGGCACCCGAAGATGGCGTGAAGCTCGGTGTGCACGCCTTCTCACTGGCTTGAATCGATGGATCCAGGGCGTGTCTGGTAGAGAATCGGGGCGTACCGGCGAAACAGACCCGCCATGAAGGCCCCGTCGCGTCGACGGTCCACCTTCGAGAACGACTCGAAATCACGGTTGCCATCGAAGTAGATCCTGATCCACTCGGGGTCGGCTGATGGGCCGTCCCGTTTGGCCGTGACGTCTCGCCGAGCGTCCAGAAACACCGACATGCGAATCGCCATCGCGTTCTGCCGGATCTGACTCGCGGGGTGGAGCAGTGTGACGACAACTCCGGCTCCGCCCAGGAAGTCGCCGATGTTTCCGAGGGTTTCCAGCATCGCCCCGCCGCCTCACGCATGGCCGATGAGCTGCGGGCGCCGAAGGCGGCCGCCACCTTCATCGGCTCGTCAGACGGCCCACTCGCCCGGCTTCGTTCCACGACTTCCTCGGTCACAGCCACGGGATGATCCGACGGCTCTGCACCAGTTCACCGTACGGGGTAACCGTTCCGACTGGAAGCATTGCGAGCCAGATGACATCCCCAGCGGCCTCGAGTGGGCTTCGGGCAGAGGACATATCGTCGAACCAGGGACGCGATGTTGATCCACCCCGCCCAGCTCGGCGACCTCCCGCCGGCTGTGACCCGCCCGCCGGAGCACCTGGATCTCGTGCCGCTTCGCCACGTCGATCATCCCTTCCCTCGCCACGTGGGTTCGCGACGACTCTGCTCCCCGAAGAGCGTAAGGGCACTCCGGGGTGGCCAGAATTTCCGGAAAGGGTCAGGTCAGAATTTTCGGAACCCGCACGAGGTAGCCCGACGCAACCTGGCCGATGTGCTGCGCCACCGGCAAGAGGAGTAGAATGACAATGGCGACCCGAAGGCTGCGGCGCTCGAGCGGCAACGTCTTTCGCGACTTGGGGTTCTCGGCCGAGGAATCGGAGAACCTTCGCATCCGCTCCGAGATGATGGTCCGGCTCGCCCGCGTGATTGACGATCGCGGCCTTACCCAAGCTGAAGCCGCCCGCATCTTCGGCGTCACGCAGCCGAGAGTCAGCGATCTCGTGCGCGGGAAGATCGACCTCTTCAGCATCGACATGCTCGTCAACATGCTCGCGAAGGCCGGCTTGCAGGTCGTCTTCACCACGCGCATCCGAAAGCGAGTTGCCTAACGGAATGGCGTTCAGCGGCGTGCGTCGACCTGGCACGGCGGCTGTCTACGCCTCGGACTGCATGGTTCTACCACGCTCCACATCGGCGCAGCAGAAGCACGTCCGCTGTAACGGCTGGTTGGCGGCTCCTGCAACGCGCGGCGCGATCTGAATGCTTCGCCTCGCTTCGCCGCACTCGCGGAAGCATTCGCCCATCCCCAGAAGACCGGCTTGAGGCGCTGCGCTTCTCCGCGCGTGCACCGGGAGCGGCCCTCGACTCGACACGTACGCTGGGCGGGTCCCGGCCTTGCTAGCCAGCGGTAGGCTTGAGCCGCCACCAAGCAAGGCACATCGCTCCGACGACGATGCCCACCGCTCCAGCAGCCGCCTTCCAAAACGTGCGGTCGAGGCCGACCATGAACTCGAAGATGTCGACGTTCCCGGTCTCCCAGAAGACCCACTCGCCCGCGATCGTCGTGGCGAGCAACGGGGCTCCCGTCGCCAGTACGATGATGCCGTTGCCGGTATCCGGGTCGAGGCGGACGGCCGTATTGATCGCTGGCGCGTTGTTGCCATCGTGCCCAACGACGAAGCGGCCCTCTCCATTTTGCGCGTAGAGGATTGTGCCCAGTCCCCAGATGTCTCGGCCCAGCCGCCTCGCTTGAGGAACCCACATCTGCTCGACGGTGCCCGACTCGAGAACCTTACGTCCGATCGGCTCTCCGTTCGGGCCCGGCAGGTGCGCTCCTACGAAGCGCGTGAGATCAGACGCCGTCGTATAGAGCGATGCGGCGGCCAAGGCCGTGTAATGGCGGTGGGGCGCTCGCGTGGAGTCGACTTCGTAGGAATCGGCCAGTTTCAAACGCTCGGCACGCGTCCACTCGAACGTCGAGTCTCGCATGCCCAATGGATCGAGCACCGCCCGCTGCATGTAGGACTCGAAGGCTTCGCCGGTCACTTCCTCCATCAGGAGCTGAAGCAGCGTGTAGCCCCCGCCCGAGTACTGCCAGCGGCTTCCCGGCTCATGACCGACGATCACGGTACCGCTCGCGTCCGGCATGGGGTCCGCCGCCAGGGTCAGTGACTCCTCGAGCGTCTGGATCCGTTCGCCCGGCTCGAAGCCCTCGTAGCCGAGCCCATCAGTCAGTCCGGCCGTGTGACTCAGCAGCCTCCGCACAGTGACCCCATCCGCGTCGAAGTCGCCATCGGGCAGGTGCCATCGTGTGAGGTAGGAGGAAACCGGAGCGTCGAGGTTGATCCGCCCCGCATCCACGAGAGCCATCACCCCCCACGCGCTGATCCACTTGCTGAGCGAGGCTACCTGGAAGACGCTGTCCCGGTCCACCGGCTCACCCACGGAGCACGCGTGCTCGTGGCGGACCGCGCCGTCCTGGATCAGGACCAGGACGACGTTGCCGCGACACTCAGACCGGATCAGTGAATGCGCCGCCTCGGAGAACGCCCGGAGATCGCCCCGAGGTGACAGAGGAGCACGATACCAACCCTGGAGGGACCCGATGAGGACGGCTGCGATCCACGCAATCGCCAGCCCGACCGTCACCAGCACCACCCGCATTGACACCGTTCCGCCCGACCTCATCGGCCGCAAAGAAGTCGTCTCTTGGGCAGAGCGTGGTGCTCGACCGACAGCTCGCGGATGATCTCTTCGTCGCCCTGCTCCATGACGCGCGTGTCCGCCCAACGGCCCGGCGATGAGCTGCCGGCCGCGCGTGTACCACCCGATTCTCGATCGCCGGCCGCCGCCGTGTCAAACACCTCGGCGCGGCGGCCGGCGGTCACCGCCGCCGCACGCCACCGACCGCGGCCGGTCAGCTCCATCGCCTTGTTGGACGGCGTGCTCCGGCGCGCGGCTTCTTCGGTGCCTGTGCCCCATGCCACACCGACACGACCCAGACGAAGTCTTCGCCAATGCGGTAGAAGAACCGGTACGGCCGGACGATGACTTCTCGATGCGGGAGCTCGGGAAACTCCGGAAGCCGGCGACCCGATCGTGGGAACTGCTCGAGCCGACGAAGCACCTTCTCCGCCCGGACTCGAAAACGCTCAGCGGCGGACGGATTATGCTCTGCGATGTAGCGGACAGCGGCCAAGAACTGGCGGCGCCCACCCGGCGTGAACCGAACGATCACTTGCGAGCGCGAGCCAAGACTCTGTCTGCGTCTGCGAGCACCTTCTCCACCGAAAAGCCACGCCCGGAGGCGATCTCGCGCTCTCCGCGAGCCAGCTCTCGCAGGATCTCTCGCTCCCGCTCATTGCGTTCGAAGGCCTCGACGCTGAGCAGAACCGCCTGCGCGCGCCCACGTTCCGTAAGAACCAGGGGATGCTTAGAGGCGCGAACTCGGCGGACGACCCGTCCGGGATTCTCCCCGAGTTCGGCCACTGAAACGCTCCGAGCGCTCTTCGCCATGTAGGCTCCTCACGAGATGGGAGACAGGCTACAGCCGATTCGAAGCGAGACAACCGCGGCCCGCGGCTCGCTCTTCTCTCCACGCCGTCCAACGGCTTGGCAATGAGCTGCCGGCCGCCGCACTCCCCGCAGTCTCGACCACCGACTGCGGCCGGTCAGCTCCATTGCCGGTTAGGCCGCGCGCCTCTATGTCGGTTCTGATATGCTTCGCAGAACCATGGCGACTCGCGGCAAGCCGCTCGTCTGGCTCCACGGCGAGGTGAAGACGCCCCCGTTCTCACGCGCGAGCCGCTTGGAAGCCGGCTAGCTGCTCCGCAGGCTGCAAGATGGGGAGACGTTGGGGCTGCCGCAGTCGCGACCGATGCCCGTGCTGGGAGCACGATGCCACGAGCTGCGCGTGCGCGACGAGAATCGCAGTTGGAGGCTTTTCTACCGCGTGGACCCCGATTCCATCGTCGTCCTCGGCGTGTACGAGAAGAAGACCGAGAGAACCCGGAATGAGGTGCTTGATGCGTGTCGCGCTCGAGCACAGCGATACGACCGGGACGTGAAGGGAGACTTTCGATGAGAAGCGCGAAGCGGGAAAGACTCGAGCGGGCCGGCTGGAAGGTGGGAACCGTGCGCCAGTTTCTCGGCCTTAGCGAGGAGGAGGAAGTCTTCCTCGAGCTCAAGCTTGCTCTCGCACGAAGCCTGCGAGAGCGTCGAGCACGGAGAGGCATGACGCAGGCGCAGCTCGCAAGGCTGATTGCATCGAGCCAGTCACGGGTCGCGAAGATGGAAGCTGGAGACCGCACCGTGAGTCTCGATCTGCTCGTGCGATCACTTCTGGCAATCGGCACCAGCAAGCGAGAGCTCGCTCAGATCATCGCGCCCCGCCGCGCGGCCTGACGGCTTGGCAATGAGCTGCCGGCCGCCGCATGCCCCGCAGTCTCGACCGCCGGACGCCGCCGTGTCAACCGCCCTATTGCGGCGACCGGCGGCCACCCGCCCCCGCACGCCACCGACCGCGGCCGGTCAGCTCCATCGCCTTGTTAGCCCGCCCCGTGATAGTAACGCTTGCCGTTATTATCGCAGGACGATAGCTTGATGGCATGATCCGCAGCTTTCGGGACTCTCTCGCGAGGCGGGTCTTCGAACGTCAGAGGGTTGCCCGGTTGAGACCCGAAGTTCAGCGTCAAGCGCACCGGAAGCTTCTCGTGCTGAACGCAGCCGACGCCTTGGAAGACCTGCGAAGCCCACCGGGAAACCGATTGGAGCGGCTCCGACATGACCGGGCCGGACAGCACAGCATTCGTATCAACGACCAATGGCGGGTCTGCTTCGTCTGGCGCTCCGATGGAGCACATGACGTCGAGATCTGCGATTACCACTAGGAGAGAAGCCATGCCGCGCCGAGCACATCCGCCCATTCACCCGGGAGAGATCCTGGAGAAGGAGTTCTTGGAGCCGCTTGAACTGAGCCAGTACCGGTTGGCGAAGGAGATCAACGTTCCTGCACGGCGGATCAACGAGATTGTCCACGGGACCCGGTCGATCTCGGCGGACACGGCGCTCCGCCTTGCGCGCTATTTCGGAACAACCGACGAGTTCTGGCTGAACCTGCAGATGCGCTACGACCTCGAGATCGAACGCGATCGCCTTGGGCCTCGCCTCCGCAAGGAGGTCGCCGTCCTCAAGCGCGCCAGCTGAGCGCCTTCCGGGCGGGCTAACGGCTCGGCAATGAGCTGCCGGCCGCGCGCAGACCACCCTACCACGACCGGCGGGCGGCCGCGCGACAACTTCGGACCGGCCGCCCGCCGGCGAACCAACTTCGCACGCCAACGACCGCGGCCGTCAGCTGCAGCCGCTTGTTCGGCAGCCAGGCTACGAAGCGCGCCGAAGCCGCGTGACCTTCGCGGCGGGACGGCTCCTCGCGAGGTCGTAAGCCGCCTGAAGATTCAGCCAGAGCTCCGGCGTCGTGTTGAGCGCCTGTGCAAGCAGCCATGCCGTCTCCGGCGTGATGCCTCGCTTGCCGCGCACGATCTCGTTGATGCGCTGCACGGGCACGCCGAGGTGCTCCGCGAGAGCCACCTGGCTCTGTCCGAGCGGAGCCAGAAACTCCTCGAGGAGGATCTCGCCCGGGTGGGTGGGAATGCGGTGGGTCGGCTGCATGGCTACCCCTTGTGGTAGTCGACGAGCCGCACGGCGTGCGCGGCTCCCTCGGACCACCGAAAGACGATGCGCCACTGATCGTTGACGCGGATGCTGTGAAAGCCTCGTAGCTCGCCCCGCAGGGCTTCGAGCCGGTTCCCGGGTGGAGACCGCAGGTCGAGAAGCGCGTGAGCGCCGTTCAGCAGGTCGAGCTTCCGAATCGCTGCCGTGGCGACCGCAGTCGGAAATGACCGCACCCTGCGCGTGCGGACGCCGTGGTACAGGTCCGCGGTCGCCCGATCTCCGAACGATGCGATCACGCCCCAAGACTATCGCTTACACGGTATCCATGCAACACCGTTCGACGGCCGCCTAACGGCTTGGCAATGAGCTGCCGGCCGCCGCATGCCCCGAAGTCTCGACCGC
>CAJPFO010000185.1 GCA_905339255.1 Myxococcaceae bacterium
CGAGTGGCCGCGCCAAGAAGGCCAGCACCGCGGCGAGCGCCAACCCCTCGTCGGCGTTCGGAACGAGACGCGAAGGGAAGACGAGCAGGCCGAGCAGCACGAACATGAGGATCTGCGCGAGCCAGGCCATCGAATCATGGACGCGGCGGATCCCCGCGCGATACGGCATGGGGCCGTGGGAGACGACGATCGCCGCGAGGTAGACCGCGAGAAAGCCGCTTCCTCCCGCGACCGTGGTCCCTCCGTAAGCGAGCAGCGCGAGCGCGACCGTGAGGACCGGATAGAGGCCTGCCGCCGGGAGCACGAGGATCCGCAGCACGAGCCTGCCGACGAGGCCGAAGCTGAGCCCCCCGACGAGGCCCACGAGGAGCTGGGACACGAACATCCCGGCGAGGCCCCAGCCGATCTCGACTTCACCGAGCGCGATCCCCGTGACGGCTGCCGTGAGCAGGACCGCCATCGGATCGTTGATCCCGGATTCGACCTCGAGGGTCGCCGCCGTCGAGGTCCGGAGCCGGAGACCGCTGTTTCGGAGCACCGAGAAGACCGCTGCGGCGTCGGTCGACGACACGACGGCCCCGACGAGCGCTGCCGAGAGTGGCGAGAGACCGAGGCCCATTGCCGCCACGGCGACCACCGCCGCCGTGATCACGACCGCCACGGTCGCGAGCAGGCTCGCGCGCGCCCAGGCGCGGCGAAGCACCGAGATGGGCGTGTTGAGTCCGCCGTCGAAGAGGATCAGCACGAGCGCGAGCGTGCCGAGCGTGTAGGCGGTCTCGAAATCGTCGAAAGGGATGCCGCCGATCCCTTCGGAGCCGGCGAGGATTCCGAGCGCGACGAAGAACACGAGCGCCGGAACACCGAGTCGCCCCGAGAGCGGACTCGCGAGCCCCGCGAGGAGGAGCAGCAATCCGCACGCGGCGAGAAGCGCCGCAGTGGCCCAGGGCTCCTCCATGCGAGAAGCCTAGGAGAGCGACCCCGTTCTCGCATCGACGCGAACCGAAGCGAGCGCCGCTCGCGCGAACCTCGCCGCGATCGAAGCGGGATTCGGGATGTGATCCGCGCCGATCTGCGCGCTACGCCATCGCCACGTCGCGGAGCAGCTCGAGGTTGTCGAGGAGCTTCCCGGCTCCCGTCGCCACGGCCGTGAAGGGGTCCTCGCCGCGGAGGATCGGGAGCTTCGTCTCCTGCCGAAGCAGATGGTCGAGGTTTCGCAGCAGCGAGCCGCCCCCGACGAGCATGATGCCGCGGTCGACGATGTCGGCGGCGAGTTCGGGAGGCGTCCTCTCGAGCGTCTGGAGGACGACCTCGACGATCGAGTGAACGGGCTCGATCAGACTCTCCCGGACCTCTTCGCTCGACGTCACGACGACCTTCGGAATCCCCGAGACGAGATCGCGGCCCTTGATCTCCATGCTCGCGGTCTTGGTGTGAGGAGATGCAGTGCCGATCGTGACCTTGATCTGCTCGGCGGTCCGCTCGCCGATCAGCATGTTGTACTTGCGCTTCACGTACTGGACGATCGCCTCGTCCATCTTGTCGCCCGCGCAGCGCACCGACATGGAGGTCACGATCCCCGAGAGCGAGATCACGGCGACGTCCGTCGTGCCCCCACCGATGTCGACGATCATGTTTCCCGTCGCCGCCGTCACGTCGAGGCCGGCGCCGATCGCCGCCGCCATCGGCTCCTCGATCAGGTAGACCTCGCGCGCACCGGCGGAAAGAGCGGACTCGCGGACGGCGCGCTTCTCGACGCTCGTGATGCAGGGCGGGACGCAGATCACCACGCGGGGCCGCACCAGCCGCGTACGGTTGTGCGCCTTGCGGATGAAGTAGCGGAGCATCGCCTCCGTCACCTCGAAGTCCGCGATCACGCCCTCCTTGATCGGTCGGACCGCACGGATCGTGTCGGGAGTCCGACCGAGCATCTCCTTCGCCTCGTGGCCGACGGCGAGCACGCGGTCGCTGCGGCCCGGCTGCGCCATCACCGCGACCACGCTCGGCTCGGAACTCACGATTCCCTTGCCCCGGGCGAAGACGAGCGTGTTCGCGGTACCGAGGTCGATCGCAAGATCGTTGGAGAAGAACGCGGCGAGCGGGTTGAACATGGGCGCAGTTCCTCGCGAAAGAGTCCGGGTTTTCCCCACGCGTCCCGACGCGCAGGATCGCCACTCTTTTCGGCAAGGGCGTGCAGAAGTTGAGGGAAACTGCGGGATCCCGGGCCGCTCCCGGACCGGCACGAGACCGGAAGCGGCGCTCGGGGGTTTCCCTGCGACCGGCCGTGCGCGCGCACGCCTCGGACCCGGGGGCGCCGGCCCGACCGGAGGCTCGCGGCCAGCGCCTAGCGACCGAGGATCGGGAAGAGCGCGACGAGGCCCTGCTGGATCATCCCGACCGCGATCGCCGCAACGAGGATCCCCGAGATCCGCGTCGAGACATCGATTCCCGTGTCGCCGAGAAGCTCCCGCAGCGGATCGGCCGCGCGAAGGGCAAACCAGGTCGCCGTCCCGACGAGGAAGACGATCCCTGCGAGAACGGCCAGGTGCTCGAGCTCCCCGACGCCGGACGCTCCGCCGCGGCTCGCGTAGACGATCACGGTGCCGATCGCACCCGGGCCGGCGAGAAGCGGCGTCGCGAGCGGAACGAGCGCGAAGCGTCGCAGATCCTCGGATCCCTCGTCCGGGCTTCGCGTGGGCTTCGACGAACCCGAGCTTCCGAGCACCATCGTGAGCGCGATCAGGAAGATGATGACACCACCGGCCACGCTGAAGGCGCCGATCGAGATGCCGAGAACCTCGAGCAGCGGATGACCGACGAGGAGCGACGCGAGCAGGATCGAGGTCACCCCGAACGCCGCGGTCCGAGCCACGGCCCGCCGAAGCTCTTCCGAGGCGCCTTGCGTTCGAGCGAGGAACATCGGGATGCCTTCGAGCGGGTTGACGAGCACGTAGAGTGCGATGAAGACCTCGAGATAGACCGTGAGCTCGGACACGCTCCGCTCGCCTCCGCGACCGCGAGCCCGGCCGATGCGGGTCGCGACTCACGTGCCTTCGGCAGGCGGGGGTCCCGGCTATAACGGGCTTTTTGCCTCGCGGGCGGAGCGTTACCGTCGCATCGGTGCAGAGCCAGGAACGCGGCGAAGAGCCCGCAGCCCGCGCCTCGACGGGGCGTCGGATCCTGCTGCGGGGGACCGTCCAGGGAGTCGGATTCCGGCCCTTCGTGAGTCGGACGGCCATCGCACGCGGCCTCGTGGGAAGCGTCCGCAACGAGGCGTCCGGGGTGACGATCGAGGTCTTCGGCGAGCCGGCGGACCTCGACGCTTTCGTCGAGACGCTTCGGTCGGCGCTGCCCAGCGGCGCGGAGATCTCGGGCCTACGCTGCGACGAACTCGTGACCGAGGCCCCGCGCGGCTTCACGATCGGGTCGAGCGAGGCCCGCGGTGGCGTCGAACTCTCGGTGGCGCCCGATCGCGCCGCTTGTGACGACTGCCTGCGCGAGACCCTGGATCCATCCGACCGCCGCTTCGCGTGGGCGTTCACGAGCTGTACCGCGTGCGGTCCCCGGTACACGATCGCGCTCGGCGTCCCCTACGACCGCTCGACCACGACCATGTCGCGATTTGCGCCGTGCGCCGAGTGCCGGCGCGAGTACGAAGATCCCGACGATCGCCGCTTCCACTGCGAGACGAACGCCTGCCCCGATTGCGGTCCTTCGCTCCGGCTCGTCGACGGCGCCGGAAGGCGGCTCGCCTCGGACGACCCCATCGACGAGATCGCTCGGGCGATCCGTCTCGGCCGGATCGTCGCGGTGAAGGGGCTCGGGGGACATCACCTCGCCTGCGATGCCACCTCGGACGAGGCCGTCGCGACGCTTCGCGAACGCAAGCAGCGCGATGAGAAGCCCTTTGCCGTGATGGTTCGTGACCTTGCCGAGGCGCAGTCCCTGGCCGAGATCGACGACACCGAGCGCTCGCTGCTCGGCTCGCCC
>CAJPFO010000186.1 GCA_905339255.1 Myxococcaceae bacterium
GAGCGACGGGAGAAGCTTCGTCTGGGTGGTCGCCGACGGTCGCGCCGTCCAGACCTACGTCGAGCAGGCGGGGATCTTCGAGGAATCCGTCCGGATCGGTTCCGGGCTCCGCGGCGGCGAGTCGATCGTGGTGGGCGAAGCGCCCACGCGAGATGGCCAGCGCGTCGTCGCAACTCCCTAGCCGGGGCGGATCCTTTCGCCTACGATCGCTCCGCGAGGCAGCGCGCAACGGAGAGGGGGAGACAGAAGATGGCCGCTCACGAGCCCAAGGGAATCGTCGATTCCGTTTCGATCGCCTACATCGTGGGCGGGATCCCGGCGATGACGGCCTTTTTCGTCGTGCTCTTCATCCTCGTCCACCTCTTCGACATTCCCGCCTAGCGGCGCACCGCCGGGGCGTCGCGCGAGGCAGGACGCCCGAGGCCGCCGCGTGGCGTCGCGGGAGGGTGGTCGGCCTGCCGGCAGGCTGCGCCCGCGCTGCCACGCCGTCGCGTGCCGTCGGAGCGGCAAGCGCGCGCCTGGGGGCGCGACGCTCCGATCCTTTCCCGTTCGCATTGAAAAAAGCCTTTCAGGAACAGGAAGTTAGCCTCAAGCTGGGGAGCTTTCCCTCCGACCGGTCCGGGTATGAGGGGCGTCCCCCACCGCCAGCTCCCTGGTCTTGCCGTACTCGCCACGGCGCTCGCGCTCGGCGCGGGCTGCGCGACGTCGCCGGCCCCCCGGCCGTCGCTCGCAGAGACCCCGCTCCGATACTTCGAGACGCCGCGCACCGACGACCCGTGGAGCCCGCAGATCGCGAGCTGGCAGGCGCGCGAGCGCGCGCTTCCGGACGTCGAGTTGCTGCGTCCGGCCGAGGCGGTCTCGAACCCGCCGGCCGGGGCTGCCGAGCGGCGCTCGGTACGGGGCGAGCCGCGCGGGGATCTCCGTTCCGACTACTTCGCATTCCGCGCCGACCGAAAGAGGAGCCTCGCGCGCGAGCTCGCGGCCTGGATCCAGGCGACGTCGAAGCAGCACTACATCCCCGACGGCCCGGTCGACCACTGGGCGACCCTCGCCGAGACGCTCGCCCGAAACGGCGACGATTGCGACGGTCTCGAGCTCCTCACGTATCACACGCTCCGCGATCTCGGCTTCCGGGAGGAGGAGGTGTACCGTGCCATCGTCTTCCGGCCTTCGGACCGTCAACACCACATGGTGACGCTCTGGTTCGAAGATCGGAACGATCCCTGGGTGATCGATCCGACGGGAGCGATGACCCAGGGCATGCCGAGACTCTCCGAGGTGCCGGGTTGGGTGCCCCTCAAGGTCTTCAGCGAGACCGAGGAGTTCACGGTGCGCGGCCAGAGCCTCGAGAGCCTGATCGCAGGGCGTACCCCGGCCCGCTAGGAGGCGCCCGTCCGCACGCCGGGGCGACCCGGTCGGATCGGCCGTGACCGGGTTTCCGGCGGCCCCGCTGACGGACGCCCCGTACGATCGCAACGCGTCGTTGACGCCCCCCCTTCCGCTGCAATACTGCCCCGGCGATGCTCGTTCGGGCCGCCCTTCTCGTCGCACTCGGCTGCTTCGTCGCGGCGCTCCCGGGCTGCGGCGGCGAGACGACGCAGCAGACCGAGACCTTCCGGGTCGCGCTCCTCACACCCGGCTCGATTTCCGACGGGGGTTGGAACCAGGCCGCCTACGACGGCCTCGAGCGAGTCGAGCGCGAGCTCGGTGCCCGGGTGAGTCACGTCGAGACGAAGAGCCCCGCGCAGTTCGAAGAAGAGTTCCGAAGCTACGCGCGAGACGGCTTCGACCTCGTCTTCGGCCATGGCTTCGAGTACCAGGAGGCGGCCGCGCGTGTCGCGCCGTCCTACCCCGAGACGGTCTTCGTCACGACCTCGGGCAACACCGTGCTGCCGAATCTCGCGCCGATGGTCTTCGAGCTCGAGCAGGCGACGTACCTCTGTGGTTGGCTCGCGGCGAAGCTCTCGTCGAGTGGAAGGCTCGGGGCGATCGGCGGCGTCGATCTCCCGTCGATCCGGAGCACGTTCGTCGCCTTCCGTGCCGGCGCCGAGGCCGCTCGTCCCGGCGTTTCGGTGCGTGAGGTCTTCCTCGGCCGTTTCGACGACGTTCCGGCGGCGCGCGAGGCGGCCACGGCGCTTCTCGACGAGGGTGCCGACTTCCTGATCCACCAGGTGAACGATGCGGGGCGAGGCGTGTTCCAGGCCGTGCAGGAGCGTGCCGCGAAGGGATCTCGGGTCTACGCCTTCGGGACGAATCGAAACCAGAACGACATGGCGCCCGACGTCGTCCTCGCTTCGGCGGTCCTCGACGTTCCGTCCGCCTTCGTCGAGGTGGCCCGCCGGGTCGAATCCGGGAGCTTTCGCGCCGAGCCGATCCGGCTCGGAATGGGCGAGGGCATCGTGAGCTTCGTGCTGAACGCCGGGCTCTCGGGAGGCATCGAGGCGCCCGTGCTCCAGGAGCTCGCGGCGCTCGCCGCGAAGATCCGCTCCGGCGAGCTCCAGGTGCCGCGGGGAAACTTCTGAGCCTCGCGCCCGCGGTCTCCTTTTCGGACGTCGGGAAATCCTTCGTCGCCGGGCGGCGGGTTCTCGATGGCGTTTCGTTCGACGTGGCTCCCGGCGAGATCCACGCGCTCCTCGGAGAGAACGGCGCGGGGAAGTCGACGCTCATGAACGTGCTGATCGGGCTCGTCCGCCCCGACACCGGAAGCCTTTGCGTGGCCGGCGCGGAGGTCGTCCCCGGCCCCTGGTCGCCTCGAGCAGCCCTCCGCTCCGGAGTGGCGATGGTGCACCAGCATTCGACACTGGTGCCGGCGATGAGCGTCCCCGAGAACCTCTGCTTCGGCGCTGCGACCGCGCCGGTCTGGTTTCGCCCCGCGCGCGAGCGCGAACGCGTCGAGCGGCTCGCCGGGAGCTTCGGCCTCGACGTTCCGGTCGACGCTCGCGTCGAGGATCTCTCGGTCGGCCAGCGGCAGCGAGCCGAGATCCTGCGCGCATTGGATCGCGGAGCCCGCGTCCTCGTGCTCGACGAGCCCACGGCGGCGCTCACTGCGGCGGAGACCCGAGCGCTCTTTCCAGCGCTCGCACGTCTGCGGGATCGTGGCGTGGCGCTGCTCTTCATCTCGCACAAGCTCGACGAGATCCGTGAGATTGCCGATCGCGTGACGGTGCTCCGCCGCGGGCGGGTCGAGGCGACGGTGTCGGCGCGTGAGACGTCGGCCACCGAGCTCGGTCGGCTCATGCTCGGCCACGAGATTCCCCCGCTCGCCCGCGCGGCGCGGGTCGCGATCGAAGGGCGCCCGCCGGCGCTCGCGCTTCGCGACCTCGAGGCGCCCGGATCGCGGGAGGCAGGCCGGCTGCGCGGGCTGCGGCTCGAGATCTTCGCGGGCGAGATCGTCGGCGTGGCCGGCATCGACGGCAATGGGCAGAGGGAGCTCGAAGAGGTGCTCGCGGGAGTCCGCGAGCCCGTGGCCGGCGAGATCGAGGTCGATGGCCGGCGCGTTCGCCCCGGGGTCCGTAGCCTGCGCGCGGCCGGCGTCGCCCACGTTTCCGGTGAACGCGAGCGCGGGGGCCTCGTGCCGGGGATGAGCGTGGCCGAGAATCTCGCGGTCAAATCCTCGTACGATGGCGGGAGGCTCTTCGCTCGCGGGCTCTACCGGCGTCCCGCTGCGCGAGAGAACGCGATCGAGGCGATCCGGCGCTTCGGGATCGATCCGCCGGACCCCGACCGCGACGTCGCGACACTCTCGGGAGGAAATGCGCAGAAGGTTGCGGTGGCTCGCGAGCTCGCGAGCGGAGCGCGCGTTCTCGTGGCGGTCAATCCGACACGAGGCCTCGACGTGGGTTCGGCACGCTTCGTCCACGAGCAGATCCTCGCCTTGCGGGACGCGGGAGGGGCCGTGCTGCTCGTCTCGACCGAGCTCGACGAGGTGCTCGCGCTCGCCGACCGTGTCGTGGCGATGGTTCGCGGCCGCTTCTTCGACGTCGCCCGCGACACGGATACCGCCCGCCTCGGGGCGATCCTGCTCGGTGAGACTTCCGTAGGGGATGCGGCTTGAAGGAGCGCCTCCGCGTCCTGGCTTCGCCGATCGCAGCGGCGCTCGCTTCGATCGGCATCGCGGTGGGCGTCCTGCTCGCGCTCGGACACGCGCCGCTCGGCGCGCTCGAGGCACTGGTGCGCGGCGCAGGGGGAAGCCCAGCGGCGTGGACCGGAACGCTCCAGAAGTCGACGCCGCTTCTGCTCACCGGCCTCGCGGTCGCGCTCTCGTTCCGGTGCGGCGTGTGGAACATCGGCGCCGAGGGCCAGCTCTACGCCGGCGCGCTCGCAGCGACCTTCGTCGCGACGCGCTGGCTTCCGGCCGACGGCGGGGCATGGCTCGTCGCGCCCGTTCTCGTCGCCGGTGCGCTCGGAGGTGCGGGCTTCGGCGCCCTCGCGGGATGGTTGCGAGCCGCGCGGGGCGTCTCCGAGGTGATTTCGACGATCCTTCTCAACTTCGTCGCGATCCAGCTCGTGGCCTACGCGATCCAGGGGCCGCTTCAAGAAGCTCCGCGCGCCTATCCGCAGAGCGATCCGCTCCCGCACGGAGCGATGCTTCCGGCTCTCGACCGCTTGCATCTCGGGGTGCCGCTCGCGCTCATCGCTGCGCTCGTCGTCGCGTTCCTGATCGATCGGACGGCCGTCGGATTCAGGCTTCGTGCGGTCGGGCACGCCCCCGAGGCGGCACGCTTCGCGGGCCTCTCCCCGGAGCGGCTCGGAACGCTCGCGCTCGCGCTCGCGGGAGGGCTCGCGGGTCTCGCCGGTGCGGTCGAGCTCGCGGGGATGACGGGCCGACTCTACGAAGGTCTCTCGCCGGGCCCGGGCTACACGGCGATCGCCGTCGCGCTCCTCGCTCGCCTCGCTCCCCTCGCGGTGATTCCGTCGGCACTCTTCTTCGGCGCGCTCGCCAACGGGGCGCTCGCGATGCAGCGCGAGGCCGCGATCCCGTCGGTCGCGACCCAGGTCGTCCAGGGCATCGTGATCCTGCTCTCGGTCGGGTTCGCCCTCGGCAGGCTCTCGCTCGCGCGCGAGCGCGTGCCGAGCGAAGGAGAAGCGTGATGGACGCGCTCCTCGAAGCCGCGCTCCGGCTCGCGACACCGCTCCTGTTCGCAGCGCTCGGCGAGCTCCTCGTCGAACGATCGGGAGTCGTGAACATCGGGATCGAGGGGCTCATGCTCACGGGGGCTTTCGCTGCGTTCGCCGTCGCGGTGACGACGGCGAGCCCGGGACTGGGCGTCGCGGCGGGAGTCTCGGCGTCCGTCGCGCTCGGGATGGTCTTCGCGTGGTTCGTCGTGCTTCGGAGCGCCGACCAGATCGTCGTCGGAACCGCCGTCAACCTGCTCGCGCTCGGTGCGACGGGTCTCGCGTTGCGATCGCTTTTCCCGGGAGGGATCCCGGCCGCACCGGTCGTCGGTCCGCTCGAGATCCCCGGGCTCGCGAGCCTGCCCGTCGTCGGTACCGCGCTCTTCGGCGCGACTCCGTTCGTTCCGACAAGCCTCGCCGCAACGCTCTGCGTGGCCCTCTTCTTGGCGCGAACCCGGGCCGGTCTGCGCTGGCGGGCGGTCGGCGAGGTGGCTCGCGCGGCGGATGCAGAGGGAGTCAGGGTGGCAGCGGTCCGGATCGGTGCGATCGCCGTGGGCGCGGCCTTCGCGGGGATTGCGGGAGCGATGCTGCCGCTCGCGCAATCGAACACCTTCAGCGAGGGCATGACGGCCGGGAGGGGCTTCATCGCGCTCGCGATCGTGATCTTCGGACGCTGGAATGCGATCGGCTGCGCCGCGGCTGCGCTTTTCTTCGGCGCCACGACGGCGCTCCAGTTCCGACTCCAGGCGCGTGGGCTCGCGGTCCCATACCCGCTCGCCCTCGCGCTCCCGTACGTGCTCACCTTGGCCGTCCTCGCGATCGCGACGGGGCGCGCCCGCGCGCCTCGGGACCTCGGACGACCCTATCGCCGCGAGGCGCACTAGAATGGACGGACCATGAGCGCATCCAGGATCCCGATCGTCCGCCTCGACCCCTCCGACGAGTTCATGCACGCCAACACGGGCGAGCCGAACTACAACGAGAGCATGTACTTCAACTTCTTCGACGTTTCCCAGCGCCGAGGAGGTTTCGTCCGGCTCGGCAACCGGCCGAACGAAGGGCACGCCGAGATGACGATCTGCCTCTACGAGCCGGACGCCTCGGTGCTCTTCAACTTCAAGCGGGCCGAGATCGCCGACAACTCCGCGTTCGACGCGGGTGGCGCGCGCTTCGCCGTCGAGACGCCCTTCGAGCGGCTCGCGATCTCGTACCACGGAAAGGCGTGCCGGCTGGCGCGTCCGCTCGAGATGTCGGACCCCGGAGCCGCGTTCAAGAACAATCCCTTCGTCGCGGTCGACCTCGACCTCGCGATCAAGGGCGTGGGGCCGATGTTCGGAGGCGAGCGCGTGGGGGCGGCGTCCTCGCACGAGATGGAGTTCGCAAAGGGGCACTACGAGCAGCACCATCGCGCGACCGGATCGATCGAGATCGAGGGGCGACGCTACGAGTTCGACGGCCTCGGCCTTCGCGATCACTCCTGGGGGCCGCGCTCCTGGCAGGCGCCCGCCTGGTACCGCTGGCTCACGGCCAACTTCGGCGACGATTTCGGCTTCATGGCGAGCATCGTCGCGTCGAAGGACGGAAGCGAGACCCGGAGCGGGTTCGTGCACCGCGGCAAGAGCCTCACGTTCGTCCGCGAGGTCCGGCTCGACACCGACTTCGCCGGGCCGGAACGTCTTCACGATGGCCTTCGCGCCGAGCTGGTTTGCGTCGACGGCAGCACACTTCGGGTCGAGGGCAAGGTGATCTCGATGATTCCGCTCCGCAACCGCCGCAACGGCGCGATCACCCGCATCAGCGAGGGCATGACCGAGTGGCGCTGCGAGGGTCGGACGGGCTACGGACTGTCGGAGTATCTCGACCAGCTCGGATAGTCTCGCGGGGGGAGGGGATGCGGAAGAACGGAGAGGCCGGCGGCTCGCCGCTCGGCAGGACATTGGCGCGCCGTCGGGCGCAGCGGAGGGCGCCGTCGGCGGTCGGGCTCGCGGCCGACCACCCGTGCTTCGATTGTGCCCAGTGCTGCCGCTACGTCGCGATCGAGATCGACGCTCCCACGGCAATGCACGAGTACGACTACCTGATCTGGTACCTGGTCCATCCGGGCGTGTCGGTCTTCGTCGATTTCGACGGTGGCTGGTTCGTGAAGTTCGAGACGCGCTGTCGCCATCTCGAGCCGACCGGGATGTGCGGGATCTACGAGACCCGCCCGGTGATCTGTCGCGAGTTCGATCACAACGAATGCGAGCGCCAGCTCGGCGACGAGCCCGCGGACAAGTGGCTCTTCACGAACTCGGACGAGTTCCTCTCCTGGTTCGAGCGCCAGCGCCCCAAGGCCTTCCGGCGCTTCCGCGAGTGGCAGTCCCGGCATCGCAAGAAGCGCATGCCGAAGGAGCTCGGGCGCGTGCGCGAGATGGCACCGTGGCCGCCCCGGGAGACGGCTCGTCGCTGATCGACGTCGGTTTCCTAGAGGAGGGTCCCGCCGAGGACGATGGCCGCGACGTTGAAGTAGATCATGAGGCCGGTGACGTCGACCAGCGTCGCGACGAACGGAGCGGACGCCGCTGCGGGATCGAGGCCGAGCCTGCGCAGCAGGAAGGGGAGCATTGCGCCGGCGACGGCGCCCCAGAGCACGATCCCCACGAGCGAGAACCCGACGGCGAGGCCGACGAGCCCGTAATGCGGGCCGTAGGCCTGCTCGCTCGAGGGCCACAGCACGATCCGCAACACACCGAAGACCCCGAGCAACGTCCCGAGTGCGAGACCGCTCGCGATCTCGCGCCGCAACACGCGCCACCAGTCGCGAAGCTTCACCTCGCCGAGCGTGATCGCGCGGATCACGAGCGTGCTCGCCTGCGATCCAGAGTTTCCGCCGCTCGAGATCACGAGCGGAAGGAACAGCGCGAGCACCAGCGCTCGCGCAAGCTCGGTTTCGTAATGCGCCATCGCGGTCGCCGTGAAGAGCTGCCCGACGAAGAGGACGAGCAGCCAGCCGCCCCGCTTGCGAACCATCTCGGCAACGCCGACGTCGAGGTAGGGCGCGTCGAGGGCCGCGGTTCCGCCGAGCTTCTGGATGTCCTCGGTGGCCTCTTCCTGGACCACGTCGACGATGTCGTCGACCGTGATGATTCCCTTCATCCGCCCATCGGCGTCGACCACCGGCATCGCCATCAAGTCGTGCTCGGCGATGAGCTGCGAGACGCTCTCCTGATCGAGGTCCTCGGGGACACGGATCGGATCGCTCTGCATCACCTCGCGGACGGTGCGATCCGCGGGCGCGCCGAAGAGGTCCCGGAACGAGACGACCCCGAGAAGCCGCTGCTCGCCGTCGAGGACGTAGATGTAGTAGATCGTCTCGAGCCGCTCGCGCGCCTGCCGGCGGAGGTACGCGATCGCCTCGTCGACCCGCATGTCGGGGCGCACGCGGGCGAATCGCGGACTCATGAGGCCCCCCGCGTCGTCTTCGGCATAGGCGAGCAGCGCTGCGACTTCCTTTCGGGTCACCTCATCGAGAAGCGCGAGAAGATCCTCGCGTGCCGCCTCGGACGAGGCTTGGACGACGTCGGCGGCGTCGTCGGGTGCGAGCTGACGAAGCCAGATCTGACGCTCGGCTCGTCCGAGCGCGGCGAGCAGGTCGGCCTGATCGCGTCCCGCGAGCGAGACGAAGAACTCCTCGGCTTCGTCCGGGGGAAGGAGCCGGAATCCCTCGACGCGCTCGCCGGTCGAGAGGAACGCCCAGGCTTCGAGGAGCTCCTCGCCGAGAAGCCCCGTGCTTTCGATCGACGGACCGACCTGCGACATCCGGCCTCCCCAGGACGCCCCGCAGGGTACGCGGCGCGTGGGAATGGGTCGAGGCCGATCAGAGCTCGCAGTGGATCGCGCGGTGAAAGGGTCTTGCCCCGGGGCGTCCCGGTCGCGAACGAGGGCGTCCGAGATGGAGGCTACGGATCGTTGTTCCGTTCGACGTCGAGCTCGAGCTCCTTGCGCTGTCGATCGGCCGCCTCTTGCGCCTTGGCGCGCTCGCGCTCCATCTCCACCGCGAGCTCCTTGCGCGTCTGGTCGACCGCACGGAGCTCGACTTCGGTGCGCTCGCGGCGAAGCTCGACGAGCTTGCGCTCGAGGAGGCGGTTGCGGAGCGGGACGAGCTCACGCGGGATCACGGCCGCGGCGGTTCCCGGCGCATAGCTCACCTGGACGACCTGGGTGGCCTTCGATCCGTCGTCGGCGAGGGCCGTGACTTCGATCCGGTTCAGACCCGCTTGCAGGGGAACGAGGGCGCCGAAGCTCCCGTCCGCGTTCAGGATCGCATGCTTCGTCGTCTCGCCGGTCGAGAGATTCCGCAACGAGACGGACTCGACGTTCGAGAAGCGGACCTGCTCGACGACCTGCACGATGTCGCCCGGGCGTCGGACGGGCGTGAAGTAGCCGCCCGTGCGTGCCGCGAGCTCGACCGCCGCCACCGGGCCGGCGAGCGCTTCGGGGCCGATCGCGAAGGCGTGGAAGCGCACTCCCATCCGCCGCGCCCGCTCGGCCGCCTTGAGCACCGCTCCGACGTTCACGGAGTCGAAGCCCGGCCCTGCCGGGAGCGTCGGTTGCCCGTCGGTGAGGAAGAGCACGATCTTCTCGCTGCGCGAGTCGGGTTGTGAGAGTGCTCCGCGCAGCCCCTTGAGCTCGACGGTCGCCTGATCGGCCCCGGCGGCCATGTGGGTGGCACCAGCCGGACCTCGTTGCAGCACCGCACCGAGCGCACGGCGGATGCGATCGTAGTCCGTCGTGAGCGGCTCTTCGGTGATGGCGGCCGGCGGCGGCTGCCCCGCGAAGAGGCCGCCGTCCTGGGGCTCTCCGGCGAAGCTCACGAGCCCGACCCGCGTGCTGCGCGGGTCGAGGCCTTCGAGGAGCTTGAAGGCCGCGGCCACTTCGGCGGCGAGGATCGAGTCGCCGGGATCCGTGCTTCCGATGCCGAAGATCCCGCCGAAGGTCGCGGTACCCACGACCCCGTTTCCGTTCACGTCGGCCCCGGTCGGCTCGAAGGTCGATCCGGAGGTGTCGATGACGAGCATGACGTCGAAGTGCTTCATGTCGCCACCGGTCGCGAGCGCGCGTCCCGTCACGAAGGCTCCATTCGGGTCGCCGACGACCTCGCCGTCGGTAGGCCGCTCGACGGAGAGCTTGAGTTCGGTGTCCGCGGCGCCTCCTCCGCCGACGAGGCTCTCGCCCGGGGGGCGAAGGGGCGCGGCGACGCTCGTCTCGGGACCGACGGCCGCGACCGACCCGGCGGCTGTCTCGCGAGAGGCGCGCGGATCCGAATCGCTCGCCGGCGAGGGATCGGGAACGCTCCGGGCGACACCGATGGGTGTTCGATGCGCGGCGACGCTTCGAGCGGCGGAATCCCCGGCAAAGCTCGCGAAGGAGCGACCGCTTCCGCCGTCGAGCGGCTGCGCGAGGGCATCGGTCACGGCTTCGATCGGAGACGCCGCGACGTAGAAGGTGCCGTCCTTCGGCCACGCGGCCTGCAGGATCCCGATCACCTTCTTCGAGCCGTGATCGAGAACGGGGGCGCCCCCCCAGCCACGGAGGTCGGCCGCAGCGTCGAGCTCGATCTCGATCTTCTCGTCGCTCGCCGAGACGACCGTGCCGAAGAGATGATCTTCATCGCTCGGCACCTGGGACGGGACTCCTGCGATCTGGACGCGACGGCGCGCCGACGGCAGCAGCGGATCCGCCTCGAGCGAACGGACCTTCGTCGGGGGTGACTCGAGTGCAAAGACGAGGAAGTCGCCCCGCACGGTGCCGCCCGGAGCCGAAAGCGGGACTCCCGGCGGAGCGAGAAGCCGCGTGGCGCGCGCCACGGTCTCCCGCGAGCGTCCGAGTCGGAACTCGACCTCGCGTGCCCCGGTGAGGAGGCCGGGATCGAGCGAGTGCGCGGCCGCGACCGCCACGAGACCCGAGCCTCCCGGGACCGGCAAGAAAAACGCCGTGCCGCTGGTTCGGGGGCCGTCGGCTCCGACGATCGAAGCCCGCACCACGGCCGGAGGTTCGGCCGCCGCAGGGGCTCCGCCGAGGACGGCGAGCCCGGTGAGGAGGAGAGGGAGCAGGACGAGCGTCTTTGCGAACGGTCGCGGCATGGATCGGATCCTACGAAAGCGTCCCGTGCCCGCCATCGGGGACCTGCCGGCTTCGGCCTCCGAGCTCCCGGCAGGCGCCCTCGAGAGTCGCCCCGACGCTCGCGCGCAGCGCAGCGGCAGCGCGGTCGCGGTGGAAGGGGCCTTCCCCTCAAGAGGCCGGAGGATTTCGCCGATCGACCCCGGGGGCAGATCGAGGGGATCGCGTGGAGCCGACGAATCGAAGCCTGCGGGGCGAGCGCGCGGGCGCTCCGGCGCCGGGCGCTCGCTCTGCCGGGGGCAGTATCGCGGACGTCCCCGCGTCGGCCGAGCTCGCCCAGTTCGATGTCCTCGCGGCCTCGGTCGCGCACGAGATCCGGAACCCGCTCGGGGCGATGCGGCGTGCTCTCGCCGGCCTCGGCGCCGAGGCGAGCCTCGGGGATTCGTGCGCAAGGGTCGTCGATCTCGTCGTCGAGGAGCTCGATCGTCTCGGACGACTCACGACGAAGCTTCTCGCGCTCGGGCGATCGGGCATCCTCTCGCCGGCTCCGGTGAACCTCGGAGCGCTCGTCGAACGCGCCGCTCGGCTGCTTCGGCTCGATCCGCGACTCGCCGAAGGAGTTTCGGTGGAGACCCGACTCGCCGAGGGACTTCCCGACGCGTGGATCGATTCCGATCGGATCCTGCAAGTCGTCTGGAACCTCGGACTGAACGCTGCCGAGGTCGTCCCGGCGTACGGGAAGATCGGCTTCGACGTCGGCCGCGAGCGCCTCGCCGGACGCAGCGGTGTGGCGCTCGCAGTGAGCGATACCGGGCCCGGCATTCCGCGCGAAGCGCGACGCCGGATCTTCGAGCCTTTCGAAAGCCGCCGCGCGGGCGGGACCGGGCTCGGTCTCGCGCTCTCGCAAACCGTCGTGAGACTCCACGGGGGGAGAATCGTCGTCCGTGACGCGCCGGGAGGCGGCGCGCTCTTCGAGGTCTGGCTGCCCGTCGCACCCCCCCGCGACGCGAGACGAGGAGACCGCTCGTGGCGAGCGTGCTGATCGTCGATCCCGAAAAGAGCACCCGTCTCGCGCTCGCCCGCGAGCTGCGCCGGGATGGGGACCGGGTGGAAACCCTGGCCGACGCCGAAGAGGCTTGCGATGCGCTCGAGAGCGGCCCCTTCGATCTCCTGGTCGTCGACGTTTCGGCCCGGTCTGGATCCGCCGTCGCGATCGTGGCTCGGCTTCGCGTCGCGACCGATGCCCTCCTCGTCGTCTGCTCTTCGGCGCCCACGGTCGAGGAGGCCGTCGAGATGATGCGCCTCGGCGCAAGCAGCTACGTGCGCAAGCCGGTCGCTTGCGGCGAGCTTCGACGCTTGCTCCCGAATGAATCGCGATCGCCGACCGGTGCGGAGATCGAGCTCGCGACCCTCGAGAGCCTCGAGCGCAGGCAGATCCTCGCGACCCTCGATCGAGTCGGCTGGAACCGCCGTCGCGCGGCCGGCATCTTGCAGATCTCGACGACGACCCTCTGGCGCCGCCTCAAGGCCTTTGGCGTCGATCCGCCCCCCGTCGTCCGACCTGCGGCGCCGCCGCGGCTGGAGTCACGTTAGTGCCCGGTCGAGACCCCGTACGACGCGGCGAAGCGCAGGCCGTCGGCGCTCGCGCTCCGCTCGCCGCGGCGAGCTGGCTCGCGATCGCCGCGGCGCTCCTCTTCGGAACGGCGATCGGCTTCGCGGCGGGGCGGTCGTGGCCGGCTCGAGCTCTGAGCGCGGGCGCTTCGGTCGCCGAAGACGAGCCCGACGCTCCGCCCATCGACCCGCAGGCGGTCCGCGAGAGCTTCGTGGCCCTCGATCCCTTCATCGTGAACCTGCACGGCGACGACGTCGTGCGATACCTCAAACTGCGTCTCGAGATCGAGGCGGAAAGCCCGGCGGTGCGAAGCGAACTCGAGGCGCGTCTGCCGCAGCTGCGCGACGGCATCCTCGGCGTGCTCTCGGACCTCGAGGTCGCCGACGCCATCAGCGTCGACGGCAGGAGGCTCCTCAAGCGCGATCTCGAATCGCGATTGAACGGACTTCTGCACTCGGGGCGGGTGCGCGCGGTGCTCTTCACGGAGTACGTCGTCCAATGAGCGTAGGCGGCGAGCCGGAGCAGGAGGCGCTGCGGCGCGACCTCGATGCGCTCGCCTCGCGAGCCTCCCGCACGCTCTCGAACCGCGCGCAGGCGCCGCTCCACATCTCGCTCGAGAGCTCGGGCCCGGCGCGTCTCGGGGCGCTCGAAGCGGAGTTCGGCCCTCATGACCTCGCCGTGGGAGTCTCGACGCAGGCGGGGTGCGAGACGGTCGTCTTCTTGCAACGCCCGCTCGCGTACACGATGCTCGCGCTGCGTTTTGGCGGCCGCGGCGCACGCGCCGCCGACCCTCTTCCGGAGCGAGGCTATTCGCCGCTCGAGGAGCGCGCGCTCTCGCGCGCCGCATGCGAGCTGCTCGACTCGTTCGACTCGACGGGCGGGCCGCAGCGCTCTCGTGCCGCTCGCAAGACGAGCCTCCTCGATTGCGACGCGATCCGAAGCCGTCGCGACGAAGGCGTCCTGCTCGCTCGCTTCGAGGTGCGGGGGCTCGCGACCGACTCGCGCTTCTGGATCGCGCTGCCGCTCGAAGAGGTGACGACGTGGGGGAGACCCGGATCCCCTCCGTCGGCCACCGTGCGTGCGGACCGGCAGCTGCCGCTTCGGCGCGGCGTGCGGATCTGCATCGACCTCGGGGACGTCCCCGGAGCTTCGCTCCAGGTCGATGGGCGCGTCGTCGCGCGGGGCCGCGCCCGATTCGCCGACGCAAGAATCACCCTCGAGATCGAAGAGGTCGCGGGCGATGGCGACGCGACGCATTGAGGCCCCGACACTGCTCGAAGCCGTTCGCCGTGCCCGGCTCTCGGCCGGACCCGAGGCGGTCGTCGTATCTGCGCGGCTCGTCCCGGCGTCGCGCTGGCCCTTCGGCAGGCGTCGGGCATTCGTACGGATCGAGGTCGAGGCGCCCGGGGTTTCCACCGAGCGGCCGAGCCCCGCGCCTGGCGAAGCCGCGTTGCTCGAGCAGATCGCCCGTCTGGCCGACCAGATGGCGGAGTTGAGGAGCGCCGTCGAAGCGTTGCGCACGAGCGGCGGCGAGGCCCGTACGCCTTCGTCTGCGCTCCGGCCGATCCGTAGCGTCCGAAACCGAAATGCGACAGCAGGGAGCGTCGACCCATGGAGCCGAGAGTCCAGCAGTTCGTGAATCGCGTGGGGGACCTTCCGTCGGTTCCGGCGATCGCCGCGACGGTCATCGCACTCGCGGAGGATCCGAACGCCTCCGCCGACGATCTACGGGCCGTGATCGAGCGCGACCCCGCGCTCGCGGCACGGATCTTGAAGGTCGCGAACTCGTCGCTGTTCGGCTTCTCACGCCGGATCGAAACGCTGCGACATGCGATCGCGCTGCTCGGCTTCCGGACGGTGAAGAACCTCGTCCTCGGAGCGTCGCTCAAGGAGGTCTTCAAGCGATTCGGACTGACCGAGCGGCTGCTCTGGGAGCACTCGACGCGGTGCGGAGTCGTCGCCGCGAGGCTCTCCGAGCATCCCGTCATCGACGTCGACTCGGAAGAGGCGTTCACCGTGGGGCTCCTCCACGACCTCGGAAAGATCGCGCTCAACAACGCGGCGCCCGAGGAGTATTCGAAGGTGGTCGCCCGCGTCTACAACGAAGGGATCTCCTTCGTCGAGGCCGAGCGGGAGATCTTCGCCTTCGATCACGCCGAGCTCGGCGCCCTGGTCGCCGAGAAGTGGCGGCTCTCGCCGCGGCTCGAGACGGCAATCCGGATGCATCACACCCCGGAGGCCCTCGAGCTGCTCCCGCTCGAAGACCGCCGGCTGACCGCGCTCGCGACGGTGTCGACGTGCGTCTGCACTCGCCTCGGAGTCGGCCGGAGGGAGCCCGTCCTCGACCTCGACCCGCGCCGTCATCCGGCGTGGGGGGCGCTCGGGCTCGGAGACGACGATCTCGACGGAATCCTCGAGATGGCGGCCACGGTGCTGAAGGAGACCGACGGCCTCTTCGGCTAGACGCCGCTCGCCGAGCGGCCCCGATCGCGAGACGACGGCGCAGAGGCGAGCGCCGGGGCGACGGCTTCGGCTGGATCGAGCGCGAGGAGATCGCCGGGCGCCGTGCGTCGGCGCCAGCGGACGATCCGATTCGCGATCTCGTCCGGCGACTCGAGGACGCGAAGGCGATCACCGTTCGCGAGGGCGATCACGGTTTCCCCCGCGAGCTCGATGGTCGTGATCTGATCGTCGTTGACGAGAAGCTGCGTGCCGTCGAGACGGGTGACCGGGATCAAGCGAACCTCCTGGACCAGGATTCGGATCGGTCTCCTGGCGGCGCGAGTGGAGGCCTGCAGATCGAAACGTCCAGGGTCCGGCGGGCGGCAGCTTGCTCGCAGCCGTGAAAGACGCCTCACGGGCGGGGGCCGAAAGCGTCGGCAGCCGTCGCGCAGACGCGCGCGCAAGAGGGCCCCGGGGAACGTGTCGCCGGTGCGAGCCACGCGGTGGAGCGGCGGGCGAGCGCACCGTGCGTTTCGCGGCGCAGAGAAGTTCTCGCCCAGGGAGCCGATGCAGGAGGACGGAAGGCGCGGGCGACATCCCCCCCAACAGGTCGTCCGACCTTCAGGCTCTCCCCGGGGCGGAGCGAAATGCTTCGCCCCGGGGGCAGCCGATCGAGTCGAAGGAGGCTGCGTCCGATGGCGCCCTTCGATCGGCGTGACGTTGCACGAGGGCGGCGTGTCGCTCCGCCCGCCGAGTCGCGCCGCGAAGCACGGGCGCATGGCGCGGCGGCTTCGTCGCGCACGGGCTCCGCGCCGAGCCGGCGGACCGATCGCGCCGGGCGGTGGCTCGTCCTCGCCTCGGCGTTCGCGCTCGCCGGGCGGACCCTCGCAGAGCCGGCGACGGCCACGGTGGAACTCGCGCGCGCGAGCGGGGCCACGCGCAGCGAGCCGGCTCGGGCGTCGCGTAGCGATGCAGTGCTTCGCGTCGAGCTTCGCTCGGCGGATCCGGCAGTCGCAACGGCTGCCGCGAGTGTGCTCTCGGAGCGACGTCTCGACGCGGGGGATCTGCAAGGCGCGCTCGCGCTCCTCGAGGCGGCCCCCGTCGCGGAGCTCGATGCCGAGGCCGAGGAGCGCTTTCGCTCGGTGCTCGTCCGGGCGCTCGTCGCGGCAATCGGAAGCGCCGGGGACGAGACGACCTGCGTGCGAGTGCTTGCAACCCTCGGCGATTCCGCGCTCTGGCTCGCGCACCGAAGCCGGGACCGGACGCTCGAGTCACGGATTCGCGATTGTGAACGCAGGATCGGGCTTCGGCACGAGAGGAGCGACCGGGTTTCGCAGCAGGTTTCGGCTCGGAATCCGCGCGAGATCTGGCCGGAGCTCGCGGCGTGCGAGCGAACACTCGACCGTGTGCGCGAGCATCTCACCGCCTCCGGGTTTTCCCCGAAGAAGTAGAGGCAACTCTCCATCGCCACCGCGCCTGCCGTGGGCGCGGACGCAGAGCGAGCGCGAAGCGAGCCGGCTGCGTGCCGCTCAACACGATCCCCCCGTGAGCCGATGCGGCAAACGGAGCGCAGAGCGCCGGAGCGCCGCATGACGGTTCGCACCCGAAGAGAAGAGCTTGCCGCCGCGTGGCGCGCCTGGCCGCCGTGGCGGCGCAGGTTGCTCGTCGCGTCGGTGCTGGTCTCGTCCGGCTGCGCGCTCTGGCTCACGGCGACACAGGTCGCGCGGGATGGAGGGGCGATTGGCGCGGCCCTCGTCTCGAGCGCGCCACCGCCCGATCCGGCGCCTTCGACGCACACGGGCGTCCCGGAGCGCGACGACGCCCGGCAGGCCGCACTCGAGGCCGCTCTCGGCACCAAGGCCGAGGTCGTCCTCGAGCGCGTTCTCGGGTCCGGACGTGCGGTGGTCGAGGTGCGTGCCGATCTCGATTGGAACGCGCGCGAGTCGAGCGAGGAGCGCTTCGACGCGAAGGGACAGATCGAGCGGCGCGAGGAGCGAACGACAGAACCCGGCGCAGGAAAGATCGGCGCGCGGACGACGGAGATCGTCGAGTACGAGATCCCGAAGCAGGTGGTCCGGGAGAAGACTCCGGCGGGAGAGCTTCGGCGCCTCCACGTGGCCCTGCTCGTCGACGCGAACGAGATCCGTGCGCTCGGACTCGGCGATGCCGAACTCGCCGCGCTCGAGGACCTCGTTCGACAGGCCGTGGGGTTCTCGGCAGAGCGCGGCGACATCCTTTCGGTGGCGCGGATCCCTTTCCGCTCGGCAGGGGCCCTCGGCGGGATCGAAAACCCCGGAATCGAGGCCCTGATCGTCGTGGGGCTCGCCGCGCTCGCGGTGGTCCTCGTTGCGATCGCCTTGCGTCGCCGCGAGATCGAACTCGGCGAGGCTTCGCTGCTCCCAATGACGGCGGCCGACCTCGAGGCTTCGCTCGTCGCCGCCGGAGCCGGGAGGATCGAGACGACGCTGCCCGACGATCTCGCGGCGAGCCTTCTTCCGGGCCACGACCGAGACGCAGCCGCCGCCGCGCTGCGTGCATGGCTCGAGGATCGCTAGTGGAGATCCAGGACCTCACCGGGGTGGAGAAGGCGGCGGTGCTCGCACTCTCGCTGCCCGAGGACGCAGCGAAGGCCCTTCTCGAGAGGCTCGGAGACGACGAGGTCGCGCGGATCCTCGACGCCGTCGCGAGGCTTCGCGAGGTGCCGGGCGAGCTTCGGGACCAGGTGCTGATCGAGTTCCGGAAGGCTCTCCTCGCGCATCGCGATTCGATCGTCGGCGGCCGATCGCGAGCCGCCATCCTCGCCGCCCGTGCGCTCGGCGACGCCCGGTCGGCGCCGCTCGCGAGGAGGATCGGCTCGGACGAGTCCCGGATCGATCGCCGGCTCTCCCGCTTCTCGGCGGGGTTCGTCGCGCGGACGCTCGCCGGAGAGCATCCGCAAACGCTCGCGCTGATCGTGGCCGAGCTCCCGCCCGAGCGTGCCGCGTTCGTTCTGGGATCGCTTCCGGAATCGCTCGCCGCGGATGTCGTGCTCCGGATCGCCACCCTCGAGGACGTTCCGGCAGAGGTTCTCGCCGAGCTCGAGGACGACGTTTCGAGCCTGTTCGAGACCGGATCCGGGCCGCCCGCGGCGATCGGAGGCGTCGAGAACGCGGCGCGCGCGCTCGCGAGGGTTCCGCGTTCGGCCGGGAACCCGATCCTGGCCGAGGTCGACGGACGGAACCCACTGCTCGGAGAGGCGCTTCGGCGCCGGATGTTCCGCTTCGAAGAACTCCGTCGGCTCGATCGACGAAGCTTCCAGCTCCTGCTCCGCGAGATCTCGATCGAGGACCTGGTGATGGCGCTCTCGATCACGGGCGACGCGATGCGGGAGAAGGTCTTCGAGAACGTGTCGCAGCGAGCGGCCGAACAGATCCGCGACGAGCTCGACCTTCTCGGGCCGGCCTCGCGGAGCGAAGCCGAGGCGGTGCAGGATCGGATCGTCGACGTCGCTCGCAGACTCGACGAAGAAGGGCGGATCGACCTCGGGAGCGACGGAGCTGGTGTCGGGCGTCGCTGAGCGCAGACGCCCGGCCCTTGCGGCTCTCGCCTGCGCGCTCTTTGCGGGCGAGGCGATCGCAGCCGGTGCGGCCGCTTCGACCTCGCCCGAAGGGCATGCGAGGGGCGAGCGCGCAGCACTCGAGCTCGTCGAGAGGCTGCGCGAGCGCGAGCGCGTGGTCGCGGAGCGCGAGTCGAGCGGCGCGCAGGCACTCGCCGAGGTCGAGTCGCGAATGGCCGAGCTCGAGGCGCTTCGCGTCGCGATCGACGCTCGCCTCGATCGGCTCGATGCACTCGAGGCCGAGTGGATGGAAAGGCTCGTGGAGATCTACGCGCGGATGCCGGCGGAGCGTGCCGCGGCGGTGATCGACGGGCTCGACCCAGAACTCGCCGCGGCGCTCCTCGGCAGGATACGAGCGCCGAAAGCTGCGGAGATCCTGGCGGCGCTCCCGGTCGAGCGGGCGGTTCGGCTTTCGGAAGCGATTGCCCGTGCTCCGCAATTTCCGGCGGCGGCGCGCGAGGCGAGCGCAGACGAGAAGCCCGCTCCGGTTCGCTGGCGGTGAACCGAACGCTCGCCGCGACCCCATCGCAGGATGGCTCGCGGTCCGCGGCGAGCCTCGCCGGCTACGCGTGGCGTCCTAGGCCGCGAAGCTCGCCCGCGACGTTCGCCAGCACGTATGGCCCCTCGGGAATGCAGGCGATCCGCGCTTGCGTGCCGGTTTCGCG
>CAJPFO010000187.1 GCA_905339255.1 Myxococcaceae bacterium
GCCACCCAGCGCCAGCGCCGACCGTCGTCGCTCACGTAGGTCTCGATCGCAGACGGGAACCCGACGCCCGCCTTGCCCCCCGCGGTCCGGAACGAGATTCCGTCGATCTCGAGAAGGCTCCCGAGGTCGATCGTGACGTCCACCGAGTCGGCATTCTGCCAGCCCACCGTCGTGCGCTGCGACCAGAGGGGATTCTGGTTCGAGACGACTCCGTCCGTGAGCTGCGTCGCATCGCCGGGGTCGAGCGAAAGCTGGTAGTTCGGCTTCGGCACCATCGTATAGGGGCGCCCGAGCGCAAGATTCGGGGCCGTCGCGAGGGCCCACGACGCCGACGATGCAGTCGCGGCGATGGACAGTGCGACGACCGCGACGAGCGTAGGTGCGGCACGAGCGGTGGCGCGGTCCGCACTCCGCCCTCCCCACCGGGCAGGCGGCGTTCGCCCCCTTCTTCGATCCCGGCCGGCGCCAGCGCTCATTCGTCCCTCCCGCCAGCTCGTCCGGCCGTCATCGCACCCTAATTCTCGCAACACGCCGAGCCAGGGCCGACCGGATGGCCTCGAGATCACCCCTCGGGAAGTAACCGGCGACGAGGAGCACCGCCGGGACTGACGCCAAGAGGAGAATCTTGAGACCGAGACTCGCAGCATCGGTGCTCGAAGGAAAGAGCCGTGACGCGCAGTAGAGCGACACGGCGGCCACGAGCCCGAGGAAGACCCTCGAAAGCCTGTACGGAATCGGATGCAGCCTCCTTGCGATGGCAAGAAACATCGCGGTGACCGCCGCGTACGTGACGAGAAGAGCCGCAGCCGCGCCGTAGATTCCGAAGTCGGGGACGAGCAATCGCAGCAAGACCAGGTTCAGCAGGGTCGCCGCCACATACACCCCCGCGGAGTAGTGCGTCTTGCCTTCGATGTGGATGCTCGCCACGGTCACCGTGGAGGTCCCGCGCAAGAGCGATCCCACGGCAATCCAGAACACGATCGGCTCTGAGCCGCCGAAGGCCGGGTCCGCGATCAGTCGAATCGCATCACCCGCAAAGAGCCCGAGCCCGAGAGCAATGAATGCTCCCACGAACACGTAGTAATCGAGCGCACGAGCGATCATCTCGCGATATCCGGGGTCCTCGAGACTCGCGAAGAGGTGAGGCGACCAGGCCTGTTGAAAGGGCTGCACGAAGAGCGTCTCGAGAATCATCCCGAACCGAAAGCCCAGCGCGTAGAGCCCCACGCTCGCGAGCGTGGAAAACGTCTTGAGCGTCCAGCGGTCTGCCATGCTGAGCACCCATGCGGAGAAATTCGTCGGCCACAACGGGACCGAGAAGTCGAGCATCCGGCGGAGAGCCCCCGCGTAGAACACTCCCCGGATCACGGCGTACGATGCGGTGAGCCCGATCACGAGCTGAGTCAACACTCCGGCGAGTTGCCCGACGAGCACTCCAAAGAGACCGAGCCTCGCGAACGCAACCAGCTGGATGCTGACCCCGACCGAGACGAACACGCCCGAGACGCTCGCAAGTACGTAGGCTCGAGGGCGCTGCTGGACCTGGAGGATCGCCAGGCTCGTGAGGTTCACGGCTGAAGCGCAAAATGTGCAGACGGCGAGCGGGTAGTACGACGAGGCGTTCGGAAAGTCGAAAATCAGGGGAACGACCCACCGCCCCGCGAGGATCAACGAGACGCCGACCAAGAACGCGAGCGTCGCCGCGAAGAGCAATGCAGTCGAAGCGACCCGCTGTCGCTCTTCAGGGGTTACGTACTGGAAGAACACACGGATCATCCCGGAGTGGATCCCGAGTGCCGCCGTGAAGATGAGGATGCTCCCCGCAGTGTTCACTAGCGCCAGCGCACCATAGTCGGTCGGAGTCAAATAGCGTGTGTAGAGCGGCAGGAGCAGAAAGGCGACCGCCTGGTTCGCCACGCTTCCGAGCCCATAGACGGCGGAGTTCGAGACGAGCCTTCGCATGCCGCGACCTAAACCATCGACCGGTAGACTTCGACGACGTCATCGAACGAATCGCGTCTCGGTAGCGCCGCGACTTCCGCCCTGATCCGATCGAGTGATTCGAGAACTCCTGACGTAACCCTCCACAGGTCGCGGGGATCCCGATTGCGGAAGGTGCGCACCCCCGGAGGCCGCGGTACGGCGTCACTTGCCACGACGGGGATCCCGTGCCAGAGAGCATCGCGAATGCTCACCGAGTCTCCGTCCGTCACCGTCGGGCGAAGCAGAGCGGTGGATCTCACCAGAACCGGCTCGAACGGCCGCGACCCTGTCACCACCAGAAGGCGCTCTCTGACGCCGCGTGAACGTGCGAGCTCGTCCAGCTCGCGCAGGCGCTCCTCGCCGCCGCCCGCCATCGTCGAGACGAAAACCACGACCGCCAAACCCGGATGATCACTCGCGCCCGATACGAGAAGGTCGACGAGCATGTCGATGCCGTAGAGCGGCACGCCCTTGTAAGAGGTCAGGTCGAATGCATTGGCGGAAAGCACGACCGGGTATCGATCCAAGAAGTTCTGTACTTCGGCATCCACAGGCTGATCGAAGCACTCGCGGCTCGGCGGTAGGAACGCGGGGATGTGGAACACCGAACCCGGCGCGAGACCGATCTCTGAGACAGCGAAGTCGCGAATGACTTCGTTCACGGCGATCAGCGCCCGGAAGCGCCGGAGGGCGGAGCGGATCAAGCGTCTCTGCCATCCATTGGTCCTGCAGTAGTCGTCCTCCAGGGATTGGCCGTGCACGGTCAGAACGACCCGTGCCCCGAGCCCCGCCATCGCCCCGAGGCAGCCGTAGTTCCAGATCCCGGCGACGTGCGCGTGAACGATGCTTCCCATGGCTTCACGATGGATTCGACGATACGCGACCAGCGCGTGCCGCTCGCTCCGGCGATGTGGGTCGACCATCCGGACCTGGGCTCCGTCGTCCCGCAGTCGCGTGACGAGTCGCTGTACGTGCACGCTAACTCCGCCGAACGGAGGCGGAAGCCATGCGAGCTGAGCGATCTCGAGCGGGCGCTGCCGATCCTTCTGGCGTCCAGTCACGTCACTCCACTCCCAACCTCGCGAAAGAAGGGCGCATCGATGACATCGCCGAGGCGGTCTCGAAGCGCGGAGTCTCGCCGGGTCGACCCGCGGTCGCCCGAGCCGCGAGTGCGTATGTTAGCCTACGGGCCGCGCAGCTCGGCCGGAGCACGAGCGGTTCAGGCGGCGCTCGAGGAGCCGACGACCCATGTGCGGAATTGCCGGAGTCTTTGCCTACGGAGCGGAACGCTTCGACCTCGACGAGCACACGCTCGGTCGGATGACCGATGCGATGGCGCATCGTGGTCCGGATGGTCGGGGGCTCCATTTCGATCCGGAGCTCCAGATCGGGCTCGGGCATAGACGACTCAGCATTATCGATCTCTCCGATCTCGGCCATCAGCCGATGTCCAACGATGACGGGACCGTTTGGATCGTGTTCAACGGGGAGATCTACAACCACGCGGCGATTCGTAGGGAGCTCGAGGCGGATGGGGTGCGCTTCCGCAGCCGGTGCGATACCGAGGTGATCCTCCGCCTGTACGAGCGCGCCGGCGACTCCTGCGCGGAAAGACTTCTCGGGATGTTCGCCTTTGCGATCTGGGACTCGCGAAAGAGCAGGCTCCTCGTCGTACGCGACCGGATCGGAATCAAGCCTCTCGTGTATTGCGATGTAGGAGGGCATTTCTTCTTCGCCTCCGAGGTCCGAGCGCTCCTGGAACATCCTCTCGTGCCCCGCAAGATGGATGGCCAGTCGCTCTGGCACAACCTCACCTTCCTTTCGACCCCTGCCCCTGGAACCATGTTCGAGCGAATCAGGAAGCTTCCCGCGGGACACCGGCTGGTCGTGTCCCCGTTGGGGATCCGAGTCGAGCGGTGGTGGGATGCACTCGACGCGCCAGGGCTCTCCCCTTCGGACTGGTCCGACGAGCAGATCGTCGTCGGCGAGATCCGGTCCCGCCTCAAGACGGCGATTCGAGACCGAATGATGAGCGACGTCCCATTCGGCGTGTTTCTTTCCGGCGGAATCGACTCGAGCACGAACGTGGCTCTCATGTCGCAGTGCACGGACCGACCCGTGGAGACCTTCACGGTCGGGTTCTCGGGCGCCGGCACCGAAGCTCACAATGAGCTGCACCACGCGAGCCGCGTAGCCGAGATGTACGGTGCGAAGCATCACCGGGTGGTAGTGGATCAGGCGAGCGTGCTCGACTACATGCCTCAGTTGATCCACCAACAGGACGAGCCGAATCTCGATCCGGTCTGCGTCCCACTCTATTACGTCTCGAAGCTCGCGCGCGAGCACGGAATCAAGGTGATCCAGGTCGGCGAGGGCAGCGACGAGATGTTCCTCGGCTACTCACTGTATCTCCAACAGATCGCCTTCGCGAAGCGTCTCGCGCCACTGAGCAGGATGCCGGACAGCTTGCGGAGGTCTGTGCATGCCGTTGCGGGCCCGCTGATGCGCGCGGTGGGGCACCGAGTGGCGAACTGGGAGGAGTACGTCCGGCGCGTCGCGCACGGTGAGCGCATCTTCTGGGGTGGTGCGATCTTGCTCGGCGACAGAGAGAAGGCCGGGCTCCTGCGGAGGATTCCGCCCGAGAGTTCTTGGAGCGTGCTCTCGGCGTTCTACAATGAGATCGAGAGTCGTTGGCCCACGTCCGACGTCGCTGCACGGATGAGCTACATCGAGCTCAGGCAGCGCCTTCCCGAGCTCCTCCTCGCGCGAGTGGACAAGATCACGATGTCGGTGTCTCTGGAAGGCAGAGTCCCGTTTCTCGATCACCGCTTGGTCGAGTACGTCCTCCGGCTTCCCATGAGTCTCAAGCTCGCTGGAGGAAAGACCAAGTCACTTCTCAAGCGTGCCGTCGGAGATCTCCTGCCCGCGGATCTGATCGAGCGAAGGAAACAAGGGTTCCCGGCACCGATGGCGACGTGGATGTTCGAAGGCGAGTTCGGCCGCGACGTCCGAGAGGTCCTCAGAACGTCCGAGCTCGTCCGCGACGGGTGGCTGGATGGGACCGCCGTTGCCGCCCACGTCGATCACCTGTTCCAGCGCCGGCAGATGCACCTCGGCGGCCTCCTCTGGACCCTGTACAACATGACGCTCTGGTACCGTCGTTGGATTCTCGGAAACTGAAGCCCACTTCTCTCGAGAGATCTCGGCTTCCCAGCCACGCCGAATTCGAGGAACGATCACCCCCCGGCGAGTGTTCCGTAGGTTTCCGCGATTCGGATGGCCGCATTCTTTCGGGAATACAGCTCGAGACCGGCAGCCGCGATCGATGCTCGCTGTGCGGGGCCGAGCCGTGGCCGGAGCGCCGCAACGAGTTCGGCCGCGAGCGCGGGCTCGACGGCGTCGAGGACCGCGCCTGCGGCGTGGGACGCTATGAAATCCGTGCAATCCCCGATCCCGGGGCTGATCAGTACGGGCAGTCCGCATAGGAGGTACTCGGCGAACTTGGTCGGGCAGGCCACCTCGTTTACCGGATCTCGCTCGCGCAGCAGCAAGCCGAGGTCTGCTGCCCGCAAATAGCGCGGGATCTCCTCGTGCCGGGCGGCACGGATCTCGAAACTTCCCACCGGCAACGTCGCGCTCGCGAGCGCTCTCGCTTCCTCCACGTCGGGCGTGAGGACGAGGAAGAACGCGTCCTCATTCGTCGCAAGAACTGCGCGGACGATGCCGATCATCTCCGGTCCGTAGTGCCAGCGGCCGAACCGACCCGGGTACACCATCACGAAGCGGCGCTCGAGCCCCAGCGCCTCCCTGGTCGTCCGCCGCTCGTTCTCGTCGACGAAGAACTTCCCCGTGTCTGCCACGCATGGGATCACCGTGAAGCGACCCTCCGACCCCCCGTAGCGCGCCAGGAGGCGGTCGCGCAGAGCGCTCGACACGCAGAAGATCGCATCGGCGGCCTGCAACGCTCCGCGCCTTTCACGGTCGAGCTGCCGGATCTTCCGATCCAGGAGCCCCACTCGGAGGCCGGCCTGACGCGCGTAGTGCGAGTGCTCAGCGATCGAATCTCCCCGGACGTCGTAGACGAGGCGGACACCCGGAACGACGCGCTTGCAGAGGCTCGCGAAGTAGGCGGCTCCGTCTCCGCGAGCATGGATCACCGTACGGCGTGCGGGCGTCCGCAACAGGTCGCCGAGAAGTACGAGGGCGGCCCCGAGATCCCCGGCGAACGTTTCCTTTCGTAGCGTCGGGTAGACGCGCAGATCCCCGGGGATCCGCGATGCGATCTCCTCGCGTCGCTGCCGATTGTGGGCGCGCCTTCGGAGATACGGCGAACCGTGCATGAGAACGACGAGGTCGACCGCGATCCCGAGTTCGCCGGATGCCACGATCGAATCGACGACCTGCGAGTCGAAGACGGTCGAATCGAACTCACCCGAGTACAAGAAGACGACGCGGACGTCTCTCAAGACGCCTCCACCGCGAACGAAGCCGGCTGCGCGAATCCAGAGATTGACGCAGGCAGCTCGCGGCGGCCACGCCAGACGGGGCCCGCATCACCCGAACGTGCGCGTGGCTCAACGGGCGAGGGAGGGGGCTCCCGGGGGACCGAGGAGACTCCGCGAGAGATCGCACCCCTGATCGATCGGAATCGAGCGAACGCCGTGCTGCGCGAGGCCCGCGACGGCCTCCTCGAGCATTCCGGCCGGGGTCGAATCGACGAGGCGATCGAGGTACACGACGCGCGCGCCGATCATGATCTGGCGAATCAGGTCCGCTTCGTTCGCTGGAGTCGACGGATCATCGTACGAATTGCTCTTCCATCCACGAAGCCCGATCTGCAAGGAGTACGCAACGCCGGCGGCCCGGAGTTCGCTCGCGAGCGCTGCCAGCGCCTGGACGTACTCCTGGTAGCCGTATCCCTGTGCAGGCGCCGACCAGGCGGTATCCCCGGACGACTCGACGGCCTGGACGTTCCGGAACCGCGCGCTGCCGATCCAGTGCTGCCCACGATACTGATGAAGCTTGTGGTTCAGGTCGACCGTCGTGTAGCCGCCGACGCGGAGCGCCTCACGGGCCTCCGCCACGCGCCATGCCCGGTAGGCGGGGTTGCGAAGATCACCGATCGCCGCGGTCGGCCAATAGACGTCCGTCCCATCCGGGCGCGTCAAGTACTGGACCACGCGGCCCTGGGCTCCAGTGCCCGCCTCGCGCTCGATGAAATCACGGAGCCGGACCCCCGCATCCTTCGCCGGAAGCCCTCCCCACGAATCGCTCCAGCGGCACCCCGATGGAAGGCATGCCGCCGAGGTGTCCTTGTCGAAGAAGTCCGTCACGAACGACCACGGAGTCGTCGTTCCCACGAGGTACGAGACGCGGAATGGCGGCTGCGCCATGAGAACGGCGGGTACGAGGTCGAAGCGGTGCATGTGAACGATCTCGAGCGGCCCCCCCCCGCGCGCTGCGCGCGCGTCCTTGAGTCGCTTCACATAGGCGGCGTTGGACGCATGGCTCGGCTTCGGGAAACAGGTCCGAACCGGCGCATCGATGACCGGGCTCGCGACGTCCGTGAAATCCCCCATCCAGACCGCTTCCGCGCCGGCTGCGATCTCGTCGTCCGTGTAGACGCTCCGACATGTGCTCGCGTCGACGAAGCGTTGGTCGGGCCGGACGACGAGCCCGGAGCAGTAGTCGTAGGTCGCCGCCCGGGCCGGAAGCACCGCCCCGAGGACGGCGCACGAGGCCACGAGGGCCTGCAGGCTCGCGAGCCCGCTCCAGCGCAGCGCCCGGTCCTTCATCGATTGCCTCCTCACCATGACGCCTGATCAGATCCGTTGCGGGACCGACAGGTCTTCGAACGACCGGCGGATTGGAAGTGTGATCGACCTCACCCGGTCATCGGCGGCGGAATCTCGCCCAGGCGAGCGCTCGCTTGCCGGTTGCCGACGAGCTGCGCAGCGAGCATCCCCCAGAGGCCCGGAGCAAGCACGACCACTGCGAGGATCGCCAAGTCGACCGGGATGCGCAGCCGGTACACCGCGGCCGTGAGTGCGCAGCTCACCGCCGCCGTGTAAAACACGGTTCCCACGCAAAGGAAGCACACCAGGAGCGTCTCCAGAAGAGGCCGGGCGCCGGGGTCCGGCCGCAGGCGGTCCGAAGGCGCCGCGAGGTAGAGGAGCGCGGGGCCCGTGAGCAGCAGCAAGGCTCCCCAGAACCCGACGAGGACGACCGACCGGAGCCCATTCCAAGCCGCCTTGAGCACCCCCGAGCCGAAACCGGCGACGTCCGTCACGCCGGGGCTCCAGAACCAGACCTGCGAGCGCAGTACCTCGTCTACATAGTCCATCGGTGCGCGCCGAATCAGCTCGAGATTCATGCGAACCAGCTCGCGATCGAGGCCTGGGGCATCGAGCCCGGTTGCCTCGCGAAGCTCGCGGAGTGCCCGGAAGATGTACGAGTGACCGAGATGCTGGGACTCGGGATCGAGCAAAGCTGCGTCCCGGTGTCGAATCAGGATCTCGCGGACCCCGGCCGGGTCGTCGGGCAGAAGCTCGACCACGCGCGAGGTCTTGTGGCTGAGCGTGGCGCCGAGCATCGGCGAGATACTTGCGAAGCCGAAGCGCTGCTGGTTGCGGAGCATCACGGTGCCGAAGAGACCGAGCGCCGCCACGGCGAGCAGGATTGCGCTCGCGAGAACCTGCCTCGATGACGGCAGCCTCCCTCTCGACGCGAACCGGAACAGTCCGAGGAGAGCCGGCAGGAGGAGCCAGAGAAGCTGATGAACCGGATGGACGATACCGGCCCCTCCCACACCGGCTGCAGAGAGCAGCAACCACCCCCTGCCCCCCCGAAGCACGAAGAGGGCGAGTCCTGCGAGCGCCGCCGAGACAGCGACTTCTGCGAGTGCCTCGCTCAACACGAATCGTGCGTGCTCGACGAAGGGAGGCGAGAGCGCCACGAGCACGAACATCGCGCATGCCCACCGCGAGGCGCGCGAAGCCCTGAGCAGGACGAGCCAGAGCGCGACGCACAGGCAGTGGAGGAACACCTGGGTCACCACCAACCGGGCGCCCGGCTCGTCGACTTCGCCCGACGCGGTCAGGAAGAGTGGGTAGCCGGGTGCACGCAGGTGCGGCCGGTCGATGCGGCCGTCCGCAAAGTCGCGTGCCATCTCGAGGTAGCTCGGGGAGTCACCGTCGAAGGCCGGAGCACCGCTCCATGCCCACGAGTACGCCGCCGTCACGACGATCGCGGCGACGATCCCCATTCCCGCGCCACGAATCCGACGCGAGGACCCGACGACGCTTCGCAACGCCATTCATGATTACTCTATCGGCCGGCCCAGCCTCGCACCAGCAAGCCCCGCCCTACGCTGCCGACCACGGACCCTCGCGCCGCATCGAATGCCCGACGCGAACGCACCCGTCAAAGTGGCCGAAGCGACCGCGTCTTGCGGCGAAGCGAAGGGTGCTCGACGTAGTGCCACGAGAGGCCCGCGAGCGCGAGCGTCCCGGTCAGGACCGCGACGAGACCGCTCGAGGAGCCCTTCCCCAGACCGAGATCGACGAGCAGGTTGACGACGAGCATGTGGTAGAGATACGCGCCGTACGAGACATCGGCTCCTCTCAACCAGCGATTTGCGAGACTCCTTGCGCTGTACGCACACGAGAGCGTTGTCATCGCCAGCAGCATCCGATGCACGAATACGATGGGAGCGAAGCTCCACGCGGGCTTTTCGCCCGCGAGGTGAATCGAAACCATGAAGCTCACGAGTGCCGCGAGCCAGACCACCGCTCGCCCTGCAAGCCAGCGCTCGACGAACTGCAGGTTTCGCTGCAGACCCATGCCCAGCATGAACATGTAGAGGTGCGGAGCGAGGGTCACGTTGAGCGCCTTGGCCACGAAGCTCCGGCTGGTTCCGGATCCTTCGGTCGTCACGAGGAAAGCGGCGAACGAACCGACGAAGAGCATCCCCGTCACGATGCGCGAGGTACGCGGCGAGGCCCGGTCCACGCCGAAGGTGTAGAAGACGGGAAGGAACGCATAGAAGGCGAGCTCGACCGGGATCGTCCAGAGACTCCCGTTGACGACGCCCACGCCGAAGTCGCGGAGGAAGGCGGGGTTGTAGAACTGCCCGAAGCTGAGCTGCGCGACGAGCCACGCCCAGAACGAGGCCTGGCCGAGGTTCGAAAGCGAGAGGGCGCCGAGCGTGACGAGAAGGATCAGCGAGACGGCCAATGCCGCCCAGAGTGCCGGATAGATGCGGATGAAGCGGTTTCGAGCGTACGATTTGAGGTCGTGCGAGCGCTCCCATGAACGCGAGATCAGAAAACCGCTGATCACGAAGAAGATCGGAACCCCGGGAAAGAACGAGAGCAGGGTGCGAAGCGATCCGGCGAAGCCGCCCGTCGGAAGCTCGAGGTGCTCCCACGTGTGGAGAACCACCACCTGGAGCGCCGCAAAGAGGCGCAGCAGGTCGAAGTTGTTCGGTTGGATCGAGAGCGCGCCCCCCTGGGGGGGGGCGGCCAGCGTGTGTCCGCGGGTGGGGCCGGTGACCACTTGGCTTCGTCGCATCATCGCTCCGTGATGGGCGCCCGCACGTCGGAGCCGCCGCTCGCGCTCACCACGGCGCCACGAGGGCCGCGATCCCCGTCACGCATCGGACGGGCGCCCGTGGTGGGCGGCGCGAACCGGCCCGCCGAGCCGCGGACCCTACCACTCCGGCTCGAGCCCGCACTCCCGGATCTTCTGGAGGAGCGTCTTGTAGCTCACGTTGAGGACGCGAGCGGCCTGTTTGCGGTTCCAGTTGGTGGAGAAGAGGACCCGCTCGATCGCCTCGCGCTCGGCCTCGAGGGCGGCGCGCTGGCCGACCTCGCGGAGCGGAAGCTCGCCTGCGGTCTCCTCGAGCTCGGTGATCAGGCCCTCGAGAAGCTTGCGGCTGTGCTCGCTCCGCCGCTCGCCGCCGGCCTGGAGTTCGTCGCGGACGGCTCGCTCGCTGCCGAGAACGACGATGCGCTTCATCATGTTCTCGAGCTCGCGGACGTTGCCCGGGAAGGGGTGTCGCTCGAGCTGCCGCAGGAACGAACTCGAGAGTTCGGGAAGCGGCTTGCGGTAGCGGGCGCTGTAGCGACGCAAGAAGAGGTCGACGAGCCCCGGGATCTCCTCGCGTCGCTCGCGGAGCGGCGGGATGTGGACGTTCACGACGTTCATCCGGAAGTAGAGGTCCTCGCGGAAGCCTCCCTGGCGGACCATCTGC
>CAJPFO010000188.1 GCA_905339255.1 Myxococcaceae bacterium
GCACGGCGCAGCGAGCACCCGTCCAGCTCGGGGTGCACGCCGCAGGCCGGGTCGAGGTGAGGGAAGGACTCGAAAGCGGCGACACGATCGTCTCGGCCGGGACCCACAAGGTGCAGCCCGGGGTCGTGCTGCGTACTTCGCCTCCCGCGCTGGCGAGACCTCCGGCGACGTCGGGAACGACCGCGCCGGTCAGTGGCGGCCGTTGAGGCTCTCGCAGGTCTGCATCGAGCGGCCGGTCTTCTCGACCGTTCTCTCGCTCGTGATCGTCCTCGTCGGGGCGCTCTGCGCGACGCGGATCTCGAATCGCGAGCTTCCCGACATCGACGCTCCGATCGTGACGGTGACGACGGTCTTCCCCGGTGCGGCCCCCGAGGTCGTCGAGACGTCGGTCACGCAGCCGATCGAGGACGCCGTGGTCGGGGTCGAAGGCGTGAAGCACGTGACCTCGCTTTCGCGCGAGCAGGTTTCGCAGGTGACGGTCGAGTTCGTCCTCGATCGTGACGTCGACCTCGCTGCCAACGACGTCCGGGACCGCCTCGCGCGGATCCAACGCGACCTCCCGGACGAGGTCGAGGCGCCGATCGTCGCCAAGCTCGAGTCCGATGCGAGCCCCGTGCTCTGGCTCGCGCTCTCGGGAGAGGGCTACTCGCAGGTGCAGCTCTCGACCATCGCCGAGACGCAGATCCAGGACCGCCTCGCGAAGCTCCCCGGGGTGGCGGCCGTCATCATCGGCGGGGAAAGACGCTTCTCGATGCGGGTCTGGCTCGACAACGAAAGGCTCGCGGCGCAGCGTCTCACCGTCGCAGATGTCGCCGATGCGCTCCGCCGTGAGAACGTCGACATCCCCTCGGGCCGGGTCGAGAGCACGGACCGAGAGTTCACGGTCCGGACCCTCGGAGAGCTCTCCGATGCCGAGTCCTTCGGCGAGCTCATCGTGAGCGACGCCGGGGCGCGTCCCGTCCGCCTTCGCGACGTGGCGACGGTCGAGGTCGGTCCCGAGGACGAGCGCAAGCTCGTCCGCTTCAACGGGGTGAGCGCCGTCGGCATGGGCGTCGTGAAGCAGTCGAAGGCCAACACGCTCGACGTGGTCGCGACGGCGAAGGAGGAGCTCGCACGGATCGCCCCGGAGCTTCCGTCCGGCGTCGAGGTCAAGACGGCCTTCGACTCGTCGGTCTTCATCGAGCGATCGATCGAGGACGTGACCCGGACGATCTTCGAAGCGGTCGTGCTCGTCGTGGTCGTGATCTACCTCTTCTTGCGGAGCGCAAGGGCGACGATCATCCCGGCGATCGCGATCCCGGTGTCGTTGATCGGCACCTTCACGGTGCTCTACGTGCTCGATTTCACGATCAATACGCTCACGTTGATGGGCTTCACGCTCGCGATCGGCCTGGTCGTCGACGATGCGATCGTCGTCCTCGAGAACGTGACGCGCTGGATCGAGGAGGGGCACTCGCCGATGGAAGCGGCGCGCCGCGGCATGGAGGAGATCTCGTTCGCGGTCGTTGCGGCGACGATCTCGGCGGTTGCGGTGTTCTTCCCGCTCGCCTTCCTCACGGATCGCACCGGACGGCTCTTCCGGGAGTTCGGAGTGACCGTCGCGGCCTGTGTGGCGATCTCGGGCTTCGTCGCACTCACGCTCACGCCCACCTTGTGCGCACGGATCCTCCGCCACTCCGGGCGCGAGACGGGCGTGAAGGCCGTACTCGCCCGCGGCTTCGATCGGATGGCGGCCGGCTACGCGCGGATCCTCGCGCCGTCGCTTCGCCGCGCGTGGCTTGCGGTCGCGGTCGGGGTGGCATGGTTCGGCTTCGGCCTGGCCCTCTACGGCGTGATGCCGCAGGAGCTCCTCCCGCTCGCCGATCGGGGAAGCGCGCTCGTCTTCACCCGCGCACCGGAAGGGAGCACGATCGGTTACACCGACCGCTACCAACGCGAGGCCGAGCAGATCGTCCTCGCGACGCCCGAGGTCGAGAAGGCGTTCTCGGTCGTCGCGCTCGGCATCGGGACGCCGGGCCTCGTGAACGAGGGCGGGATCTTCACGACGCTTCTCCCCTGGGAGAAACGCGAGCGCTCGCAGCAGGAGGTCGTCGCGGAGCTCGGCGAGAAGCTCTCGAGCGTGGCGGGCATCCAGGCCTTCGCGATCAACCCCTCGGGTCTCTCCGGCTTCGCGACGCCGATCGCGCTCGTTCTCCAGGGCCCCGACGTCGAGGATCTCGCCGCCTACGCGGACGAGGTCGTCCGGCGCGCGCGCGAGCTCCCGGGATTCTTGAACGTGCGGACGGATCTCCTCCTCAACAAGCCGCAGTTGAACGTGATCGTCGACCGCAATCGTGCGAGCGACCTCGGCATCTCGGTCCGGGACGTCGCGACGACGCTGCAGATCCTCCTCGGTGGGCTCGATCTCTCGACGTTCAAGCTGGAGGGCGAGACCTACAAGGTCATGACGCAGCTCCGGCCGGACGGGCGGACGAGCGCCACCGACGTGATCGGGCTCTACGTCCGCGGTCGCACGGGGGATCTGGTGCCGCTCGCTTCCCTGGTCTCGATCGAGGAGGGGATCGCAGCGCGAGGGATCCCGCACTACGACCGGCTGCGAAGCGCCACGATCACGGCGAGTCTCGAGGAGGGGACCCCGCTCGGCACGGCGCTCGAGCAGATCCGCGAAGTGGCCGAGCAGGTGCTCCCTCCGGCCGGGGCATACCGCTCGACCTTCTCGGGGGAGTCCGAACAGTTCTTCGAGGCCGGAAACGCCCTCGTCTTCGCCTATCTGCTCGCGGTCGTGATCATCTACCTGGTTCTCGCTGCGCAATTCGAGAGCTTCTTGCATCCCGTGACGATCCTGGTGGCCGTGGCGCTCTCGTTCACCGGTGCGCTCGTCGCGCTCTGGGCCGTCGGCGACACGCTCAACATCTTCAGCCAGATCGGCCTCGTGATGCTGGTCGGTCTGATCAGCAAGAACTCGATCCTGATCGTCGAGTTCGCCAACCAGCTCCGCGAGCGCGGCGAGTCGGTGATGAGCGCCGCGCTCGAGGCGTCGCGAACCCGCTTCCGTCCGATCCTGATGACCGCGGTGGCGACGGTGGCCGGCATCGCCCCGATCGCGCTCGGCCTCGGTGCCGGCGGCGAGGCTCGCGCGCCGCTCGGCGTGGCCGTGGTCGGGGGGATGGTCTTCTCGACCCTGCTCACCTTCATCGTCGTTCCGGCGACCTGGGTGATCTTCGAGAGGCTTCGCGAGCGGTCGCTCGGGCGGAGTTCCAACGCCGCCGACGCGAGTCCCACGCCCGAAGCCGCGTCGTAGCGAAGGGCGCCTCGCAGCTCGGGGCTCGGCCTCGAATGGAAACGGCGCCGGGCTCGCGCCCGGCGCCGTTCGTTTCGATCCGTGGCGTTCGGCTCAGGGCTCGAGGATCGGATGCAGCCGCTGCGCAGGAGCCGTCTCCCGCAGCTTCTTGAGCGCCCGCGCCTCGAGCTGCCTCACGCGCTCACGCGAAAGGCCGAGGTCCTGGCCGATCTGCTCGAGCGTGTGCTCCTCCTCGCCGCCGAGGCCGTAGCGCAGCCGCAGGATGTGCTGCTCGCGCTGGGTCAGCGTTCCGACGAGGGCGCCCACGCCCGCGCGCATGCGCTCGCCGTCGATGCCGCCGTCGGGGATCGACGCCTGGCTGTCGGCGACGAAATCCTCGAGGCGCTTCTCGGTTCCCGCCACCGACGACTCGAGCGAGATCGCCTCGCGGGAGAGGCGGTCGAGCGCCTCGAGCGACTCGACGTCGGTGCCGAGCGCCGGCGCGAGCTCGGCTGCGGACGGGTCACGCCCGAGCTTACCGGTGAGCTCCGCGCGCACGCGCTGGCTGCGCTGCAGCCGGTCGTGCACGTGCGACGGGAGCCGGATCGTTCGCGAGTGGTTCTGGATCGCCCGCACCAGCGCCTGTCGGATCCACCAGACCGCGTACGTCGAGAACTTGAAGCCGCGCCGATGGTCGAACTTCTCGACCGCCCGGATCAGGCCGAGGTTTCCCTCCTGGATCAGGTCCGGGAAGGAGAGCCCGAGGTTGCGGTAGTCCTTCGCGATGGCGACGACCAGCTTCAGGTTGTGCTCGATGAAGCGGTTCTTCACCAGCGTCATCCGCTCGTGAGCGGATTCGACGGCGTCCGCGAGCTGGAGCAGGCGATCGCGACCGACGCCCGCCTCGTTCTCGACCGCTGCGAGCTTGCGCGTGCCCTTGCGGTGGCGCTTCGCTTCGCGAGCGAGCTCGATGGTGCGGTCGCGGAGCTCCGCGAGCACGGCGAGCGAGAGCTGCGCGTTGTGCATCTCCTGCGAGACCTTGGTATCGGCCCGCTTGAGTGCCGCGGCGTCGCGCGATGCGACGGTCTTCTCGCGCGTCACGAGGAGCTTGCGCAGCCGGCCGACGGCGCGCTCGACACGAGCGGCGATCTCGCCGGTCTCCTCGTCGCCGACGGACTCCGAGAGCTTGGCGCCGGTGTGCGAGAGCGCGCGCAGCGCGTCCCAGCGCGCCACCACGTGGCGCGAGGAGACCGGAATGGCGTAGAGCGCCGCGCGCAGCTCGGCGGTGGCGGCCTCGAGCTCCTTCGCCAGGAGGACTTCTTCTTCGCGGCGCAGCGTGCGCGTGCCGCCGATCTCCTGGAAATAGGACTCGAGGGGGCGTCGCTCGCGGCCGGGATCCAGCTCCTCGGCAGCGATCACGGGCGTCGCGCCGAGCGGACCCCGAACGCCTTCCTCGTTCGCAGAGGTCTCGAACTGCTCTTCGAACTTCACTTCCTCACCTCTCGATCCCCGGTGCGGTCCCGCTCATGGTCTCGGATACCGCCCAGGGCCCTCCGGTTTCAATCATGCCATGGCACGGTGCACAACCGCGTGCAATCCGCGCCGGACTCGCGTTCGCTGGAGGGCGTTCCAGCCAAGCGTCCGCCACCGGTGGAGTGCGGCGAGGACGTCCCTCCGACGGCGGAGGGAGACTCGTTGTTCGGGGGGCGTTCGAGCAGCCTTGGAGATTGAAGCAGATCGGGCGCCCTTGCCACTGTTTTTTTCCTTCGCCGGCATTTTTTCGAGGTTGCTCGTGCCCTGCCTCCGGATGAGAGCGTGGCCAAAATGACACGACCCCTTCATCGGCAGAGTCACGAGTCGGCCGAAGCACCCCCCGAGGACGCTGCCCCTGCACTACCGACCCGTGGGTGGCCCGACCGGGTTACTGGGTGACGTGCATGTCAGTCCAGTCTCGGCGTGCGGCGAAGGTCATATCCCCCCAGGGGGATGCCGCTACCTCGTCGTCGGGCGGAAGCTCTGCCGCCACTGCGGCGGCGCCTCTTCGTGGTCGATCGCGAGGGTCTCGAGAAGACGCGCCACCATCATGTAGAAGCCGATCGTGAGCAGGAGCTCGGTGATCTCGCGCTCGCAGAGGTGGCGCCGTGCCTCGCTGAACGTCGGGTCGGACACCCGCACGTCGCGCACGCATTCCTCGGTGAAGCGGGTGATCGCCACCGCCACGGGGTCGAGGCCGGCGAGCTCGCCGGTTTCCATGGCATCGATCTCGGCGTCCGATACTCCGACGGCCCGCGCGATCGCCACGTGTTGCGTCCACTCGTAGCGGGCTCGCGAGAGCGCGGCGACGCGCAGGATCGCGAGCTCGCGAAGTCGCGCGTCGAGCTGCTGGCGCTGGAGGATGGCGCCTCCGAGCGTCATGAAGCCCCTCACGCAGGTCTCGGCGTGGAAGACCATCCGGAAGATGTTGAGCTTGACGGCCAGTGCGTCGTAGAGGCTTCGAGCGGCCTCGGGAAGGGCGGCGGGGTCGGGGTACGCGATTCGGGCCATGGGGTCGCTCCAGGTTCCGGGGCAGCCGATGCTACGAGACCGCCCGGGCGGCCGCCCGCGGTAGGATCGGGGCGAGGAGGCGCGCGATGGGCGATACGGTCCGGATCGGAGTGCTCGGCTGCGGGCGGATCTCGGATCTGCAGGTGCAGGGCTACCTCGCACATCCGCGAGCCCGCGTGGTCGCGGTCTGCGACGTCGATGCGCGGCGAGCGGCCGAGCGCGCGAGCGCCTGGGGGGCCGATCGCGTCTACGCGGAGCTCGATCGCTTGCTCGCCGATCCCGAGATCGACGCGATCGACGTCCTCACCCCGCACCATCTCCACGCCGAGCAGGCGATCGCCGCCCTCGAGGCCGGCAAGCACGTCTCGCTCCAGAAGCCGCCGACGCGAACGGTCGCCGAGCTCGACCGCGTCCTCGAAGCCGCGGCGCGCAGCGGGCGGGTGCTCCGGGTGTTCGAGAACTTCATGCACTATCCGCCGCATCGCAAGGCGAAGGAGCTCCTCGATGCGGGCGCGATCGGGACCCCGATCTCGATCCGGATCAAGACCGCGGGCGGCCGGCTCACCGACGGCTGGAAGGTCGACGCCTCGTCGATGGCCTGGCGCGTGAGCCGTGAGCTCTGCGGCGGGGGCGCCACCACCTTCGACCACGGCTTCCACTGCTACCAGATGGCGAGGATGATGATCCCCGCCGAGGTCGAACGCGTTCACGCCTTCATCCATTGGACGAAGCTCGCTCCGGGCGTCGACTACGACGGCCCCGCGCTCATTTCGTGGCGCTATGCAGGAGACCCTCCGCGGATGGGTTCGTGGGAGGTGATCGCTTCGCTCGGCATGCGCGTGCGCTCGAAGTACTACGTGAGCGACGACCGCATGGAGGTGCACGGCACCGAGGGGATCCTCTGGGTGAACCGTTGCACCGGGCAGCTCCTCGACGAGCCGTCGCTCGTGCTCTATCGCGACGGTGAGACGCGTGCCTTCCACGACCTCGAGACCGATTGGGCCGACTCGTTCCGGCACGGGGGCATCGACTTCGTCGACGCGCTCCTCGAAGGCCGGCAGCCGGCGCTCGACGGCAGCGAGGCGCGAAAGACGCTGGCGTTCGCGATCGCCGCCGGGAGGAGCGCGGCGCAGGGCCGTGAGGTCGGCCTCGACGAGGTGCTCGCCGGGGGCCCCGAGTCGTAGTCGATCGATTCTCGTCCGGGATGCGCGGCGCCGGCATCTGTGTCTACATCTGCCCTCCGAATGAGCGATCCGATCGAGATCCAGCCGTCCACGCCGTTCTCGGAGAAGGGCTTCTTCATCCAGGAGTTCCGGGGGCGGACGCTCGCGATCGCGGTGCAGGCCTCGGATCTCGGGACGCCGGATCCGTTGCGCAGCGTGGTCGCCGAACTCGCCACGCACGGAGGTCGGGTGTGCATCCTCTCGACCGAGCGGGCGCACCTCGAGGCGCTTCTCGAGGGCCGCGTGCTCTCGGCGGCGACGCCTCGTCTCGAAGGCACCGTCTGGCGCGAGCTCCGGCGTTCGGGCGCCGTCGGCCTCGTGATCGGCGGCTCTCTCGCGTTTGCTCCAGCCTGTCGCGATGTCGCGCTCCGCCTCGGGGTGCGAAAGCTCGTCTGGCTCGATCGCGACGGAGGGTTGATCGGGCCGACGGGAGCGAGGCTCTCGTTCGTGCATCTCGAGGAACTCGAGCTCTACCTCGCCACCGAAGGCACGAAGGCGCGCCGCCTCGCGTTGCTCCGGGAGGTCGAGCGCATGCTGGTCGGAGGGATTCCGGCGGTCAACGTCTGTTCGCTCGAGGGGCTCGCCGACGAGCTCTTCACCTACGCCGGATCGGGGACGCTCTTCACACGGGAGCGCTACATGCGCGTGCGGTCGCTCGGGATCGACGATTTCGACGCCGCGCACGATCTGCTCCGGCGTGGTGTCGAGGAGGGCTACCTCGCTCCGCGATCGGACTCCGAGATCGACGAGGTGCTCGCGAGCGGCTTCGGAGCCTTCGTCGAGGGGACCCATCTCGCAGGGATCGGCGCGCTCGTCGTCGCCGCACCCTCGCGGATG
>CAJPFO010000189.1 GCA_905339255.1 Myxococcaceae bacterium
TGTGGCAACCCGAGCAGCCGTCGAGCCAGATCGTCGCCACGCGAGGCTTCATCCTCCGTTTCCCCGCATGCGCCGGAGGTACGGGAGGAAGCCGTGGCGCTTCTCCATTTCTCCCACCGCCTTGCCCTTCGCGAAGAGAGAGCCGGTCGGACAGACCTGGACGCACTTGCCGCAGCTCGTGCAGGTGGTCGAGTCGCCCCAGGGTGTTGCGAGGTCCGTCACGAGCCACGAACGGACGCCGCGGCCCGCGACGTCCCAGGTGTGCGCCCCTTCGATCTCGTCGCAGACACGGACGCAGCGCGTACAGAGCACGCAGCGGTTGTGGTCGATCGCGAACACGGCATGCGAGGCATCGACCTCGTGCGCCGGATGCAGGTACGGGAAACGGACGTGATCCATGCCCTGCTGTTGCGCGAGGGCCTGGAGCTCGCAATGGCCGCTCGCGACGCAGACGGCGCAGACGTGGTTGCGCTCGGCGAAGAGGAGTTCGAGGATCCCGCGCCGCAGCCGATCGAGCCGCTCGGAGCGCGTGCGGACGACCATCCCCTCCCACACGCGCGTGGTGCAGGCAGGGAGCAGCCGGGGGACCCCCTCGACCTCCGTCAGGCAGAGCCGGCAGGCGCCGACCGTCGAAAGCCCCTCCAGGCTGCAAAGCGTCGGAATCCCGATTCCGTTCTCGCGCGCGACGTCGAGGATCGTCTCGCCGGCGCTCGCGCCGACCTCGCGGCCGTCGATGCGAAGCGTGCGAACGCTCATGACGAACCCTCGCGGCGCATCGTGCAGACACCGGCGGGGCAGCGCCCCTCGAGGTGCGCGCGGTACTCGTCGCCGAAGTGGCGAAGCGTCGAGAGGATGGGGTTCGGCGCGCTCTGGCCGAGGCCGCACAGGCTCGCGCTCTTCACGAGATCGCAGAGCTCCTCGAGGAGCGAGAGATCGTGCACTCCGGCTTCTCCGCGCGAGAAGCGTTCGAGGAGGCCGTGCAGCTCGACGGTCCCGACGCGGCAGGGGACGCACTTGCCGCAGGACTCGTCCCGACAGAACGCGAGAAAGAACTTCGCGACGTCGACCATGCAGGTGTGCTCGTCCATCACGACCATGCCGCCCGATCCCATGATCGAGCCGAGCGAAGCGAGGGTTTCGTAGTCGACGGGAGAGTCGAGGTATGCCGCCGGAATGCAGCCTCCCGACGGCCCTCCGGTCTGGACGGCCTTGAAGGCCGCGCCATCCGGGATTCCCCCGCCGAGGCCGAAGACGATCTCGCGAAGCGGGGTTCCCATCGGCACCTCGACGAGGCCGGTATTCGTGATCTTCCCGGCCAGGGCGAAGACCTTCGTCCCCTTCGACTTCCCGGTGCCGATCGATGCGAACCAATCGCCGCCACGGCGGACGATCGGCGGCACGTTGGCGAACGTCTCGACGTTGTTGATGAGGGTGGGTTTTCCGAAGAGGCCTTCCTCCGCCGGATACGGCGGTCGCGGACGTGGCTGCCCGCGATTGCCCTCGATCGAGGTGAGGAGTGCCGTCTCCTCGCCACAGACGTAGGCTCCAGCACCGAGGCGAAGCTCGACGTTGAACTCGAAGGGGGTCGCGCCGATCGCCTTTCCGAGCAGGCCCGCGCCCTCTGCCTGCGAGATCGCGCGGCGCAGGCGCTGCTCGGCGAGCGTGTACTCGGCGCGGATGTAGATGTAGCCCGCGGAGGCGCCGACCGCGTACGCGGCGATCGCCATGCCCTCGAGCACGCGATGCGGATCCGACTCGAGGACACCTCGGTCCATGAAGGCGCCCGGATCGCCTTCGTCGGCATTGCATACGACGTAGCGCGGGGTGGCCGTGTTCTTGGCGACGGTCCGCCACTTGAGACCGGTCGGGTAGCCCGCGCCGCCGCGACCCCGAAGCCCCGAACGCTCGACTTCGGCGAGGACGTCGGCCGGGGTCTTCTCGTAGAGCGCCTGGAGCAGCGCTTCGTACGCGCCGGCGCCGATCGCATCGTCGAGTTCATGGGGATCGATCCGACCGCAGTTCTCGGTCGCGATGCGGAGCTGCTTCTCGAAGAACGGGAGATCGACAGGAAGCTCGAGGCCGGGATCGAAGCTCCCGTCGAGTCCATCGACGAGCGCCGCGGCGTGCTCGGCGCGAACCGTTCGCAGCAGATGCGAACGCTCTTCTGCGCCATGGCCCCGGCGGAGCTCCGCCGCGACGAGGGGGCCCTGCGCGCAAAGGCCGAGACAGCCCACGGGCTTCACCCGGCAGCGCTCGGCGAGCTCGCGACTTTCGAGCTCGCCCTCGATCGCGTGCAGGAGCGCGCGGCTCCCGAGCGAGAGGCAGCTCTCGGCGGTGCAGACCCGGAAGCTCTCTGCGTAGGCCGCCTCGCGGCTTCGCACCTGCGCTGCACGGCTACGAAGCTCTTCAGGCGTCACGCGGGGGCTCCCCTTCCGTCTTCGCGATGCACGAATCGAGCCTCTCCCGCACCTCCTCGGGCGTGGTCGGGCCGATGGTCTCGCCGTCGAGGACGACCAGGGGCGCGAGGCTGCAAGCGCCGATGCAGCGCGCTTCCACGACCGAGAGCGAGCCGTCGGCCGTCGTCGCACCGGCGCCAACCCCGTAGCGCTTCTCGATCTCCGCGAGGATCGCAGGCCCTCGCTTGATGTGGCAGACGGTGCCGAGGCAGACCACGCAGGTGTGGCGGGTCGGCGGGCGCATCGTGAAGTGGTGGTAGAAGGTCGCGACGCCATGGACCTTCGCGAGCGGCACGACGAGCAACTCGGCGAGGTAGCGGAGCGCGGCGGGCTCGAGGTATCCGAACTCGTTCTGGACGGCGTGCATGCCTTCGATCAGCGATTGCGGGCGATGGCCGAGCCGCCGAAGCGTGGCGACGATACGCTTCCAGCGCGCATCGTCGCTCGGCGGAGCCGGCGCGTCGGGGGGGCGCTGCGTCATGGCGCAGGTCTCGGCGCCCGCGCTTCTCTCGTGCCGTCCAACTCACGACCCTCCCGCACGTCGACGTGGCTCAGGCGAGCGGCCGGAGCTCGGCGAGCGCCGCAAGCACCGCCTCGCAGGCGGGCTCGATGGCCGCGGCGACGGCCGGACTCAAGCCCTCCCCATCGTAGCCATCGATCTCGATCCCGATCACGCGAAGCGGCGGGAGCCGTCGTTCGAGGGCGACGGCGAGCGAGAGTGCCTCGGCCACGCGGAGCGACCCCGAAGAGCCCATGCGCGCGCGCGTGAAGAGGGTTGGAGGCAGCCGGACCACGAGCCCGGGGGTCGCTCCACTGCGCAGAGCGTCGACGAGCACCGCAACCGAGGCCCCCTCGAGGTCGTCGAGCAGTGCCGCATCCGGGCGGTCGCGCAGGCGGATCTCGACGTCCGGCGGAAGCTCACGGCCGCGCAGGCGCTCGACCACGTGGAGGCCGACGGCATCGTTGCCCCGCGCGGATCCGACTCCGATCACCAGGCTGCGCATGCCGTCACCAGATTCCCCTCGCTGCCTTGCTGCCCGGATTCGCTGGGACTCGTGGGGCTTCGAGCCCCTCCCGATCGGGGGCATGTGCCCCCTTGACACAGACCCTAGAGGTCACGTCCTTCCGGGAGCCCGAGCAGGTCGAACGCCGTGACGATGCCGAGCAGGGAGCCTTTCCCCGCCACGAGCACTCGATGGATGCCGTTCTCGCGCCGCGCCTTCGCCACCGGCGCGGCGCTCGCGTCGGGCGGAACCGTCGGGACGGGCGATCGCATCAGATCTCGGGCGCGTGTGGCCACGCGGCACCTCCCGGAGGGTTCGCCGAGAGGTATTGCATGGGGCGTGCCGGGAGGGGCAGGGGCTCCTGCGCGCCCGACCCGAGATGGGCCGGGTCGACCTCCTACCCCTTGAAGCCGCGCGCGAGCAGATACTTCTCGCTCGTCCCCTTGCGACTCGCCTCGGGTCGAAGCCCCTGGCTCCGCTCGAAGCGACGGCCGAGCGCCTTGGCGGCGGCATCGGCCTCCGGCGAATCGAAGAGCTTCACGAGCAAGGCACCCCCCGGTCGGAGCAACCGGGCAGCGAGCGCCGCAATGGCTTCGAGCAGCGCCTCTTCGCGCGCCCGGTCGGTCGCGCGAACGCCCGTGAGCTTCGGTGCGGCATCGCAGAGGAGGACCTCGGCCGGACCTCCGAGCTCGGAAAGAACTCTTTCGATCACGGGCTCTTGCGAGAGATCTCCGGCAATTGCGACCACGTTCGCAAGATCGAGAGGAGGCTCGATCGGGGCGAGATCGACCCCCACCACCCGGCCCGTCGGGCCTACCGCAGCGGCCGCCACCTGGAGCCAGCCCCCAGGCCAGCAGCCGAGGTCGACCACGCGCTGCCCGCGCGTGAGCAGGCGATGCTTCGACTGGATCTCGAGCAGCTTGTAGGCCGCGCGGGATCGGTAGCCCTCGCGCTTGGCGCGCTGGTAGAAGGGGTCCTTGCGGTCGTAGTCGGCGATCAGACCGCCGGGCGGACGCGGACCAGGCCGTGGTTGTGGCCCGGGACGGCGCCGCGCACGAAGAGCAGGTTCTTCGCCGGATCGACCCTCATCACCACCAGGTTCCGGGTCGTGACACGCTCGTTGCCGTAGCGACCGGCCATCCGCAGGCCCTTGATCACGCGACCCGGATAGCTGTTGGCGCCGATCGATCCGCCGTGGCGGAAGAACTCGTGGGTTCCGTGGCCCTCGGTGTGGACCGGGAAGTTGTGCCGCTTCACCACGCCCGTCGTGCCGCGGCCCTTGCTCGTGCCGATCACGTCGACGCGCTGTCCGGCACTGAAGACATCGACCCGGATCTCCTGACCCGGCTCGTACTTTGCGGCATCCTCCTCGGACACGCGGCTCTCGTGGAGCGCGCGCTTCGGGGCCACCCCCGCCTTCTCGAAGTGCTTCTGCAGCGCCTTCGAGACGTTCTTGCGGGAGCGGTCGCCGGAGCCGATCTGGAGGGCCGTGTAGCCGTCCTTCTCGGGGGTCTTCTTCTGGACGACAGCGTTCGGGCGCGCGTCGAGGACGGTGACGGAAACGCACTGACCCTGCTCGTCGAAGAGCCGGGTCATGCCGATCTTGCGGCAAAGGAACTCGATGGCCACGGGGACTCTCTTTCGGACGGGGGGTTCTCGGGCGAGCGCGGAGCATAGGGGGGCTCTTTCGGCATGTCGACCCATACGCACGTGGTGACGCTCCTCCCGGGCGACGGGATCGGCCCGGAGGTGACGGAGGCTGCCGTGGCCGTCGTCGCCGCGGCCGGGGTCAAGATCGATTGGCGCCGGCTCGAGGCCGGGGCGGAGGTGATCGCGAAGCACGGGACCCCCGTCCCCGACGAGGTCCTGAACGCGATCCGCACCGACCGGGTGGCGCTCAAGGGGCCCATCACGACCCCCGTCGGCCAGGGTTTCCAGAGCGCGAACGTGACGCTCCGCAAGGCCCTCGACCTCTATGCCTGCGTGAGGCCCGTGAAAACCATCCAGGGCGTCCCGTCGCGTTTCGAGAACGTCGACCTGATCGTGGTCCGCGAAAACACCGAGGGCCTCTACTCCGGGCTCGAGCACCGGATCGTTCCGGGGATCGTCGAGAGTCTCAAGATCGTGACCGAGCGCGCCTGCACGCGGATCTCGCGCTTCGCCTTCGAGCTCGCCGAGCGGCAGGGGCGTCGCAAGGTGACGGTCGTCCACAAGGCGAACATCATGAAGCTCGCCGACGGGCTCTTCCTCGAATGCTCGCGCAAGGTGGCTCGCGACTACCCCGAGATCGCCTACGAGGAGATCATCATCGACAACCTCGCGATGCAGCTCGTCCGCGATCCGACGCGCTTCGACGTGCTGCTGCTCGAAAACCTCTACGGCGACATCATCTCGGATCTTTGCGCCGGGCTCGTCGGAGGCCTCGGCGTCGTCCCGGGAAGCAACGTGGGCGACGACTGCGCCGTCTTCGAGGCGGTGCACGGAAGCGCTCCCGACATCGCGGGCAAGCGGGTCGCGAATCCCTCTGCCGTGATCCTCTCGGCGGCGGAGATGCTGCGTCATCTCGGAGAGGACCACGCCGCCCA
>CAJPFO010000190.1 GCA_905339255.1 Myxococcaceae bacterium
GGGACGGTCGAGGTACTCGTCGCGGTTCGCGGCCACGACGAGCGGCGACCCCACGACGCAGCGGTGGAGCAGGAGCAGCGTGCACATCACCGCTTCCCGCCGGGCCGGCCGCGGGCATCCCGCGGGCCGCGCGAGGACCCAGGGCTGGGCGTCGAGGAAATCATGGGAAACGCGGATTTATATCACGGAACCAGCCCCCGGGGCAATGGCACGGAGTCGCCCCGCGGGAAAAAGCAGGGCGGCCCCCGGGCGAGCCGGCTTCGCGGCTCCGGCGGCGCTCGCGCTCCGCTCGTCCCGGGGGGCCGGGGCGGCTCTAGGCCCGATCGGCCCCCACCAGCCGCAGCGCGGGCTCGGCGGCATCGCCACCGGCTTCGGCGGGCTCGGGCGCGGCTTTCCAGCCTCGCGCCGCCCGGGCGCGGTCGGCCTTGCGACGCGCGACGCTGCGGTTCATGTCGAGGCCGTAACGCGCAAAGACGGCGCGGAGCTGATCGAAGTTCTGTTCGATCGTATGCCGCACGGACTCGAAGCCGTGTTGCACCGCCTCCGAGCGCTTCCAGAAAGCGAGCGGATTGAGCGCGAAGAACTGCGCATCGCGCTCGCGAGGCTCGAGCAGCACGATGTCGCCCTGGAAGCGATCGTCGGCGAGATAGCGCTGGACCCCGAGCTTGAGGCGCGAGTGGAGCAGCGTCCGGAAGACCTGGTTCAGCACCACCTTCAAGCCGCGATCGGAGAGGTAGCGGCCATCGGCGAAGTAGTGCGAACGCTCCTCCGCATCGATCCGGTTGAGGAACGGGCGGAAGGGGTTGTAGCAGACGATCAGGTCGGCCCCCTTCTCGATCGCGACGTCGATGTTCGCGGTGTGGCGGACGCCGCCATCGACGTAATCGACGCCGTTGATCCTCGCCGGCCGGTAGAACAGCGGGAGCGCAGTCGAGGCCTGCACGGCCTGCGAGATCGTGGCCTCGGCGTTCTCGTCCGCGCCGAAGACGACGCGCTCCGCCGTATCGAGATCGCACGCCGAGATGTAGAGCTGTCGGCTGCGCTTGCGCTCGAACGCCCGGAAGTCGTTCGGAACGCCGACGCGCTCGAGGTTCTCGCGAAGCCAGCGCTCGAGGCTCACGTTGTCGAAGAAGCCCGACGGGATGTGGTTCGTGAGCGCCGGGATCTCGCGCTTCGGGGAAACGTGCTCGATCAGCCGCATGGCGACGTTCTCGGCCGCCGTGTAGTTCGGATCGTTCACGAACTCGCGAAGCGCCGGGCCGATCGCATCCGGGAGCCCGGGGATCCCGCGAACCAGGTCCGCGCTCACGCTCGGCAGATACGCGAGCAGGTCGTACGAGAACTTGAGCGGCCGGGCGAAGAACTCGCGCCAGTTCGGGTTGTAGAAGTCGACCGGGCGGAGCTGCTTCATCCGCTCGCTCGTACCTTCGAGCACCTTGACCATCTCGTCGGGGGTGATCCCGGCCGCGAGCGAAACCGCGAGGATCGAGCCGGCCGAGAGGCCGAGGTAGAGGTCGAAGTCGGCGAGCTTGCGCCCGACGAGGAAGTCGTCGAGAGCCTTCATGCCGCCGACCTTGAAGGCGCCTCCCGAGACGGCGCCGCCTGCGAGCACGAGCGCGATGCGCGGCTCCCGCTTCGGCCGCGCCCCGTCGCCCTTCCGGATCAAGGTGAGGCCCAAGGGCCGCTCCCGCTTCGCTGCGTCGCGTCAGCTCGCGAGGACGCCCCCGCGGCCCTGGCAGCACATGCTTCCTGATCGTCTACGCGACCCGATCCTTGAAGTCAAGCCGCGCGGGGGGTTCAGCGCGACGCGGGAGTTGCCGATCGCAGAAACGAAGTTGCCGGACGCGTTCCCGGGGGCGGGCGGGCCTGCTGCGCCGCGTCGTCACGAGAGCGTCTCCGGAGGCCGGACGAGCCGGAAAGGGCCGGAGCGGCGGCGCTGTGGTAAACAAGCAGCGACAGGAGGCAGCGCGATGGCGCTTCGCCGTCTGAAGGCTTCGGCGCTCGCCCTCACCCTCGTCGTGGCGTGTCTCGAAGGCTGTGCCAGCTCGGGCGCGACGCCCCCGCCGAGCGCGCCCGCGCCCAGCACCTCGAGCACGGTTCCGCCCCCGGCGGATCCGACCGATCCCCAGGCCGCCCCGTATCCGACCCAGCCCCCCGCGGCGCCCGTCCCGACCGGCCCCACGCTCGGCCAGCGCGCGACGAGCGCCCTGAACGGGATGCTCATGGGAGCGATCATCGGCGGGCAGGCGGGCCCCTTCGGCGCGGCGGCGGGCGCGGCGATCCTGATGGTCTACGCCGCCGTCACGGGCGACGTTCCTCTCGCCGGCGGCGGCGGTTACCGCAGCGGCGGTTACGGCGGTCGCTACCCCGGAGGCTACGGATACCCGGGCCGCGTCGAGGCGGATCGCGAGCGCGAACTCGAAGAACAGATCCGCGACGAGGAACAGCGCCAGGCGTCGCTCGAAAGCGAGATCGAAGAAGAACTCCGTCGCCAAGAAGAGCTCCTCCAGCAGGTCGACGGCGACGCGAGCGCACAATCGGCGAAGCTCGAACCCGCGCCCGGGCCCGCACCGACCGACGAGGAGGTTCGCCAGCGATCGGACCCCCGCGTGGCACCCGAGGCTCCGAAGGAGCGCGACCTCCCGGACTCCGTCTACGAGGAGCAGCGGATCCAGATCGCCCCGGGCGGGAGCTACGGAAACACGAAGCCCCTTTCCGTGAAGCGTCGTTCGCTCGACGCCGACCGAGACGGAAAGCCCGAGGAGATCCTCTTCGTCGACGCCGCGACCGGAAAGACGCTCCGCAAGGAGAACGACGTCGACTACGACGGCACGATCGACGCCTGGAGCTTCTACGAGAACGGCCTCCTCGTGCGTCGCGACGTCGACTCCGATCGCGACGGGAAGGTCGATGCCTTCGAAACCTACGCGGGCGGCCGCATGCAGTCGCGCGAGGTCGACCGCAACAGCGACGGCGTGCGCGACGCCTTCTTCGTCTACTCGGGCGAGCTCCTCGCCGAGGAGCGGCACGACGCCAACAACGACGGCCAGATCGACCTCGTGATCGTCTACGAGAACCGGAAGCGGGTCCGCTCCGAGGAGGACTCGAACAAGGACGGCAGGATCGACACCTGGACGACGTTCGCAGTCGGCGACGGCGGTGCGGAGTACATCGCGAAGATCGACAAGGACCAGAAGGGCGCCGGCAAACCCGACACCTTCGAGACCTACGTCCAGGCGAACGGCAAGACGGTGATCGCCTCCCGCGAAGAGGACGTGAACGGCGACGGGACGATCGACGTGAAGTCGACCTACGAGAACGGAAAGCTCAAGAACCGCGAGATCTCCGACCCGTCGCTCGTGCCGCTGTAGGACGATCCGGCGGGCTTCGCGAGCGTGTCGCTCGCGGGGCGAGCGTCCCGGGAGCGTGTGGGGCGTGGGGCGCTACGGCCCGGCCGGCGTTTCGGCCTCGATCTCGAGCTCCTTGCGCTGCTTCTCGCGAGCGCGGAACGCTTCGATCCGCTTGCGCTCGACGAGGAGCTGGAGCTGCTTGTTGCGCTCGCGGATCCGCTCGAGTTCCCGAGCGAGCTCGCGGTCGGTGAGGCCGGCCATCCGGAAGTCGAGATCGAACTCGATGCTGCCGCTCTTGCCGTCGGTGGCGAGCGCCGTCACCCGCACGCGGTTCGGGCCCTCGCGAACGGGAACGAAGCCGCTGAAGTTCCCATCGGGCTCGAGGCGGACGTCGGTCGAGAAATCGCCGGTCGTGAGGTTCGTGACGACCACGTCCTCGATGTTCGCGAACGACACTCCCTGCAGCACCGCGACGATGTCGCCGGCGTTCTTGACCGGCGTGAAGGCGCCGAGCGTCTCGCGGGCGACTTCGGTCGCAGCAACGGGGTTGGTGAGCGCCTCGGGACCGACGGCGAAGGTGTTGATGGTGATACCGGCCTGCCGTGCGAGCCGCGCCGCCGCGATCGCTGCCTCGGTGTCGGCGGCGTCGCTGTTCTGCGCGAGGCCGAAGGGAAAGGTCGGGACGCCATCGGTCAAGAAGAGGATCACGCCCTTGGCGCCCTTGCGGGGGGTGGTCTTCGCTCCCGAGAGCCCCGCGAGCTCGGTGATCGCGAGCCGGATCCCGGCCGAGAAGTTCGTCGCGCCGTGAGGGCCGCGCGCGAGCAGGCGGTCGAGCCCCTCGCGGACGAGGGCGAAGTCGGAGCTCGCCGGCGCCTCGAGCCAGGCGTCGGCCTGGTTCGGATCGCGTCGCTCCCCGGTCTCGAGGTTCACGTCGCCCGAGAACGAAACCAGTCCGACCCGCACCCGTTCGGGATCGAGGGTGTCGAGAAGACGCCGCGCACCCATCACCTCGGCCGCGAGGATCGAATCTCCCGGCTCGGTGTTGCAGGAATCCTCGGGGTGGGTGCCGGGCGCAAGGAGCTCGAACTGCGGGTTCAAGCCGAGCCTTCCGTCGCCGTTTACGTCGAGCCCGCTCGCGCATTCGGTCGAGCGCGAGACGTCGAGCACGAGCATCACGTCGTAGAGCGACGGACGCTCGCCGCTCGAGACGGCGCTGCCGCGGATCGGCGCGAGGTGGACACGATTCTCGATCGCCTCTCCCGCGCGCGGCGTCTCGAGGAGGATCCGCACCGCCTCGCTCGAGGCAGGCGCGGCTCCCGCCGCTGCGGCCAAGAGGACGATCGCGCCCACGCGAAGGGCCGCACGAAGCAACGTCTCGATCGCGGCGGGCATCCGGGCGGCGGGCTCCCTGTCGATTGCAGCTTGCAGGATGCCCGATCGGCGCATCCGGGATCGCAGTATACGGGACGCGGCCGGGCGGCTGGTGCGCCATCCCGCGGGGGAAGCGACATTCGCATCCCCCTCGATTGACGGGGCAGGCGTGACACTTTTCGGAACTCCATGCCACTAAACGGTTGGAGCCCCTCCTGGCGGGGCTTTTCAAGAGTGGAAGGCAGGGCTCCGGCGCGCCGGGCCCTGCCTTCAACTCTCGATGCGCCCCTTCCCCCGGTCCCGGCGAGTCGAGATGTCCCGCGTCATCGGCGCGGCGCTCCACGGGATCGACGGCCTGCCGGTCGAGGTGGAAGTACGCCTGAGCTCGCAGCTTCCGCGGGTCGACATCGTCGGCCTACCGGAGGCTGCGGTCCGCGAGAGCGTCGCACGCGTACGAGCGGCGCTGGTCTCGTCGGGACTTCCCTTCCCGGATCGTCGCGTCACGGTGAACCTCGCGCCCGCGAGCCTGCGGAAGTCCGGAGCCGCGCTCGACCTGCCGATCGCCATGGCGATCGCGGCCGAGGCGGGCGCGC
>CAJPFO010000191.1 GCA_905339255.1 Myxococcaceae bacterium
CGCAGGCGCTCGACCCCGACGATCTCGCACTCGCCGACCGCCGCAACATGGTCTACACGGGCACCACGATCAGCTACGGACGCGGCCGAGCCGTCGTGACGGCGACGGGTCCGCGGACCGAGCTCGGCCGCATCGCCCGGCTCGTCGCCGACGTGCGCGGAGACCAGACGCCTCTCCAGCGGCGCCTCGACGAGCTCGGCCGGATGCTCGCGTGGGTCGGCGTCGGGATCGCGGGGCTCGTCGTCGCCCTCGGGATGCTCCGCGGCCAGAGCCTCGATTTGCTGCTCCTCACGGGAGTGAGCGTCGCGGTGGCGGTCGTTCCCGAGGGCCTTCCCGCGGTGGTGACGATCACGCTCGCGCTCGGCGCCCAGCGGATGCTCCGCCGCGAGGCGTTGATCCGGAAGCTTCCCGCGGTCGAGACCCTCGGGTCGGTGACGACGATCTGCTCGGACAAGACCGGGACACTCACCGAGAACCGGATGACGGTGATCGCGCTCGACCTCGCGGGCCAGCGCGTCGAGCTCGACGAGGAAACGCTCCGCGGCACCCCGACGCTCGTCTCCTACACGCAAGGGATCGGCCAGGGGGGGCCACTTCCCGATGGCCGCGACCTCGCCTTCCTGCTCTTGTGCGGAGCGCTCTGCAACGACGCGCGGCTCGTCGAGGACGACGGCGAGGGAGGCCACCGCGCGATGGGAGATCCGACCGAGGGGGCGCTCCTCGTCGCCGCAGCGCGCTTCGGCTTCTGGAAGCACGAGATCGACGGCCTTCTCCCCCGCGTCGGAGAGGTCCCCTTCGACTCCGAACGCAAGCGGATGACGACGCTCCACGAGACTTCCCATTACGCACGCTCGTCTCCGCACGTCGCCACCCACGTCCTCGAGGGCCGTCCGCTGCTCCAGGTGACGAAGGGAAGCGCCGACGGGCTGCTCGAGATCTCGACCCGGGCGTGGCGCGACGGACGCTGCGTTCCGCTCGACGAGTTCACGCGGCAGCGGATCCAGAACTCGATCGACGATCTCGGCGGTCGCGGCATCCGCGTTCTCGCGGCGGCGTTTCGTCCTCTCGACTCGCTGCCGAGCGGATCCGACCCCGCAGAGGTCGAGCGCGATCTCGTCTTCCTCGGAATCTTCGGTCTTCTCGACCCGCCGCGCTCCGAAGTCCGCGATGCGGTCGCCGCTTGCCGGAGCGCCGGGATCCGTCCGCTCATGATCACGGGGGACCATCCGCTGACGGCCCTCCAGATCGCGCGGCAGCTCGGGCTCTGCGACGACGGACGCGCCGTGGCGACGGGAGCCGAACTCGAGAAGCTCTCGCCCGAGGACCTCGCCGTCCGGGTCCGCGAGATCTCCGTCTACGCGCGCGTGGCTCCCGAGCACAAGCTTCGAATCGTCGAGGCGCTGCAGCAGCTCGGCGAGATCGTCGCGATGACCGGCGATGGCGTGAACGACGCCCCCGCGCTGCGTCGCGCCGACGTCGGCGTCGCGATGGGGCGCGCCGGAACCGACGTCGCCCGCGAAGCCTCCGACATCGTGCTCCTCGACGACAACTTCGCGACGATCGTCGCCGCCGTCGAGGAGGGTCGGGTGATCTACGACAACCTCCGCAAGTTCATCAAGTTCTCGATCGCCGGGAACATCGGCAAGGTCGGCGTCATGCTGCTCGCACCGTTCATCGGGACGACGGTGCCGCTGCTTCCGATCCAGCTCCTCTGGCTGAACGTGCTGACCGATGGCCTCCTCGGCCTCGGCCTCGGCGTCGAGCGCCCGGAACCCGGGATCCTCTCGCGCCCTCCCGACTCGCCGCGCGCGCCCGTGCTCTCCCGGCGAGCGGTCTTCCACGTCTTCTGGGTCGGCTCGATGATCGCGGCGATCGGTCTCGCCGTCGGTTGGGCGTACGACATCCACGCCGATCTTCCGCAATGGCAGACGATGATCTTCACGACGCTCGCCTTCGCGCAGGTCTTCCAGGCGCTCGCCGTCCGCTCCGCGAGCGAATCGTCGCTCGGTTCGAATCCGGCGGGAAACCCGCTCCTGCTCGGGATGATCGCGGTCGTCGTCGCGTCGCAACTCCTCGTGATCGGAGTGGCCCCGCTACGAAGCTTCTTCCAGGTCGAGCCGCTCGCGGCGAGCGACCTGCTCGTCTGCGTCGGCCTCGCGAGCCTCGTCCTGTTCGCGATCGAGCTCGAGAAGGCGATCAACTACCGCCGCGACTCCGCTCCTCGATGAGCTCGATCTTGTAGCCGTCGGGATCCTCCAGGAAGGCGATCACCGTCGTGCCGTGCTTCATCGGACCGGGCTCACGCGTGATCCGGCCTCCCGCGGCTCGGATCCGCTCGCAGGTGGCGTGGATGTCGTCGACCCCGATCGCGACGTGGCCGTAGCCGTCGCCGAGCTCGTAGCGATCGCGTCCCCAGTTGTGGGTGAGCTCGATCACGGCCGAGCTCGCCTCGTCGTCCGCCCCGACGAAGGCGAGCGTGAAGCGGCCTTCGGGGTAGTCCTTGCGACGCAGCAGCTCGAGGCCGAGCACGTCGCAATAGAAGCGGAGCGAGCGATCGAGATCGCCGACGCGGAGCATGGTGTGCAGGATCCTCATGCCCGGAGGATAGGAGAGGAGCCCGGGAACGATCGGGGCATGGGCCCCTGCACGGGCGATTGACCGGATACGAATAAAATACGAAAATCAGGGCGTGCCCTCCCTCCGCCCGGCGGCCATCGACGCGTTGCTCGAGCAGCTCGGCCCCCGGCTGCGGCGGGGAGGGCTTGCGGCAGAGCGACCGGCGCGCTGCGCCACGGGGCATGCGGCCCTCGATGCCCTGCTCTGCGGCGGCCTGCCGAGGGGCCGGATCTCGGAGCTGGCCGGCTCGCCGTCCTCGGGACGGACCTCGCTCCTGCTTTCGCTGCTGGCGGGTCATCTTCGCGGCGGAGAGATCGCCGCCTGGGTCGACGCCAGCGATGCCTTCGATCCCACCTCGGCGGAAGCGGCGGGGGTGGCGTTGTCGCGGCTGCTCTGGGTGCGGGCTCCGGACGTCCCGAGCGCGCTTCGCTGCGCGGAGCGCCTGCTCGAAACGCAGGGGCTTCCCCTCGTGATCCTCGATCTCGACCGGATCACCGTGCTGCCGCGCGTGCCCCCCCACGCCTGGCCGCGGCTCGCCCGAGCGGCCACGGCGAGCTCTGCAGCGCTCGTGGTGCTGGCCGCAGAGCGCCTCGCCGGCACGGCGGCCGAGTGCGCGATCCGTCTCGAGCCGGCACCGCCGCGCTTCACGGGAAGGCCCGCGTTGTTCGAGGGGCTCGAGGCTCGCGCCGTGCTGCTGCGAAGCCGCGAGGCGCCCGAAGGACGCGCCGTCCCGCTTCGACTCTTCCGGCGACGACCGGCGCAGTAGCCGTGCGGGTGGCCTGCCTGCGCGTGGCCGATCTCCCGCTCGCGGCGAGGCTGCGCGCCGAGCCGGAACTCGAAGGGCTTCCGCTCGCCATCGCCGAGAGTCCGGCGCCGCGCGCCGTGATCCTCGTGGCCTCACCGCCGGCGCTGCGCCTCGGCGTTCGCCCGGGGCAAACGACGGCGCAGGCTCGTACGGCGTGCGCCGAGCTCGTGCTGCGAACGAGTACCCCCGCTCTCGAGAAGGCCGCACGCGAGACCTTGCGCGACGCGGCGCTCTGCTTCTCGCCCCGCGTCGAGATCGCAGCGCCCCGAAGCGGCCTACACGCCGCGGAGTCGGTCGTCTTCCTCGACGCCTCGGGAATCCGCGCACGCTGGCGCTCCGAGGCGGGCTTCGCCACGGCGCTCTCCGCTCGCGCGAGGAGTCTCGGTCTCGTCGCGCGAGCCGCGGTGGCGGGATCCCGGGCGGTGGCGCTGCTCGCAGCCCGCGCTCCGGGTGCCGTAGACGAGGTACGCGTGATCGCGGCGGGTGAAGAGGCCTCCTGGCTCGCGCCGCTGTCGATCGATCTTCTCGAACCTTCCGACGCCCTCGCAACGTCTCTTTCGCGTTTCGGCATCCGACGGCTCGGCGAGCTCGCACGCCTTCCGCGCCGTGCGCTCGCGAGCCGCCTCGGTGAACGAGCGCTGCGTCTCGCCGCGCTCGCACGAGGCGAAGCCGACGATCTTCCCATCGAGACGCCCGAAGCCGCGGAGATCGTCGAAGCGATCGACCTCGAAGCTCCGATCGATCGGCTCGAGCCGCTGCGCTTCGTCCTGCGCGGAGTCCTCGATCGGCTCGCCGCGCGTCTCGACGCGCGTGGCCTCGGTGCGACGGAGCTCGATCTCGAGCTCGCTCTCGAAGCCAGAGGGCACGACGCGCGACGCATCGGGCTCGCCACGCCGAGCGCCGATCCGCGCCTTTGGCTTCGCGTCGCTTCGCTCGCCCTCGAAACACGTCCTCCGGGGGCGGCCATCGAGGCGCTCCGCGTCGCGACGCAGGGAGTTCCCGTCCGCGCCGACCAGCTCGATCTGTTCCGGCCCGCAGGCCCCGCGCCGACCCGGCTGGCCCGAACCCTCGCCGAGATCGAGGCCCTCTGCGGCCCGGGGCGAGTCGGATTTCCGATTCGCCCCGACACGCATCGCTGCGACGCCTTCGAACTGGCGCCCTTCTCGCTCACGAATGCGGCATCCCGCCCCGACGTCCCGGCCGCTCCGGCGGAGATCCCTGCGCTGCGTGCGCTTCGCCCTCCCCTGGCGGCTCGCGTGCGCGTCGAGAGGGGACTTCCCGCCGAGCTGCAGAGCGCAGCGGCCGCCGGACGGGTGCTCGGCTGCTCGGGGCCTTGGCGAACATCGGGAGGCTGGTGGGCCTCCGAGGGCCGTTTTGCCCACGATCACTACGACGTGTGGACGCAGGACGGCCACGTCGTCCGGCTCCGTCACGACCGTCTCGAGAACGCGTGGTGTATCGACGGTGTCTACGATTAGGGTGCCGAATCGGCTCGAGGAGATCGTGCTTGACCCCACGCTCCGCGGCCGCTAGAACGACCGGGCCGTCGTCACTCCGGAGCACGCGCCGCGAGAGGAGATGCCATGAGCCCGATCTCGAAGCCCCGAAGTCCCTCCCCGGAGCATCGCATCGCGTTCTTCCAGGCTTTCCTGCGCAAGCCGAAGGAGGTCGGATCGATCATCCCGAGCTCGCGCTTCTTGATGCGACGGGTCGTCCGCGAGGCTCGGGTCGATCGCGCGAAGCTCGTCGTCGAGCTCGGCCCCGGGACGGGAGGCAGCACGCGCGCGCTGCTCCGCACCATGCGCCCCGATGCGAAGCTCCTCGCAATCGAGATCAATCCGCGCTTCGCCCGCTTGATCTCGCAGACGATCTCGGATCCGCGCCTCGTCGTACACGTGGGGAGCGCCGAGGACATCGCCGGCGCACTCCGCGCAAACGGCCTCCCGGCTCCCGACGTCGTGCTCTCCGGGATTCCGTTCTCGACGATGCCGCGCAACCTCGGCCTCGCGATCATCCGCTCGGTGCACGAGGTGCTGCGACCGAACGGACGCTTCGTCGCGTACCAGGTGCGTGATCGCGTCGAGATCCTCGGCCGCCAGGTCTTCGGCCCCGGACAAAAGCAGACGGAGCTCCTGAACGTGCCGCCGATGCGCGTCTACCGCTGGGAGAAGGCGGCGCGCTAGGCGAGCCGCCCGACGGCCTCCGTTGCGAAAGGGCGACCCGCCGGGTCACCCGCCCCCTACGAGACGACGCACGAAACCGGTCGTCGACGAGCGCCGGCGGGTCGGCTTCACGCGTCCCGCGGCGGAGGCTCCCCGCGCTTGCGCTGGAGCGAGAGGCCGGCCCGCGAGATCGTCTCGGCGCCCGCTCGAACCAGCGCACCGTGGCCGAAGCGCTCGGTCACGGCGTCGAGAGCGCGGTGGAGCCGCGCCCTCCGGTCGCCATCGTCGGAGCGAACGAAGAGGTCGACCTGGGTCTTCGCCGCGGCGACGAGATTCGTGACGCCGACGCCGACGAGCCGGATCGGCTCCGGGAACGCCTCCCGGTCGAGGAGCTCGCAGGCCGTCCTTCGGAGGATCTCGCCGTCGTCGGTCCCGCCGGCGAGGGTACGTCGCCGCGTCACGAGATCGAAGCCACGCGGTCCCGGTCGCCGGCGCCCCGCGAGCTTCACCTTGAGTACGACCGTCCGCGCGCGGAGACCTTCGCTGCGGAGTCTTCTCGCCACCGATTCCGCATGCGCGAGAATCGTCGCTCCGAGCTTCTCCCGGTCGCGGACGTCGACTTCGAAGGTGCTCTCCTCCGAAATCGAGACGGCCGCGCGCTCGGGCTCGACCGTCCGCTCGTCTCCTCCGCGAGCGAGCCGCGCGAGCTCGACGCCGCGCGCTCCGAGCCTGCGCTCGAGGCCCGCGTCTCCCGCCGCGGCGAGCTCTCCGATCGTCCGGATGCGAAGCCGCAGGAGCCGCGCCTCCAGCACCGGGCCGACCCCCCAGAGCCGTCCGACCGGGAGCGGCCCGAGAAAGCTCTCCTCCTCGCCGGGCGGAACCTCGAGCAGGCCGTCGGGCTTCGCGAGATCGCTCGCGATCTTCGCGACGAGCTTGGTGCCCGCGATCCCGACCGAGACGGCGAGACCGGTCTTCTCGCGAACCGTGGCACGAAGCCTTTCGCCCACGGCCCGAGCGCTCCCGTGGAGGCGCTCGGTTCCCGAGAGGTCGAGGAAGGCCTCGTCGAGCGAGAGGCCCTCGACCCGCGGCGTGAAGCGCCCGAAGATCTCGAAGATGCGCGCGGATTCGCGTACGTAGCGAGCCATCTCGCCCGGCAAGAAGACGCCCTCGGGACAGAGCCTTTGCGCCTCGGCGGTCGGCATCGCCGAGCGGACCCCGTAACGCCGCGCCTCGTAGCTCGCCGACGAAACCACGCCGCGCCGTCCCGTGCCTCCGACGATCACCGGAGTGCCGCGGAGCTCAGGCCGGTCGCGTTGCTCGACCGACGCGTAGAAGGCGTCCATGTCGGCGTGCAGGATTCTCCGCGGATCATGCGACACGGATCGGCGTCACCTCACGCACGAAACGAGCGAGCGCTGCGCCCACTTCGAGCGGGCGCTCGAGCGCCACGAAGTGCGTTCCGCCCGCGACCGTCTCGATGCGAGTGCCCGGAATCTCCGTGATGAGCCGATCGCGAAAGGCCGGCGCGACGAAGCCGCGGTCGCCGAGCAGAAGGCGGACGGGGGCGAGGATCGATGCGAGCCCGGGCCATGGGTCGAGCGCGCCCGCTCCCTCGTAGCACGCGGCCTCGCGCTCGGGGTCGCAGAGAAGCCGCACGCCGCCCCCATCGTCCGACCCGAGCCCTCCATCGAGAAAGGCATCGAGCGCGGCCCGATCGAAGCCCGAAAACGGCGGCCGCGCCGCAAGCCGCTCCCTCGCTTCTTCCGGCGAGCCGAACCATGGGCGACGCTTTCTCGCCTGGGCCGCCATGAAGCGGCTCCCGGGGTAGGAATCGGCGTCGGCCGAGACCGGCGGATCGAAGAGCACGGGCTCGATCGCGAACACCCCGAGCACCCGACCGGGGCGCGCCGCCGCCGCAGCGAGCGCGCAGGTGGCACCGCAGGAGTGGCCCGCGAGAACGAGACCTCCGGGAGCCTCGATGGCGTCGATCCAGGCGACGGCGTCGGCGGCGAGCGCCGTCCACGAGAGCCCGACGGGATCGGCCGGCGCGTCGCTCCTGCCGTGGCCGCGCGCGTCTGGAG
>CAJPFO010000192.1 GCA_905339255.1 Myxococcaceae bacterium
TCGGTCCGAGGAGCCCGAACGCCCCCATGACCACGCCCACGGCGGATCCCGCTCCGAAGCGGGGCGAGACGCTCCTCGCCTGTGAGCGTCTGTCGCTCTGGTACGGCTCGTCGCAGGCTCTCTCGGACGTCTCGATCGGGATCGAGGAGCACAAGATCACGGCGTTCATCGGGCCCTCGGGTTGCGGCAAGTCGACGCTGCTGCGCTGCCTGAACCGGATGAACGACCTCGTCGATGGGGTGCGGATCGAAGGAAAGATCCTCTTCCGCGGCGTCGATGTCCGGGCCCCCGAAGTCGACGTGAACCAGCTCCGCACACGGATCGGGATGGTCTTCCAGAAGTCCAACCCGTTTCCGAAGTCGATCTTCGAGAACGTCGCGTACGGGCCGCGGGTCCACGGCGAGAAGGACAAGGCCGCCCTCGATGAGATCGTCGAGAGGAGCCTGCGGGGAGCCGCGCTCTGGGACGAGGTGAAGGATCGCCTCGACGAGAGCGCGCTCGGGCTCTCGGGAGGCCAGCAACAGCGCCTTTGCATCGCGCGGGCGATCGCCGTCGAGCCCGAGGTGATCCTGCTCGACGAGCCTTGTTCCGCACTCGATCCGATCGCCACGGCGAAGATCGAGGAGCTCATGCAGGAGCTCAAGGATCGCTACACGATGGTGATCGTCACCCACAACATGCAGCAGGCGGCCCGGGTCTCCGAGTACACGGCATTCCTCTACCTCGGGCGGCTCGTCGAGTTCGGGGAGACCGGCCAGCTCTTCGTCAAGCCTCGCGAGAAGCAGACCGAGGATTACATCACGGGCCGTTTCGGCTGATCGGCGCCCGCGGCAGCGTGAAGGCGAAAGTCGATCCGCGCCCGACCTCGCTCGAGACCGAGATGTCCCCGTCCATCGCCTGGACGAGGTGCTTGACGATCGAGAGGCCGAGTCCCGTTCCGCCGAGGTCGCGAGAGCGCGCCTTCTCGACGCGGTAGAAGCGCTCGAAGATCCGCGGAAGATCCTCGTCGGGGATCCCGATCCCGTCGTCCTGCACCTCGACCCGGATGCCGTCGTGCGCATCGCTCACGCGAACCTCGAGGTGCCCTCCGGAGTTCGTGTACTTGGCGGCATTGTCGAGGAGGTTCGTGAGCACCTGCTCGACGGCACGGCGATCGGCGAGCGCCTCTCCGGGAGCCTCGTCGATGAGCTTCACGCCGAGCGACTTCGCGCGGAGCTGCGGCTCCATTCCCGCCATCACGCTCGCGGCCACGCGCCCGACGTCGACGGCGGTTCGCTGCAGCGGGACCTTCCGGCTCTCGATCCGCGAGAGCTCGAGCAGGTCGTCGATCAGGTTCGAGAGCCGGTCGGCGTGCTTCAGGATCACACCGAGGTACTTGTCGACGTCGGCAGGCGGAACGTCTCCCGAGAGGAGCGTCTCTGCGAAACCCCGGACGGCCGTGAGCGGGGTCTTGAGCTCGTGCGAGACGTTCGCGACGAAGTCGCGACGCATGTTCTCGAGCCGGCGGACGTCCGAGACGTCGTGGAAGACCGCGACCGTTCCGAGCCGCGGGCCACTCGCGGGGAACGCCACCGCGTTCATGAGGATGCTGCGCTCCTCGGCTCCCGCCACCTGGATCTCGGCCGAAACGAGCTCCTGCGTCGAAGCCGCGGCCCGGAGCACATCACCCACTCCCGCATGCCGGATCACCTCGAGCGGAGTCCGGCCCGTGACTTCCCCCCAGGCCGAGAACATCTGCCGAAGCCGCGGATTTGCGAGAACGATCCTCCCGGTGGCGTTCACGACGAGCACGCCCTCGACCATTCCGCCGAGCACCGCCTGGAGCTGCTCTTTCTCGGAATCGGCCTGTGCGATCCGCGCCGAGACGGCATCGGCCGCGTGGTCGAGCGCATCGGCGATCGGACGCCCGGGGCCCGTCCGCCAGCGGAGGCGCCTTTCCATGTCGCCGGCGGCACGCGCCACCGCGAAACGGCCGATCTCCTCGAGCGGCCGCAGCAGCGCTCTTCCGAAGAGCGCTGCGAGGAGCGCAGCGCCTCCGGCGGCGAACGCGAGCCCGGCCGCGGGATCGAAGCGCGAGAGCGCCCCAACGCCCGCCGCGAAAACGAGGAGCGCCAAGAAGACGATGCCGCGGGAGAGAAGGCCCTGGTTCGGCAGAGGGACCTCCGTTCGGTCTACTCCGCGAATCGATAGCCCACTCCGCGAACGGTCTCGATCAGGTCTCCGGCAGGGCCGAGCTTCTCCCGGAGACGCTTCAGGTGGGTATCGATGGTCCGGCTCGTGACGGTGATCTCGGAGCCCCAGACCTCGTCGAGGAGGCGTTCGCGCGTCATCACCCGCCCGGGCTTCGCCATGAGGGTCGAAAGCAGACGGAACTCCTTCGCCGTCAGCTCGATCTCCTCGCCTTCGACGAAGCAGCGGTGGCGGTCGGGGTCGACGCGAAGCGCACCGTGCTCGATGATCGAGCCCGCGGCCGGAGGGCCGGCGCGCCGCCGCAACACGGCACGCACGCGAAGCGTGAGCTCCCTCGGACTGAAGGGCTTCGCGACGTAGTCGTCCGCGCCGAGCTCGAAGCCGACCACGCGATCGACCTCTTCGGATTTCGCCGTGAGCATCAGGATCGGAAGCTCGGCGAGCGACGGGTCGCTCCGGATCTGACGGCAGATGTCGTTTCCCGATACGTCGGGGAGCATCAGATCGAGGACCACGAGGTCCGGAGCTGCGTTCTTCAGTTGTTCGAGGCCTTCGCGCCCCGAGGTCGCCGTCGTCACCTGGAAGCCGGCCTGGGTCAGGTTGAAGCGGACGAGCTCGAGGAGATCCGGCTCGTCATCGACTACGAGGATCCGGGCGCTCATCTGGGGCGAAGTCTAGTGCGGCGCCCGGGGTCGGCACGAGCCCGCTCCCCGATATCCCGGGAACGTCGGCCCCCCGTCACGAGCCCGTCACAAAACCAAGAGAGCGGAGAGGGCCGAAACCCTCTCCGCTCTCCCCCGTGTCTCACCCCCCAGAGAGACACCGGAAGCGCGAAGTTGCGCCCTGGATCAGCTACAGCCGCTCGTCCCGCCGCAGTTCGGGCACTTGTAACAGGCGCCGTTGCGGATCATGATCGACCCGCAGTCGCTGCACGACGGCGCGTCGGCCTGGTTGATGATGCCGTAGACCGTCCCCTCCGGACGGATCCCGGAGCCGCCCGCCACCACGGCGCGAAGCGGCGTCGAAAGCCCCGCCGCCTCGGCGTCGGTCTCCTGCTCGTCGGCCACCACCGCTTCGCCCGAGAGGAAGCGGTTTCCGAGGTAGCGGAAGACGTAATCGGTCACCGACTTCGCGATCGGGATCTCGCGGTTGTTGGTGAAGCCCGCCGGCTCGAAACGCGTGTGGCTGAACTTGTCGACGAGCGCCTTGAGCGGCACGCCGTACTGGAGCGCGATCGACGTCATCGTCGCGATCGTGTCCATGAGCCCCGAGACGGTGCTCCCCTCCTTCGCCATCTTCAAGAAGATCTCGCCGGGGGCCCCGTCCTCGTAGGTCCCGACCGTCAAGTAGCCTTCGTGGCCGGCGATCGAGAACTTGTGCGTGAGCGCCTGGCGCTCGTCCGCGAGCTTGCGGCGCTGCGGCCGGATCTCGGTGACGGTGGCCTTCTTCTCGTCCTTTCCGGCGTTGAGCGGCTGGGTTCGCTTGCTTCCGTCCCGGTAGACGGCCAGCGCCTTCAGGCCGAGCTTCCAGCCTTCGATGTAGGCCATCATGATGTCGTCTGCCGACGCATCCTCGGGCAGGTTCACGGTCTTGCTGATCGCGCCGGAAAGGAAGGGCTGCACCGCCCCCATCATCCGGACGTGGCCCATCCAGTGGATCGAACGCGTCCCGTTGCGGGCACGGAACGCACAATCGAACACCGGCAGGTGCTCGTCGCGAAGCCCCGGCGCCCCCTCGATCGTCTCGTTCGAATCGACGTGAGCGATGATCGCGGCGGTCTGCGTCTCGTCGTAGCCGATCTTGCGAAGCGCCATCGGCACCGTGTTGTTCACGATCTTGAGCATCCCGCCGCCGACGAGCTTCTTGTACTTGACGAGCGCGATGTCGGGCTCGACCCCGGTGGTGTCGCAGTCCATCATGAACGCGATCGTTCCGGTCGGCGCGAGAACCGTGACCTGCGCGTTCTTGAAACCGGAGCGCTCTCCGGTCTCCCGCGCGTGCTTCCAGGCTTCGCGCGAGGCGCGAAGCAGATCCGCCGGCACCCCATCGGGAGAGAGCGACTCCGCCGCCGCGCGGTGCATGTCGATCACTTCGAGGAAGGGCTTGCGATTCATGCGGTAGCGCGGGAAGGGCCCCATCGCTCCCGCGATCTCCGCCGACGTCGCGTACGCCTCGCCGCACATGAGCGAGGTGATCGCTGCAGCGAGGTTGCGTCCGGCATCGCTGTCGTAGGGGAGCCCCGAGCTCATGAGCAGCGCGCCGAGGTTGGCGTAGCCGAGGCCGAGCGGCCGGTAGAGGTGGCTGTTGCGGGCGATCTTCTGCGTCGGGTAATCGGCGTGATCGACGAGGATCTCCATCGCCAGGATCGCCACCGCGACGGCGCGGCGGAAGGCCTCGACCTCGAACGCGCCGTTCTCGTCGACGAAGCGCATCAGGTTCAAGCTCGCGAGATTGCACGCCGTATCGTCGAGGAACATGTACTCCGAGCAGGGGTTGCTCGAGTGGATCCGGCCCGACGCCTTGCAGGGATTCCAGCGGTTGATCGTCGTGTCGTACTGGATTCCCGGGTCTCCGCAGACGTGTGCGGCTTCGGCCATCTCGTTCATGACTTCGCGCGCGCGAAGCGTGTCCATCACCTGGCCCGTCGTGACGGCACGCGTCTCGTAGCTGCGGTCGTCGAGGACGGCCCGCATGAAACCGTCCGTGACCCGGACGGAGTGGTTGGCGTTCTGGTAGTAGATCGAGTCGTAGGCGCCGCCGGGGACGTTGAACCCCCCGTCGTAACCAGCGTCGATCAGCGACCAGGCCTTCTTCTCCTCGTCGGCCTTGCTGTGGATGAACTCGCGGATGTCGGGATGATCGACGTTCAGGATCACCATCTTGGCGGCGCGCCGCGTCTTGCCGCCCGACTTCACCACGCCCGCGAAGGCGTCGAAGCCGCGCATGAACGAGACCGGCCCCGAGGCCGTTCCTCCGCCCGCGAGGGGCTCGCGCGAAGAACGGATCTTCGAGAGGTTCGAGCCCGTTCCGGAGCCGCCCTTGAAGAGCATCGCCTCCGTCTTGGCGAGATCCATGATCGAGTCCATGGTGTCCTCGACCGAGTTGATGAAGCAGGCGCTCGCCTGCTGCGGGGTCCCCTCGACGCCGAGGTTGAACCAGACGGGGCTGTTGAAGGAGAGGCGCTGGTTCACGAGCAGCCAGGCGAGTTCGTCCCGGAACGCTGCCCCGGCCTCCTCGGACGCGAAGTAGCCCGACTTCGAACCCCATTCGTGGATGCGGCCGACCACGCGGCCGACGAGCTGCTTCACGCTCCGCTCGCGCTCGGGCGTTCCCACGTGGCCGCGGAAATACTTCGAAACCACCACGTTGGTGGCGAGCTGCGACCAGCTGCGCGGGATCTCGCAGTCGGTCTGCTCGAAGAGCGTCTGGCCCTGCTCGTTCGCGATCCGGGCGGTTCGAAGCTCCCAATCGACCGAATCGAAGGGGTCGTCGCCGGCGCGGCTGAAGTGGCGCGGGACCTCGAGGCCTCGGACGCTCGGTTCTCGGCTCGCGCGCGCCCCGACGGGTCGCAGATGCCCCCCGACCTCCGCGGCGCCGTCGATCTCGTTCCCGCCCACGTCCGACGTCCTCTCCACCACCGGGCCCCCCTTCGCCCGCCCCGCCGATCCCCACCAGCAGAACGAGCGCCCCTTTGCGACGTCCACGCCCGGCTCGCACTGCGCGGCCGGATCCGGAGACGAAAGGGCTCCGGCGGAGTCCGCCGGAGCCCCCCGAGCGCGAGTCGGGTCCTCCATCCCTTCTCGAGCCCGTATCCCTGAAGCGACCGCCTATCGAACCCCCCCAGGCCGCTCCAGGGACGTTCACATCCCCACGACCCATGGATTTACTCCTGTCGGCGCGACGAGTCAACACAAAATCTGGTGTCTGATCGGATCGAAGGGCACAAGGGATCGCGGTTCCATGCGTGGGCCAAGGCCCACGCATGCGGGCCCTGCCGGCGCGCCCTGGAGGGGTTCAGGCGCTGCGGTCGGGAAGGCCGGTCAGCCGCAGCCCGATGCCCTCGGGCACCCGGTAGCGGATGTTGAGTCCGATCAGCAGGGCCGTGATCGACTCGACGATCCGCGCGTTCGCGAGCGGGCCGCCGTCGACGGCCCGCAACCCCTCGACCAGCCCGCAGAGCTCCATCACCGCCTTGCGCGGCGCGGGCGCTCCCGACACGACCACGTCGCATTCGACCGGATGCTCGAGGTCCCGGAGCCGGTGCGCGGAGACGTTCTGGAACGCCGACACGACATCGACACCCTGCGGTGTCAAGCTCGCGACGAGCTCCGCGCACGAGCCCTGCCAGACTCCGAGCGTGCGGACCGCGCCGTCTCCGATCGCGGTCGCGAGCGGAACTCCCATCGAGACGACGATCTGGCCGGGGCGGAGCGCTTCTTTGATCGCCTTCGTCGTCGAGGCCGTGTGTTCGAAGGGAACCGAAAGGATCACGATCGCCGCTCCCTGCGTCGCCTCGGAGTTTCCGAAGCCCGAAACGCGCGCGCCGGAGACCGCCTCGGCGACCTCTCGCGCGGCCGTCTCGGCTCGCTCCGGAACCCGCGAGCCGATCCGGACGTCCCGCCCCGCCTTCGCGAAGCGGAGCGCGAGGCCGAGGCCCTGGTCTCCCGTTCCCCCGAGGATCGCGATCGAATCGTTCGTGTCCGTCATGCGCAGGATCCTAGAAGACGGCTCCGCGGACCGCACCGAGCCGTCGTCGCGAGCGTGCGATCGCGCGAGCCGCGGATACCCTCGCCGCATGGCCGATCCGAGCTCGATCACGCCGACGGCGATCCGCCAGGAGGGGCCTCGCGCGCTCTGCATCGTCTGGGCCGACGGACACCGGAGCGTGTACGACGTGCGAGCGCTCCGGCTCGCCTGCGCGTGTGCACGCTGCGTCGACGAATGGACCGGCGAAGGCCGGCTCGACGAGACGAAGGTCCCAGAAGACGTCCGCCCGATCGAACTCCACCCGGTCGGCCGCTACGCGATCCAGATCGAGTGGAGCGACGGTCACGCGAGCGGGATCTATCCGTTCCGCAGGCTTCGCGAGCTCGGCTGATCGTCGGCCCGCTCGCCGGAGCACGAACCGCGGCGTTCGCTCTTGCGAGCGCAGAAGAGCGCGAGCGGGATCGTCCAGTCGCCGCCCGCGCCGATCTCGAGTGCGTCGCGGACCTCGACCGGCGCCGAGACGAGCAGCGCGAGGAGGCGCTCGCGATCGGCGGGGGCGACGTTCATTCGCGCGGTCCAATCGTCGAACTCGAGGCGGACCCCGAAGGTCGAGAGATGCCGGGCGTCGAGCCCGGCCGCGGCGAGCATCGCCAGCCACTCCGACACGGCATGGTTCCGGACGTGCGACGGATCGCGGAGCAGCTCGATCGCGTTCAGCCAGGTGTCCTGCACGTCGTCCTCGTAGGAGATCGAATCCTCGACGAGCAGGAGTCCTCCCGGACGAAGCACCCGGGCCATCTCGGCAATGGCCGCGCGAACGTCCGCGAAGTGATGCGCGCAGACGCGGCACGTGACGAGGTCGAACGCGGCGTCCTCGAAGGGCAGCGCCGCTGCATCGCCGATGCGAGCGCTCGGCGGAACGAGCCCGCGCCGCGTGGCCTCCGTCGCGAGCGTCTCGAGCATGGCGGGGGTTGCGTCGAGCGCCGTCACCTCGGCGCCGCGCTCGACGAACGCGAGCGCGGTCGCTCCGGCTCCTGCGCCGACGTCGAGCACGCGCCGGCCCCGGATCTCGCCGGCGGCGGCGATGAGCGCGTCGAGGTCCGGCCCCCCGCGATGCACGGCCGAGACGGCGTACGCCGCCGAGGCCGCCGAGAACTGCCGCCGGATCGATTCCGCATGCCGCACGGGACGCCCTCCGCTAGATTCATTGCGATAATAATTAACATTGGTGAAGTATCAAGTGCCTCTCGCCTCCCCGCCCGCAGACGACGTCCGCCGTGCCATCACGGCCACGCAGCGCCTCGCCGGACTCCTGGCCGAGCGCAGAAGCCAGATCGCCCGCGAGGTGGGCCTCTCCGAGGGCCAGTGGCGCGTGCTCGAAGAGATCGCGGAGCCGGGATTCCTCCCCTCGCTCTTCGCCCGCCGAACGGAAACCCGCCCCGCGGCCGTCTCGCGGCTCCTCCGCCAGCTCCAGGACCGGCGCCTCGTCGTCGCGTCGATCGCGGCCTCCGACGCCCGACAGCGCCGCTACGAGCTCACGCCCGCCGGCCGCGAGCTGCTCGCCCGGATCGAGGCGTCTCGCGACGCCGCCGTCCGCGCGGTATGGAGCGCGCTCGATCCCGAGGCGCTCGGCCTCTTCGCTGCCCTCGCCGAAGAAATCTCGACGCGTCTCGAGCGCTACGCCGCAACGCGTCGTTAACGCGCCGCGCGAGCCTTCGCGCGCTGCCGCCCCGCCCCTCCGGCACGACGCAGCGTGGGATCGTGCCCACGCGGAGCGCGCGCTTTCGCGACCAGCTGCTCGCAACGCTTGACCCGGCCCCGAGGCTCGAAATAAGGTGGGCGGCCCGGGTGCCGGACGCGAGGTATCGCCTCGCCCATTGCTGTCTCGACTTCGCGCCGGCCGGTGTCAGTTCGTTGCAGGAATGCCCTCCGACCTTCGCGGAGGGAAGGAGGCCGTGTCGATGTCCGCCCCCCAGGTGCCCACCGCTCCCCACGAGAACGCCACCACCCGGCTCGCCCGCTTCGTGGTGCGGCATCGCGTGGCAGTGATGGCGGCGCTGGTACTCACGACCGTCTTCTTCCTCTATCCGGTCGTGAATGCGGTCTTCACCGCCTACGGCATGAAGCTCCCGGGCCCGATCGTCCGCGTCGACACCAAGGCCCGCTCGCTCTTCCCGGACCACCCCTTCATCCACGCGCAGGACAAGTACGCGAAGGAGTTCGGCGGCTCGCAGCTCGTCGCGATCGCGGTCGTCGTCGAGGACGGGACGATCTTCACGCCCGAGGTGATCCAGAAGATCGACCGCATCACGAAGGAGCTCGACGGAGTCGGCTACGACAGCAGGACCGACGAGCGCAACGCGCGCCGCGACCAGCTCGAAGCCGAAGGCGAGCTCGGCCCCGACGAGATCATCACGATCCTCGACCGCGAGTTCCCGCCCTACCCCGTGAACCACGATCAGGTGCAGTCGTTCACGGCTCGCTCGACGCGCGTCGTCCAGGTCGAGGCCGACGGCTCGATCAACAACGACGTCCTCATGAAGAAGATTCCCGAAACGGACGAAGAGGCGCAGGCGCTTCGCGAGCTCGTCCGCCAGAACCCGCCCTTCATCTTCGGCCGGCTGGTTTCCCGCGACGAGAAGGGCGCACTCGTGATGGCCGGCTTCGTGAGCGACCGGCTCAACAGCCGCGAGGTCTACCAGGCCGTCTTCGACCACGTCCAGGCGATCAAGCAGCGCGAGGAGACCGACAGCGTCAAGGTCTACATCTCCGGCCAGCCGATCCTGACGGGCTGGGTGCTCCGGCACGCCTTCGAGATCGGACTCTTCGTAGCCCTCACCGTGTTCGCGACCTTCGGCCTGCTCCTCGCGTATTTCCGCCGTCTCCACGGCGTTCTCATCCCGTTCATCGCGGCGATCATCACCTTCATCTGGGGGATCGGCTTCACGGGCTGGTGGGGGATCTACTTCGACCCGCTCGTCCTCGTGATCCCGATGATCATCACCGCACGCGCCGTCTCGCACACGGTGCAGATGGCCGAACGTTTCTTCGAGGACTACGAGATCATCCTCCCGATGTGCGACAACGATCCGGAGAAGGCGAAGATCGAGGCCGCGACCGTCGCGATGGCCGAGCTGATCGTCCCCGGCTCGCTCGGAATCGTCACCGACTTCGCCGGCCTCCTCGTGATCCTCATCACGACGATTCCGCAGATGCAGGACCTCGCGATCTTCGGCTCGTTCTGGGTGCTCTCGATCCTCGCAACGGTCGAGATCCTCCACCCGGTGATGATCTGCTTCCTCCCGGCACCGCATTCGGGCGAGCATTACCTGCCGCCCTTCATGATCCGGCTGCTGCGCGGGGTGGGGAACTACGCCACGAGCGCGAGCGGGAAGTGGGTGATCGCCACGACGACCATCGCGCTGCTCGTGGCTTCGACGATCATCACGGTCAAGTACTCGACGATCGGCGAGGCGCGACCGGGTTCGCCACTGCTCTGGCCCGACCACGAGTTCAACCTCGCGACCGCCGAGATCGCGAACCGCTTCGGCGGGGTGAACTCGCTCGTCGTCTACTCGGCGGGAGACCGCGCGAACGCGAGCGCCGACGGAGAGCCGATCCATCGCAAGGAGAACTTCGAGCGCTGGATGGCCGCGGAGACGAACCTCGGAGCCACCGTCTCGCTCGTTCCGTTCATCCGGGGCTCCTGGCAGATCAACCACTACGGCGACCCGAAGTGGTATTTCGTCCCGGGAGACACTGCGACCGTCCGCTCGATCATCTTCCAGCTCCAGACGAACGGCCCGCCCGGCTTCTTGCGTCCGTTCATGACCGACGACGGCAGGAACTCGAACATCCAGTTCTTCTATCCCGACCAGAAGGGCGAGACGATCCACAACTCGGTCACGGCGGCGCAGACCTTCATCGCCGACAACCCGATCGGAGAGGTCGACGTTCGACTCGACGAGCAGCACGGCCGACCCGAGCAATCGGCTTTCGCGTACGACCGCATCATGGACTTCGTCTACTACTTCCTCGGGCCGATGCTTCCGACCCGGGCGCACGACTTGAACATCCGACTCCGACAGGACGACGGAAGCTACGAGCCGCTCCCCGTGAACTCGGCGTCGGCGGGGCTTCCCGACTGGATCGACGAGTTCCGCGAGGCGGCGCACTCGAACTTCGAGGACGCGAAGGGCTCGGTCGGAGAGGGCGAGTTCTTCACCTGGCCCGACGAGGCCGGAACCTGGGAAAGCGACGACGTCGACTCGTGGTGGGAGGACACCGGGCTCGGGATCCGCGCCGTCGCCGCCGACACCGACCTCTTGATCGTCCAGGACATGAAGTCGGTCGACAAGGAGGTCGAATACCAGCCGACCAAGTCCTGGACCCGCGGCGTCCAGTTCGTGATGGCGGGAGGCGTGCTCGGCATCCTCGCCGCGATCAACGAGGAGGTCGAGCGCGGTCACATCGCGAACATCACGCTCATCCTCTTCGTGATCTTCGTCCTCCAGGGGATCACCTACGGATCGCTCTGGAGCGGGACGATCCTGCTCATCCAGCTCGGAACCGCGACGATGATGTCGCTCGCGTACATGGCGCTGAAGGGCGTGGGCCTCAACATCAACACGCTTCCCGTCCAGTCGGTGGGCGTCGGGATCGGCGTCGACTACGCGATCTACATCGTCGATCGCATCAAGCAGGAGATGGCGGATTCGGACGACCTCGACGAGGCGATCCGCCGCTCGATCCGCACGACGGGCATGGCCGTGAGCTTCACGGCCTCGTGCATCGTCGTCGGAATCGCGCTCTGGATGTTCTCGAACCTCCGCTTCCAGGCCGAGATGGCGCAGCTTCTCGTGATCCTGATGGTGATCAACATGGTCGGCGCGCTCACCGCGGTTCCGGCCTTCTACTCGATCATCCGACCGAAGTTCGCGAAGGTCGACCTTTCGGACGAGGAACGCGAGAAGATCCGGCTGCACCGCGAGCTCGAGGTGAAGCGCGGGCTCGCCTAGAGTCCGGCACGAACCGGCAGCCAACACGGCCGCCGCGGCCCGGATCGGGGCCGCGGCCGCGCCTCGCTACTCGTCCGAGATCGAGGCGCGCGCGACGGCGGGGGACTCGTCGGGCGTGTAGGGCCAGGCCTCGCCCGGAAGCGCATCGAGGAGCGCCCGGACGAAAGCATCCTGCCGGCCGCGGGCGACGGGAACCGGCACCCCGCGGTTCAGGACCGCGAAGTAGACGAGCCCGCGATCGCGCGAGCGGTAGGCGCCCGCGAGCGCCGAGGCGCCGTAGTCGCCGTAGGTTCCCGTCTTCCCGGCCACCACGCCGCGCTCGCCCGGTCCATCGAGCCGCTCGCGAAGCGTTCCGGCATCGACCCCCGACACGGGAAGGACGTCGGCCAGGCCGAGGCCGTGGCGCGAGAGTTCGGCGACGAGCGCGCGGAGGATCGACACCGTCGCCCGCGGCGAGAGGCGGTTCGTGGCTCCCGCCCCGGCGCCGTTGGTGAGGACGATCTCGTCGCGCTGATCGAGCGGAACACTTTCGCGCGCGATCCGCTCGACGACGGCGACGCCCCCGACACGGCCGGCGAAAGGATGGAAGATGTTGTTCGAGAAGCCGTTCAGCGCCTTTACGAGCGGCACCAGCGGCTGCGAGCGGTGGACGACGAGGACCCGCCGGGACTCGCCCTCCCCGCCTCCCCCCGCGCCGAAGCGGATCGCGGGCGCGGGCCCGGAGAGCAAACGAAGCCGAGCGACCTCCGACCACGCAGCCTCGGGTGCCTCGCCCGAGAGCACGCGCCGCAGGCCGGCGGCGGCCCCCTCGGCGCGCCAGTCGAAGAGAAAAGGCCCCGAGACTCGCAGGCCACCGGCCACGCGCTCGACCCCGCGCTCGCGAAGCGCGAGCGCCACGAGGATCGCATTCTCGTCGACGAAGAAGGGATCGCCCTCGGACTCGGCGACGAGATCGCCGGCTACGGTCCCCCCTGCGATGGGCCCCGCCGCGACGAAGCGGGTCGCGAAGCGATGCGTCGGGCCGAGTTCGCGCAGGAGCGCGAGCGTGGTCGGAATCTTCGAGACCGACGCCGGATGGACGGCTCGCGAGGCCGCCTGCGAAACCAGGACGGTCCCGTCCTCGGTCTCGACGTGGACGCCTTGATCGGCGCCGACCTCGCGCCGTGCGGCGGCGCCGAGATCCCGGGCGAGATCGTCGCTCGCGGCGCTCGGCGAGGCGACCGCCGCGAGACAAAGGGCGATCGCACTCGCAGGCACCCCGCGGCGCGCCGCGGCCGACCCCGTTCGAAGCTTTCGCAAGAACACTCGGATGCCCACGTTACACTCCTCCCGGTGCGGCCGTCGCGGCCCGCGCCACGGTAGCCGCGCAGCCGATGCGCTTCGAGACGTCGATCGCGGAACGCGAAGGGGGGGGACGATGGCATCGCTCACGCAATCTCCGGCCTGGAAGGCGCTCGCTGCGCATCACGCGAAGATCCGCGACGCGCATCTACGCGATCTCTTCGCCGCCGATCCGGGCCGCGCCGAGCGGATGACGGCGGAGGCCGCGGGGCTCTTCGTCGACTACTCGAAGCATCGGGTGACGGACGAGACCCTTCGCCTCCTCGTCGCCCTCGCCGAGGAGCGCGGCGTTCGCGAGCGGCGCGACGCGATGTTCCGAGGCGAGAAGATCAACACGACCGAGAACCGCGCCGTCCTCCACGTGGCGCTCCGCGCGCCGAAGGGCCAGCGGATCGAGGTCGACGGAAGCGACGTCGTTCCCGAGGTCCACGCCGTCCTCGATCGGATGGCGGAGTTCTCGGACCGCGTCCGAAGCGGCGCCTGGAAGGGCTTCACGGGAAAGCGGATCCGCAACGTCGTCAACATCGGGATCGGCGGCTCGGACCTCGGCCCCGTGATGGCCTACGAAGCGCTTCGCCACTACGCGCAGCGCGACCTCACGCTCCGCTTCGTCTCGAACGTCGACGGGACCGACTTCGCCGAGGCCACCCGGGACCTCGACCCGGCCGAGACGCTCTTCATCGTCTCGTCGAAGACCTTCACGACCCTCGAGACGATGACCAACGCCCGGACCGCTCGCGAGTGGAGCCTCGCCGCGCTTCGCGACGAGAAGTCGGTGGCGAAGCACTTCGTTGCCGTCTCGACCAATGCGCGCGCCGTGACCGCGTTCGGGATCGACACGGCCCAGATGTTCGGCTTCTGGGATTGGGTCGGCGGACGCTACTCGATGGATTCGGCGATCGGCCTCTCGACGATGATCGCGATCGGCCCCGACGGCTTTCGCGATCTCCTCTCGGGGTTCCACGCGATCGACGAGCATTTCAGGACTGCGCCTTTCGAGAAGAACCTCCCCGTCCTTCTCGGGCTTCTCTCCGTTTGGTACGCGAACTTCTTCGGCGCCGAGACCATCGCGGTCCTCCCCTACGATCAGTACCTGAAACGCTTTCCGGCGTATCTGCAGCAGCTCACCATGGAGAGCAACGGAAAGCACGTGACGCTCGACGGAACGCGGGTCGACCATGCGACGGGAGCGATCCATTGGGGCGAGCCGGGGACCAACGGCCAGCATTCCTTCTATCAGCTCATCCACCAGGGGACGCGGCTCATCCCCTGCGACTTCATCGGCTTCGCGCACTCGCTCAATCCGCTCGGGAACCACCACGACCTGCTCGTCGCGAACGTCTTCGCGCAGGCCGAAGCGCTCGCCTTCGGAAAGACGCCCGAGGCGCTGCGCGCCGAAGGCACGCCCGAAGCGCTCGTCCCGCACCGGAGCTTCGAGGGAAACCGCCCCTCGAGCGTGATCCTCGCCGAGAAGCTCGGGCCCGCCCTCCTCGGAAGCCTGGTTGCGCTCTACGAACACAGCGTCTTCACGCAGGGAGCGGTCTGGGGGATCGACTCCTTCGATCAATGGGGCGTCGAGCTCGGCAAGGTGCTCGCGCAAAGGATCGTTCCCGAGCTCGGCTCCGAGTCGCCTCCGGCACTCACCCACGACGCCTCGACGAACGCTCTCGTGCGTCGCTACCGCCGCATGCGGGGCCGGACCGTGTAGCTCGCGACGCGGGATCGCCGCGGCGAGCGGCCGAGGCCAGCGCGAACGCTTCGCGCTACGCGCCCGGCTCCGGCGTGCCGGTCTCGCCGAAGCGGGCGTGGAGCTCCTTCGCGAGCTCGAAGAGCGCCTGCTCCGCTTTCGAACCGCCGATGTTCGTAACGAGCACCATCGCGAAGTCGCTCGCTGGACGCACCCAGATGTGCGCGAGGTTGAGCACGTTGCTTCCGCCGTGGAAGAGGAAGGGCCTCGCCGCCCAGTCCACTTCGATTTCGCCCCAGCCGAGGCCGTAGCCTCCGCGCGAAGGCGTTCCCGGCGCAGCGCCCGGTTTCTCCGGCATGCGGACCACCGGGCGCTGGAGTCTTGCGAGCATCTCGGGTGCGACGAGGGCCGGGCCGCGTCGCCCGGCACCGGCGTTCCATCCCGCCCAGTGCGCGAAGTCGAGGAGCGAGAGGTGGATGGTCCCCGCCGGACCGAGCACGGGCGGGTTGTCGGCGGAGGGCCCCGCGAGCACCGCCACGCGCTTGCCGAAGGCATCGAGGTGCCCGAGCGGGGCATCCGTGCGCCCCACTCTCGCGGCGGAGCCGAACCCGGCGGAATCGAGCCCGAGGGGAGTGAAGACGCGCTCGACGACGAGTTCCTCGAAGGTCTTGCCCGAGACGCGTTCGAGCATCGCCCCCGCGATCAGGTAGCCGAGATTCGAGTACGCGAAGCGGCTTCGGGGTTCGGCCTCGAGCGCGAGCGGGGCTCGCTCCTCGACGATCCAGGCGCGCACTTCGTCGAGATTTCCGCGTCGCAGCGCGGCGGCTTCGAGCAGCTCCTCGAAGTCCTCGTCGTCGCTCGCGAGCCCGCTCGTATGCGAGAGGAGCGCTTCGAGCGTGATCTTCGCGAAGCGTGGATCCATGCGTTCGGCGAGCTCGGGAAAGACCTCGGCGACGGTCGACTCGAAGCGGATCCTTCCCTGCTCTACGAGCGTCGCAGCGACGAGCGCCGTCATCGCCTTGCCATCGGAGCCGATGTGGAAGCGATCGCTCGGGGTGACGGGGATCTCGAAGCCGGCGCGCCGCGTCCCGACGGCGGCCGAAAAGACCACGACGCCCTTTTTCACGACGGCAGCCGCGACGGCGGGAAGCTCGTAGCGGACGCGTACCGCGTCGAGAAGCGCCACGTTCGAAGGCTCGGCACCGCCTCGCACCGGCGCCGCGAGAGCGAGCGCCACGAGGGCGCACGCCGCCCGGGCTCGCCGCCTCAAGGCGAACCGCGGGGGACGGCCTCGGGCAGCGTCACGAGCACGTCGGAGTGGTCGAAGTCGATCCACGGCGGGAAGAACCCGGCAAGAAAGACCCGGCCCGAGATCCGGTAGCGGATCTCCTTCGTTCCGGGGATTCCGCTCACCTGCCGGAGGACGTCGAGAAGGGTCGTGGTTGCGTCGACGCCGAGCGTCGCGTCACCGAGCCGCGGCACGCGGACGCCCTCACCAGACTGCCCGCGGGCGAGGCGTCGATCGTTCAGCTCGAGCTCGAAGCGGAGCCCCGTCACTTCGAGCGCCCGGGTGTTCGGGTTCGAGATCCGGAGCTCGACCCGGAAACGTTGCTCGAGCCCACTCGAGGGCTCGGGAGTGAGGCTCACGAGCGAAACCTCGGGCCGCTCGAGGAGGCTCCCGAACGATGCGCACGAGGCGAGAACGGAGAGGGCGGCGACGAGGCCGAGCGCTCGGAGTCGAGCCTTCATGCGGCGGTTCTCGAGGTCTCGCACGCGAGAGGGGATAGCCCCGGCGAGCCCGCATGGCGAGAGTGGGCTCCGCTCGGCTGCGCTCCGGACGCACGCTCGCCGCCGCTCTGTGGTGTCGGGGCCTTTCCGATCGCGGGCGGCCGGTTCGCCCGGGCGTTGCCGATCGTTTCGGATCCGTCACGAGATTTCCGGGAGGCTGCCATGGCGGCTGGCCGATCCTACCCCCCATGGAAGACTCCATCCTGCGCCGGATCGAATGCGCCGATCAGCAGGCCCTCGAGCGGGCCTGGCAGCACGTCGCCGACGTCTCGTGGGTCGAGGCGTGTACGGTAGACCTCCCGAGCCTCACGCTCGAGGTCCGCACCGTCGCACCGTGGCGGACGTGCAGCGCGATCGAGGCACAGCTCGAAAGGCTCGAGGCGCTGGCGCGCGGCAGGTAGGGAACCGGCCGGGAGCGCGCGGCCGCACCGGAGCGCGAGAAGCCCTACTTCGTCGTGGCGACGTAGACCCCGTCCCAATCCGCCGGAGGGGGCGAGGCGAGAAACTCTCGCGCGCGCTCCTCGTAGAGCGCATGGAGCCCTTCGAGTGCGCGCTCCTGTCCGGCCTTTGCCGCGAGCGCGCGCAGCTCCTCGCAGGCGCCGGGCACGGTTTCGAAGCGCCGCGCGCGGTAGGCTTCGAGCATCGCGTCGTGCGCGGCGCGCAGCGCCGCGAACTCCCGGGTCGCGGCGAGGGTCTCGAGGCCGAGGAGCGTGAAGATCCGAACGGGCTTCGTCTTCCCCTTCACGCGGATCGCGTCGAGCTCGAGCGTCGCCAGATCCGGAACCTTCGTCTGCGTGTTCTCGCCGAGCACGATCGAAACGTGGTAGGTCTTCGACTGCCCTTCGAGTCTCGACGCGAGATTCACCTCGTCGCTGATCACCGAGTAATCGAAGCGCTGGTCGGAGCCCATGTTGCCGACGACGCACATCCCCGTGTTGAGCCCGATCCCGATCTCGAGAGGCGGAATCGGCCGGCCGAACGCGCTCGGATCGGAGACGAGCTTCGCGTTCAGCTCGCGCAGGGCCGCCGCCATCGCGAGCGCCGCCTCGCAGCCGTGGCGGGGATGCTCCGGATCGTCGAGCGGCGCGTTCCAGAACGCCATCACGCAATCGCCCATGTACTTGTCGATGGTGCCCCGCCGCTCGAGGATCACGTCGGTCATCGGAGTGAGGAAGGCGTTGATGAGCCGCGTGAGGGCGTGCGGGTCGAGCTGTTCCGAGAGCGTGGTGAAGCCGCGAACGTCCGAGAAGAGGAAGGTCATCTCGCGCATCTCGCCGCCGAGCCGGAGCTTCTCGGGGTTCGCCGCGAGCTCGTCGACGAGCGTCGGCGAGAGATAGCGGCCGAAGGCGCCACGCACCTGCCGGCGCTGCGCTTCGCTCGCGAGGTAGTTCTGCGCCGACCCCACCAGATAGACCCCGAGCGCGGCGAGCGCCGGGTAGAGGGGGTCGAAGAGCCAGCGCCACGAGACGTAGGCCCACCAGGAAAGCGCGAACGCCGCGAAGACCGCACCGGCGCCGAGCAGCGCCGTCCCGATCGCACCGAGGCGCGGGATCAAGACGACGAGGAGCAGGCCGAGCGCGAAGAGATACGTGACCTCGGCCCCCGTCGCCCAGTCGGGGCGCTCCAGGTATTCGCCGAGCAGGATCTGCTCGATGATGTTCGCGTGTACCGCGACCCCCGGAGCGACGGGATCGAGTGGCGTCGCACGGATGTCCTTGAGGCCCGCCGCGGTGGTGCCGATCAGCACGATGTGCCCTTCGAGCCTCGAGCGGTCGGCGACGCCTTCGAGCACCTGCCAGGCCGGGATGAAACGCTCGGGGCGACGCTCGGTGAACCAGACCCAGATCTCGCCGCTCGGGTTGGTCGGCACCACGAACTCCCGGCCGATGCGGACCTGGGTGATTCCGGTGTCCTCCCCGTAGCTCTTCTCTCCGCTCGATCCGACGGTCTTGATCGCGTATGCCGTGCCTTGCGTCGCGACGCGAACCGCCTCTGCGGCGAGCGATGGAAAGAGCTCTCCCCCGTACGAGAAGACGAGCGGAACGCGCCGGTGCGTGCCGTCGAGATCGGGATCGACGCTGAACGAGCCGTTGCCGGCCGCGGCCTCCTCGAGCTCCGGGAGGTTCACGACCGAGCCGCTGCGCTCGAGAAGGTGCGTGAAGGGGTCGCCGCCGTAGGTGAAGCCCACGGCCGATCTCGGCCGGCGGCCCCCCGACTCGTGCGTGAAGACGAAACCCGTCACCACCCGCGTGTCGGAGAAAACCCGTGCGAGCTCGGAATCGTGGTCTGGAAGCGACTCGAGCGCGCGCTCGAGGTCGGGGCTCAGCGCGACGCCCTCGAGGTTGTCGAGCATCCGTCTCGGCGACGTCCGATCGGGCTCGGCAAAGACCGCGTCGAAGACCACGACCGCCGCGCCGTACCCGAAGAGGTCCTCGACCAACTCGGCGACGCGGGTGCGCGGCCAGGGCCACTGCCCGAACTTCTCGAGCGTCGCGTCATCGATGTCGACGATGCGGACCGGGACGTCGGTGTAGGGCCGCGGCTCGAGCTTCTGGAAGGTGTCGAAGACGCGGAGCTGGAGCTCCTGGAGCGTATCGGGCTCGGCGATCCGGAGCGCGAGCCCGAGGCCGAGCACGGCGAGCGGAGCGAGCCAGCGCGGACCCGGAAAGCGCATGGACCTCCGCTAGAAGGGTTCTCCGGGCCACTCGTGCATCGGCGACGGCAGGATCCGACCCATCCTCGCTCCGACCTAGTCCGTGCGGGGCACGATCAGCTCGGAGGGCTCGGTGATCAGGTACTGGCCGAGATTCGGATCGACCTCGATCTCGAGCACCTGCGCTGCCGCGTCGGCGATGCCTGCCTGGTTCAGCAGCACGGCGCTTCCGAATGCCTGACAACCCTGCTCGCAGGGGCTGTCGATGGCGCCGGTCACGATGCCGAACGCGCCGAACGCCGCGGGAATCTCCGGGGGGAGCCCCGCGAGGTCGATATCGGCTTCTCCGAAATCCTCGCCAGCGAGCCCGTAGGAGGGCGCGTCGATGTTCGTGAACGAGAGGTATCCGAGCCGCTCCTGGAAATCGACGCTCAGCAGGAAGTCGTAGATTCCGACCGTCACGCCCGACGCGTCGACGAGCGGGATGTCGTTGCGCTCGTAGTAACCCGATCGATCGCCCGACGCGGCGAGCGCATCGAGCTGACCGAGCGTCGTGATCCCCGCGAAGGTGGGAAACTCGATCTCGGGCTCGAGGCTCGGATCGAATCCGATCAGATCCGGGAGGTTCCCGCTTCCCGGAGCGCGCTCGTCCTGGAGCGCGTTGTCGGTGAGGCCGTCGACGGTGTCGGTCTTCGTGAGCCGCTCGCGGGTGCGCTCGGCGGAGTCGAGGCCGGAGGCCGTCCCCTCTCCCGCGACGTCGCTCGCCGAGCGCGGGTCGCCCTCACCGCCGGGACCGGCGGCGACGTCCGTGCCGCTTCCACCGGCCGCCACGTCGACGCTGCTCTCCGGATCCGAGACGGCGCCGGTGATGGCATTCAGTTGCGGGAGCGGCATCCGGAACGGGAGCGTCGGAGGCTCGTTCTCGCCACCGATCGCGATCGCGAAGCCGGGCCGGCGTGCCGTCTGGCAGGAGCCGGCGTTGCAGACCTCGATCGCACCCGCGGGCGCTCCGGTGTCGTTCTCGAGCCCCTCGCCGAGCAGTACGAGGACCGAAGCCTTGGTCGCGGGGTCGACCTTTCCAGCGGCCATCGTGCCGCGTACACCGAGCATCCCGGCCGGGAGCTTGAGTTCCATGTTCTCGGGCCGCTGCTTCGCGACCCTGCCCGTGACGAAGCGGAAGACCCCCTTGCTGACCGCCGCGCTCACCTTGCCCGCGCCGGTCGAGGGGTCGTAGACGAACTCGTCGATGGTGATCTCGCTGTCGGGCCCGATCGTGAAGACCGTCTCGTCGAGGAGCAGGATCTGCATTCCCGAGCGGGGACCGCTCTGGATCGCGTCCTGCAAGAAGATCTCCTCGCCGCTCACGACGGCGCGGCCCGGCGCCTGCGCGCGTGCGAGCTCGACGCGTCCCTGGATCGCGGCCGAAACCCCCGCCTGTTCGGCAGCGAACGACGGGGACGAAACGAGAACGAGGATGCTCAAGAGCGGCAGCAGGAAGGGCATGGTGCCTCCGGTCGATGGCTCAGAAGTCGAAGCTCTTGGTGAAGAGCAACGAGACGCGCCAGTTGTCGTACGCGTAATTCTCGATGTTCGAATCCACGTACAGGTATTCGCCATTGACGGTGAAAACCGTATCGCGGAGCGCCTTCGGCGGCGACAGGAATCCGAGCAAGAAGCCGAGCGGCGCGCCGTAGGTGAGGCGTCCGAGATAGTTCGAGTCCCTGCGGGTGCGGAACGAAATGGTCGGCTCGGGGCCTTCGTAGGAATCCCACTCGTACAAGAAGCTCCCGAGCAAGAATTGCCCGCTTCCCAGCAGATACGTTGCGGAAAGTGCTGCGAGCGGCCCCTGGTAGGTGTAGTAGTCGACGTCCGCCTGCTTGTTCATGTAGGTGGCGTTCGCGTCGATCCGGAGCGTGGGGAGCGGGTTGTAGGCGGCGCCGAGGCCGGCCTCGAAGCGAGGGCCCTGGCGCTCCTCGGTGATGGGGCTCCGCTCGAGCGGCTCGAAGAACTCGTACGCGCCGCGGAAACGCGTCGAGACCTCGAAGCGCTGCGAGAAGCGTCGGAAGACCCGGAAGCCGCCCCCCGCGGCCGAGACGTACGACTCGCCGGCGAGGTTCAGATAGCTCCCGAAGGCGACCGGCTGGACATCGAACCAGGGGGTGCGGTAGAGCCCGCCCGCTTCTCCCGAGACCGAACCGAGATCGAGATCCGGCTGGTTGATCTGCTTCTGGCCGTAGAGCTGGAGCGCTCCCGTGAGCAGGTGCCCCTCGTCGTAGCCGAGGTCGTGTTGCGCGCGGAGGCTGCCGAGCATGACGCCGCTCCAATCCGCCTCCGCCTGGCCCTCGACGAGCGTGAAGGGCAAATCGAAGAAGAGCACGTCGTCGCCGAGCGGGCCGGCGTTTCGGTTGCTGTCCCATTGCATGCCGCCGCCGAGGCTCGCCGAGTAGCGCGTCGCGCGCTTGCGGATCTCGATTTCGGCGAGGTAGCGATCGACTTCCTGGCGGAGGTTCTCGGGCATCGGGAGCTGCGACACGGTTTGGAACTCGCGTTCCGCCTCGCTCAGGTTGTCGAGGCGGAAGAGCACGACGGCGTAGAGCAGCCGCACGCGAGCGAGATTCGGATCGACGAGCAGGATCCGCTCGAGTGTCGAAGCGGCGCCGCGGAGTTCGCCCGCCGCCACCTGCGTCTGCGCATAGAGGTAGTTGAGCTCGACGTCGTCGGGGTTCTTGAGCACGTCGGCGTAGGTCACCCGATCGCCCGGCCCGAGCGGGCGAAGCCTCTCGGCGGCGCCCGCCGCGCGGCGCGCGCGCTCGGCCGCCTCGAGCCCTTCCGCGGGACGGTCCTGCTCCTGCGGCGGCGGGACGTTCGGCTGCGCGCCGGCCGCGGACGCCGCGAGAACGAGCCCCGCAGCGAGCGCCGCAATCCGCCGCCGCGCTCCACGGAGGGCCGTCGCCCCGCGCACCTCCATCGCCTGCTCGGCATCGACCCGCCCGCGCCCTGCGCGCATGCTCCCCCCTTGCCTGCTCTCGAGCGCGCCCGGATGCTCTGCGCCGGGCGTGCAAATGCGGGCGAAACCTAGTCCGGGACGAGCCGTGCTGCGCGGAAATCTGCCGCGGCCCGTCGCACGCCCCGCGGGGGCGCCCCGGCGCAGGCTCTCCGCGCAACGCCTGGTGGGCCTTTCCTTCCTCGGGCTGATCGGGGTCGGGACGCTCGGCTTCCTTTTCCTTCCCGGGCTCTACACGGGCGAGCCGCTCGATTGGGTGGATGCGCTCTTCATGGCGACGAGCGCGGTCTGCGTGACGGGGCTCTCCGTGATCGACGTTCCGCGCGCGCTCAGCTTCTGGGGAGAAGCCTGGCTGCTCTTCCTCATCCAGGCCGGCGGCCTCGGGATCCTCACACTCGCCGGTGTCATCGTCTCGCTCACCGGAGTGCGGATGGGGCTCGAGGCCGAGGAGGCTGCAGGGCCCGTCTCGTCGGTCCTTCCGCCTCGCGCTGCGGCACGCGTGCTGCGGACGGCGGTCGGCTTCACGGTCGCAATCGAGGCCGCCGGGGCGATCGTGCTCTGGCTCGCCTGGCGCGGGGCCGAAGGCGACTTGCGCGCCGCATGGCTCGCCGTCTTCCATGCCGTGTCGGCGTTCTGCAACGCGGGCTTCTCGCTCTTCAGCGACTCGCTCGTCGGCGTTCGAGAGGATCGATCGGTGATCTCCATGATCGCGCTCCTCGTGATCGTCGGCGGCCTCGGCTTTCCCGTGATCCAGGACCTCCGTCATCGCTTCCGGGGCGAGCACCGGCATCTCACGCTCCACAGCCGGCTCGTCCTCGCCACCACCGCCGTCCTCCTCGTCGGGTCGACGCTCCTCTACCTGGTCTTCGAATGGGACCACGCACTCGGCGGCCTCGGCTCGGTCGATCGGTGGCTCAATGCGTTGTTCATGGGTGTCACGGCGCGCACCGCGGGCTTCAACACCGTCGACTACGACGCCGTCTCGAACCCGTCGTTCTTCCTCACGCTCACGCTCATGTGGATCGGCGGCGGGCCCTCTTCGGTGGCGGGGGGCGTCAAGGTCACGACGGCCGCGCTTCTCGTCCTCCTGCTCTGGTCGAGGCTCTCCGGAAACGAGCACGTCTCGCTCGGCGGGCGGACGATCCCGAGGGAGACGATCCAGCGCGCGACGGGCCTCGCGGCGGGTGCCGTGCTGCTGCTCGGAGCCTTCCTCTTCCTCCTGCTCATGGTCGAATCGAATACCGAGCGCTGGGCCGACCGCCGCCAGCTCGCCCGGCTCGTCTTCGAGGTCCAGAGCGCCTTCAGCACGGTCGGGCTCTCGATGAACGCCACCTTCGATCTCTCGAAGGCCGGCAGGCTCGTGCTCGTCCCCGTGATGCTGCTCGGCCGCATCGGGCCGCTCATCGTTCTCTCCGCCATGACCGCGCGCCAGCGGCGCCGACCGCGGTTCCGCTTCGCCCACGAGGACGTGCTCGTCGGCTAACGCCGAGCGAGCGGGAGGTCGACTCGAATGAGGGTTCTCGTCGTCGGGCTCGGCGCCTTCGGGTTCTGGTTCGCGCGGACCATGCGCGAGATGGGCCACGAGGTGATCGCGATCGAGCGCGACGAATCGCTGGTCGACCGCCACGCCGACTGGATCTCCCGCGCCGTGGTGGGCGACGCCACCGACCCCGCGCTCCTCGAGCGGCTCGGCCTCGGCCAGATCGACGCGGCGCTCATCGCGACCGGAGAAGATCTCTCGACCACGATCCTCGCGATCATGGCGCTCCGCGACCTCGGCGTGCGCGAGATCTACGCCAAGGCCCGCTCGGGGAACGCCGCAAGAGCACTCGATCGGCTCGACGTGACGGAGGCCGTCTTCCCCGAACGCGACGCGGCCTCCCGCCTCGCGCACCGCGTGATCTCCCGCTCCGTCCTCGACTACATGCCGCTCGCCGAAGGCTTCTCGATGCAGGAGATCGCCCTTCCCGACGAATGGACCGGCCACTCGCTCGTCGAGCTCGAGCCGCGCGAGAAGTTGAACCTCCAGATCGTCGGCGTCCGCGACGCGCTGACCGGCGAGCTCACGCTCCCCCCCGATCCACACGCCCGCCTCAAGCCCTCCGACTCGCTCCTCGTCGCCGGCCGCGACGACATCCTCCGCAAACTCGACGCACGCTCGGACGTGCGCAGACGCAAGGGGCGCTGAGGAGGGCGGGCGCCGTGCGCCGTCGCCGAATTCTCTTCCTCGACGTCTCGCCCCGTCTCACGGAGGGCTTTCCTACCCGCTGCGCGGCGTCTCGTTGGGCCGCGCCAGTTCTCACTCGGCGGATTCGTAGGGACCCAGAAAGCGCTCCCCGTTGAAATGAATCATGTGCGTGGGCGACTCTGCCACCCATACCTCGGTTTCCCAGGAGATCTCGCCCAGGAACCTCACGAGCGTCTTGCGATCCAGGAACGCCGTTACGTAGACGAGCCCGGCCTTGGAGCCTCGGAAGAGGCGACCGAGTTCACCACGTCGCTTGGCGCTCACGGGGCCATGGCTCGTGACCGCCTCGATCAATAGAAGCCAGTTTCTCTCGATGTGATGGACGACGACGTCTGGCATCTTTCCGTGCTCTCCCACCACGACCCCAAGCTCGGCGAGAGCGGCTCGCTCGAACGTCGCCCACTTCTCGTCCGTGTCCCCGACGTAGAGCACGTGCCCGCCCGCGGCGAAGCGCGGGCAGAGTTCTTCGACGATCGCCTTCAGGAGGGGGTTCTGGCCGCCAGGAGACAGGCGGACGGCCTTGCCGGACGGGAGCCGCACCGGGACGCGCTTCATCTCGCGAGGACGGTCGTACCTCTGCTTCAGCGTCCCGGCGCCGGAGATGTGCTCTGCAAGCACGGCCTCCCACCGCCGAGTGCCAAAGGAGCGAAACACGGCCAGCGCTTCATCAACGATCTGGTAGACGTTCTTCGCGCTGTTCGTCGCCCGGTCAGGATCGTCCGGGTTCTGGACGATGAAGCCAGCGTCGAGGAACTGATGGACGCTTTGCCGCCGCACGGTCTCGCGTGTATTGGGTGCATATTTCTTCCCATAGTGCTTCTCGAAGAAATCCATCATGGGCGTGATACCACGCATTGGGTTGCTGGCCTTCGACCAAGGCCTGTCGGGCTTCAGATCGAGCAATGCGAGCAGCGTGAGTGCGGACCGCTCGTTCTGTTGCGCCCTCGGCAGACCGAGCGACTTCAATATGGACAGAGCCTGGTCGATCTTGCGTTTCGCTTGGACGGGATCGGGACCTGCCACCGGGAATACTTCCTCCCTCACGAGTCGATCGATGCCGTCCTGATCCGGCATTTCTTCGCCGACCTTGCGACCGAGGGCCTCGAGCGCCTCCCGGCTCGGATACCTCAGACTGCGCAGATCGGTCGCGTTGACCTGTGTGTGCCCGCTGAACTGTCGGAAGTGGACATCCACGAGCGTCGAGTTGAGGAATGCCGCGAGACCGCGAGCCAGCTCGGGCGGGAGGCCAGCGCCCTTCCGATGGAACACGTTCAAGTGATTCTCGAACCCAACCTCGCCCGCCCCGATTCGCTTGGGGTCATACACCGCAGCGACGATACGGCGCGGCTCCTCCTTTGCCGAGAAGCGTTTCACCAGTACGTACGTTCCCTCAGGCAGGAGCAACGCACGGGTTTCACCCCCAACGGCAATTGCATTTGCCTTCTTGCCGCTGGGCCTGGGCCAGTCGATGAATCCGTTCGAGAAGTGGGCGGGATGGATGAGCGGTGCGGTGCCTCGGGCCGGCTTCGCGCGCAGGTTTTCACGCGCTCGAAAGTCAACGACCCTACCGGTAGACGCGTCAATTCCGAGGTCGCTCAGGCTCGCCGTGAGTAGAGACATGCGATCTGCGAATGCCTGGTCGAGATTGTCCGTGATGAGACGAATGAACCGTTCAGGATCACCGGGTCGCACGATCTGATCGCGCTTCGCGCTCCGCACTGAGAGCCACGGATCGTCGACGTCGGTGCTCGACGAGATGACGATCTCGCCCGAGTCGCAGTGGTCCTTTACCGCGGCGATGATCATGTTCTCCTGCAACACGTCATCATCGCCGAATGCACGATCGCGCGACTCGAAGACATGGATTCGCCGAAGGACCAGCTGGCTCAGAAGAAGCTCCCGAAACGACCTGAAGTACGGCCCATTGCAGAAACTCCGCGGCGAGATCGCCACCATCTCGCCGCCACGGTCGAGGAGCCTCAGAGTGAGAGCAAGAAAGGCCGTGTAGAGGTTGCTCGTCTCGATCCCGATCGTGCTGATCAGACGTCGAGCCTGCGACTCGCTGTGGATCTTCCGGTATGGCGGATTGAGGATGGCGGCATTGAAGGAGTCGCGCTTCGGAGCAAAGAGGCCCCCCTCGAGCGTGGTTGAGGCGGCCTCGACGAAGTCTTCCTTGTTGATCCGTGCTTCGAACTCGATTCCGGCATCAGCGGCAGCTCGCGCACAGAGTTGAAGGGTGGAATCGAGGTACCTCACCAGGTCGGGATCGAGCTCGTACACCGTGGCGATGATCCGAGCCGGGCGAGGCCGCCATTCGCACGCTTGCTCGACGAAGGCAGCAGTCAGGCTCCCGGTTCCCGCTCCGGGGTCGAGCAGCCGGATCTCATCGGGCCGCGCGGCGAACATGGACGCCATGAAGCGGGCCACGGGGGCAGGCGTGAGGAACTGCCCCATCTCCGATCGGCGGCCAGGATCGAGTCTCCGGCTGGCGTCCACGCGGAAGAAATCTGCGTGGTCGAGAAGTCCGCTGCTGGACTCGGTGAGTGCCGACTGAGCCATCGCGTACACCTTGCCGGGACCTGGGGGGTGAGGTGACGCGGCGAACGGTGCCGGTATCGTACGAGGTCTTGAAGCCTCTTGCCAAGCCGCGATCCCTCAGCCTTGGCGCGACTCGACCGCGGCCGCTGGCGGCGGCCCTCCATGTGGGATCTGCCGTCATGTCGGCGCTCGCTCCGAAGCGTGGGAATTTGGTATCCCCGTCCGCCGAACCGCGTAGCTGACGGGAGCGATGCGAGGGCGTAAGACGTAGCGCCTCAGCACCTGGACCACTTCGAGGTCGATCAGGTAGGGCGCGTGCAGCGTCTCCGCTGGCGCGGAAATGCGCTCCACGACCTCGCGTCCCCTCTCCGTGACGAGCAGGAGCTCGAGGGCCGCGGAGGCGTCGAGTACGAGCAACGGCGGTTGCGCTCGGCGCGCACCGCGGGAGCGGCAGAGACATGCGAGCAGGACGTCTGCGAAGCAGGCCCGCAGTAGCGGAGGCCTGGCCGGGCGCAGCCCGGGCGCGAGGCCGGGGTCTTGTAAATCGGGAACCATTTCCCGATATTCAAGACATGCTGCCGCGCTACGCAGAACGGCGACTTCGCTCGGCGTTGCGAGAGCAGCCCGCAGCCGCGCTCCTCGGCCCTCGCCAGGTCGGGAAGACCACGCTTGCCCGTGCGCTCGGAGGGCACTACTTCGACCTCGAGCTCGAGACGGAACGCCTGCGGCTCGACCTCGAGTGGGAGCAACTCGTCCGAGCGAAGGGACTGCTGGTCCTCGACGAGGCCCAGGCATTCCCGGAAGTCTTCCCGCGGCTACGGGCAGCGATCGACGCCGAGCGATCGAGGACGGGACGCTTCTTGATTCTCGGCTCGGTCTCGCCCGCCCTGATGCGCTCGGTCTCGGATGCACTCACGGGTCGTCTCGCCCTCGTGGAGCTGACGCCCCTGCTCTCGACCGAGCTCGAGAACGATGCCCAGCGGGGGCGGCTCTGGCTGACGGGCGGCTATCCCGATGGCGGGGTCCTGCGTCCATCGCGGTTCCCCGGCTGGCAGCTCGACTACATCGAGCTGCTCGCGCAGCGAGACCTCCCCAACTGGGGGCTGCGCGCGGCTCCGCGACTCACGATGCGGCTCATGCGCATGTTGGCGGCAACCCATGGCCAGACTTGGAACGGTGCGGCTCTGGCGCGGAGCCTGGGTCTCGATGCAAAGACGGTCGGACGTTACGTCGATTTCCTCGAGGGTTCCTACTTGATCCGGCGGCTCCCCCCCTATCACGCCAATCTGAAGAAGCGCATGGTCAAGGCGCCCAAGGTCTACTGGCGCGACAGCGGCCTGGCGCACGCGATGCTCGGCATGGAAGCCGAACGGCAGCTTCTCGAGCAGCCCTGGGTCGGAGCCAGCTTCGAGTGCCACGTGATCGAGCAGATCGTCGGACAGATCGAGGCGCTGGGGCGGCGGGTGCAGCCCTACTTTCTCCGCACGCACGACGGACATGAGATCGACCTCGTGCTCGAGGTCGGTGGATCCCGATGGGCCATCGAATGCAAGTTGTCCACGCAGCCCGATCGTCGCGATCTGGAGAAGCTCACGACGCTCGCGGAGGCGATCGGTGCGAAGCATCGAATCCTGGTTTCGCGATCGAGCAAAATCGTCGAGTCGTCAGCGGGAATCGTGTGCGACCTTCCCTGGCTCCTCGAGAACGTGGAAAGGCTGATCCAGGCTGATTCGTGAAGAAATGTCATCTCTCGGGATATGACCCAGGAGCCTCCGCAAACCCGGCGATTCAGACTCTGGGCGGCCCGAGAGTGGCAGGCACGGCGCTGGGTCGAGGATGACAGCGGCCACCGGGTGCGAGTAGGATGCCAGCGATGGACGCGCTCGACGTCGTTCTCCGTGAGCTCCGGCCCATTCTGCAGGCCCGGCGGGCGCGAGCCGCGTACCTCATCGGCTCACGCGCCCGCGGGACTGCGCACTCCACGAGCGACATCGATCTCATCATCGTCGCCGAGAGCGAGCGACCGGTCGTGGAGCGCTTCAAGGACTATCTTGCGGCAATCGTGGCGTCGCCGGTCGGCGTCGATCTTCTCGTGTACACGCCCGACGAGTTCGATCGCATGGTGGCTGAGAAGCAGCCGTTTCTCGCACACGCGCTGGACGGCGCCAAGCTCGTCTATGAGGGATAGCCGTTCGGAGGCGCAACGCTGGCGGCGGCAGGCGCGCGAGGCGATCGCGGCGGCCGAACGATTTCTGGCGCTGGCGGCGGGGGCCGCCCCCGCGGCATGATCGGAGTGACCGGATCTGACACGGCCGATTGGCATTACGAGGCAAAGAGCGGGCCGGTCGGTCGCCGGCGCCGGGCTCTCGTGAGGACTTCCCCATGAAGCGCCACCATCGCCGCCGCGAGGCCACGCCCGTCGCGCACATGATCCTGTCGAAGCGGATGGCGGATCACAAGCCGCACGACATGATCTGCGAGCTGGTCGACAACGCGTTCGACGCCGACGCGAAGCGGGTCTGGATCGAGCTCGGACGCCGCTCGATCATGGTCTGCGACGACGGCACGGGGATGGAGGACATCGACGACGCGGTGCGCTTCGGCAAGGGCACGCGCGCCGGAAGGCGCAGCGGCGTGCTCGGGCAGTACGGCGTCGGAATGACCGACGCGCTCTGCAAGCTCGGGCCTCGCGCCGAAGTGGTGACGCTGCACGACGGAGAGCTGCGAAAGCTCCGCGTCGATTGGGAGGAGTGCCTCCGCAACGGCCACTTCCCATATCTCTCCGACGCGAAGCCGCAGCAGGTGCGCGAGATGGCGCTCTTCGAAGCTGCGAGCGTCACCTCGGGGACGCGCGTTCGGATCCACGGCGATGCGCCGGGCTTCCAGCTCGACAAGCTCCGGCGGCTCCTCACCGAGCGCTACACGCCGGGGATCTGGCAGGGCCGCGAGATCTCCGTGCGTCGCGAGGGGCAGGAGTGGGCCACGATCGAGTTCATGGATCCCGGGCAGCTCGTGGACGTGATCGAGTACGACGGCGCGATCGACGGCATGCCCTACCACGTCTACGGCGGCCTCATGACGCGTCGCAATGTGGTGTACAACCGCGCGTTCATCGGCTACGCGTATCGCTTCGTCGAGGAGACGACCGAGCTCTTCAAGGGTGTCTCGACGGCGCACCTGCAGGTCTTTCTCGGCGACGAGTGGCGCACCTGTCTCGGCACGCACAAGAACCGAGTCGAACTCAAGCGCGACGAGCTCTTCGAGGACATCCGCTCGCGGGCCAAGGACTGGCTCGCCGCGGCGGAGCGGCGGGCCGAGGCGCTCCAGCTCAGCAGCCTCGCGCTCGAGCTCGAAGAGTACATGGGGCGGATGGGCGAGCCGCACGGAACGGAGCCCGTGACGCCGGTGCGCCGCGATTCGGAAGCGAGCCGCCCGCGTAACCGGCCGAACGGGCGCAGCCAACCGCAGGAGGGCTCTGCAGCGGGCGATGAGAAGAGCACCTCACGGCGCCGCGGCATCCAGATCGCGTGGGACGCGGCGCTTCGTCAGATGGGCGAGCTTCGCGTCGCCGATGACGGCGAGATCACGGTCGTCCTCAACCCCGACGACCGCCGCATCCGCAACATGCGCGAGCGACGCGACTGCCCGGGCCTCGTCCACGTGATCAGTGCCTACGTCGCGCAGTACGCCGCGCTCTCCGAGGAGAACGCGCGGCGCGTGCTGCGGCCCGGCATCCTCCGCTCGGCCGATCCGGGGCTGCGCGAGCACGAGCTCTACGCCCACTACTACGACCGGGTCGATCAGCCCGCCGTCGCGCACGAGCCCGAGTAGCGCGCCCGCAACGGCACCGCACGAGAAAACGCTCTCCCGCCCCCCTTGACGTTTTGATTTCGTTCGCGTACCCTCGTTCGTGTCATCCCACCGGTCCCGAACGGTTCGTGGATGTCGCTCTCGGTCGATCCCAGTCTTCGTGAATTCCCGCGTCCGGCCCCTGCGCTCTCGCGCGTGGCGCTCCTCTACCTGCGCGGGCGCGACGCCGACGCGCGGATCGTGTCGCTCGTGGCCGAGCGCCGGGCGCTGCGGCCCGGGCTCGGCGTTCTCGCCGCGCGCTTCGTGAAGCGACGTCATCACGAGGCGCTCGGTTTCCGCTCGCTCGGCGATTACGGACGCGAGCGGCTCGGGGTGACGGCCCACGCGCTTCGCGAGTGGGCGCGGGTCGCCGAGGCATTGGCCTCGCTTCCGAAGCTTCGCGAAGCCGTCGGCTCGGGCGCGGTCTCGTGGTCCGTGGCGCGCCGCGCGGTCGCGCACGCGACGCCCGAGACCGATCCCGCATTCGCCGCGGCGCTTCGCGGCCGCACCGTCCGGGCCTCAGAGGTAATGCTTCGCGCGGCCTTCGGCGAGGCTTTCGAGCGGGAGGACGAGGCCCGGGCGCGTGGCCGCGAGCGCGTGCGGGTTTCGGTGCCGCTTGCCGCTGCCGCGCATCCGCGCTGGCTCGCCGCGCTCGAGCTCGCCCGCGCCGTGGCGGGAGAGGCACTTCCCGTTTGGGAGTGCGCAGAGGCGATCGCTGCCGAGGCGCTCGCGGCGCTCTCGCCCACGTGCGTCGCGCGTGCGGCCGAGGGGCTCGAACCCCTCGGCATCGCGAGCGACTCCGCCATGGGGGCGCCGCGGCGCCGCCCGCAGCGCGCCGCGATCCCGGACGCCCGCTCGCGCGAACACGGGCTTCGCCACGAAGCCTTCGCGCCGCTTCGCTGGCCGCTGCGTCCCGCTCCGGCCGAACCGGACCCTCTCGATCGGCTCGCCGCCTGGGCCGAGAGCGCTTCGCCTCACGCGCTCGACGCCGCACTTCGCCGCCGGCTCCGGCGTCTCCAGCGCGTGGACCACGATCTCGGCCAGATCCTGCGCCAGGTGCTCGATCGAAGGCTCTACCGCGAGCTCGGCTTTTCGAGCTTCGAGCGCTACGCCGAGGAGCGCGCCGACGTTTCTCCGCGAAC
>CAJPFO010000193.1 GCA_905339255.1 Myxococcaceae bacterium
CTTACTTTACCCCCGGGAGGTGATGCGGATGTCCCTCGACCCCGGTTTCCGGATGCACGCCGAGCGCACGCCGAACCCGAACAGCATCAAATGGGTGCTCGGGCAGCCGCTCGTCGAAGGGCGCGCGAACGCTTTCTTCGACGTCGCGCCCGGAGCGACCGTTTCGCCTCTCGCCGAGCGCCTTTTCGCCGTGTCGGGCGTCCGCGGGGTCTTCGTCGCTGCGAACTTCATCACCGTCACCAAGGCCGACGACGTCGATTGGGCGGACATCGCGCAGGACGTCGTGAACGCCGTGAAGTCGCACGTCGAGTCGGGCGAAGCCGCGCTCGGCGCGTCGTACGAAGCGAAGCCCGAAGCCTCCGGTGGCGACATCGAGGCTCGGATCCAGCGCGTGCTCGAGGAGGAGATCCGGCCCGCGGTCGCCATGGACGGCGGAGACGTCGTCTTCGCCGGCTTTCGCGACGGCCGCGTCGAACTCTACATGCAGGGCTCCTGTAGCGGGTGCCCGAGTTCGCGGGCGACGCTGAAGCTCGGCATCGAGGCGAGACTCCGGGAGGCGATCCCGGAGGTCCGGGAGGTCGTGGCCCTCTAGCCGGGGCCCTGTCGGGCCGATCCGGCCATCGAGATCCGAGTCGGAGCGCGGCCCCCCTGTCGCGCCGGCGCAGAGCAGGAGGAGCTTCGCGCTCATGGATCGGGAACATCTGCGGGATGGGGGAATCGGAGCGGGCCGGCGCCGGAACGCGTGGGCTCTGCCCGCGATCGTGGCGCTCGCCACGATCTTACTGTCTCTTTTCTACCCCACTCACTCGGCACGAGCGGAGGAGCCGGACGTCGCGGCCGCGGTCGCCGTCGATCGCTACCTGCCTGCGCAGCAGGCCCCCGGCCCGCCGGTTCCGGCGTCGATCCTGCGCGAGCCCCCGGTGACGCGGGATCTGCTCCAGCATGTCCCGCTGCGAGATGAAGAGACGCCGGTCGGAGCGGGGATCGTGCTCGTGACCGACCCGCCCCCCGACGCTGCAGAGCTCGAGGGTCCGCTGCGGATTCACTACACTCTTGACCCGGGCCTCACGAGACAGGTCTTCCGGGTTCTCGACCGCCACGACGCGAGGCTCGCCAACGTCGTGCTCCTCGAGGCGCGGACGGGCCGCGTGCTCGCCTACGCCTCGACGAACCCGAGCCGTTTCCCCCCGACGCGCATCTACCCGGCCGCTTCGCTCATCAAGGTGGTGACGGCCGCCGCGGCGCTGCATCACGCGCGCGACGTGGCGCAGAGCCCGTGCCGGTTTCTCGGGAGCCCGTACTACCTGAGCCCGAAGCTCGTGGATCCGCCGGCGAAGGGCCGCATGACGAGCCTCGAGGGAGCGCTCGCGAGCTCCAACAACCAGTGCTTCGCGCAGCTCGCCGTACGTGCCGTGGGAAGCGACGGGATGGTCGACGCGATCCGACGCTTCGGCTTCCTCCAGGAGCCCGCACCCGGACATTCGGCAGGCGCCGTCGATCCCGGAAGCGACCGCTACGACCTCGGGAAACTCGGCTGCGGTCTCTATGGATGCTGGATCACGCCCCTCCACGCCGCGCAGATGGCGATGACCCTCGCCGACGGCAAGCAGCGCGAACCCTACTGGATCGAAAGCGTGATGGACGGCGCGGGACGCAGCCTCGAGCTGCCGCCGCGAAGGCGCCCGAAGCAGGTGCTCACGCCCAAGCTCGCCGGAGAGCTTCGCGAGATGATGGTCGAGACGACCGTGAGCGGGACGGCGAGGCGCGCCTTCACCGAACCCGGGGGAACGCCCTCGCTCGGTCCGGTCCGCGTCGCCGGCAAGACGGGGACCCTGTCCGGGAGCGATCCGCAGGGCCTCTACGAGTGGTTTGCAGGTGTCGCGCCGGCCGACGACCCCGAGATCGCGATCGCGGTGGTCTCCGTCGCCGCAAACGGGCATCGCGCCCGGGCGAGCGTGCTCGCGAACGGAATCCTCGAAGAGCTCTTCTGCGGCGCGCGCGGCTGCGATCCGAGCGCGGCGGACCGCCTGCTCTCGGCGCACCACGGTCCGGTTGCCGACGGCGAGACCGTCCCGGGCGGCTGATCGCCGCCTCGTGAACGGTTCGGTTCACGCCCGCGTGAACCGTGCGGCTCGTGACGAGCCCGGAAGGCCTCGAGACGCAGCGAGCGGCCGTTTCTTTCGGCACGCTTCCTGCTCCATGCCGTCGGCAGCTTCACTCCGTCCGGAGCTCGCATGCCCAGGTCCGCATCGATCCGCTTCCTCACGATCCTCGCCGTGCTCGCCGTGCTCGGCGGCTGCAGCGCGCGTCCGCTCCCGCTTTCGGTGCAAGCGGGCGCGAGCGTCGCAATCGCCCTCGCCGGCGAGGCGGCGCTCGGCGACGCCGTCGGCTACGGCGGCGAGCTTCTTGCCGCATCGGGTCGGCACGACGATCAACGCGGCGAACTTCGCTTCGTGCTGCAGCCGATCGCGGGTGGGAGCGAGCGCGAGGTCTCGACCCGCATCGTGACCCGCGTCCTTCCCGACCCTGCTTCCGAGACCGGTCTCCGGAACTCGGCGCACGCCTCGCTCGCCGCCTTCGGCATCGCTCAGATCGTCGCGATCCTCGACGTCCCGTCCGACGTCGCCCCGGGCGAGTACGAGGTCTCGGTTCGCCGCCTGCGGCGGACCGACTCCGGAGAGTCCGAGTCACTTCCTGCCCCCCTCTACGGTCAGCGGATCAGCGTTCTTCCGGCGACGGTCGGTTCGAGCACGGGGGCACCGACGCCTTCGACGACGAAGGTCGGCGCCTTCGAAGCCGACGCCTCGGCACAGCTCATCGATCTCATTCCCCTTCCGAAGCTCGTGCTCGCACTTCCAAAGTCTCCGCCTCCTGCTGCGCTGAGGCTCGTTCTCGGCTATCCGGCAGAGAAGATCCGACCGCGCGCCGTGATCGAGGAGCAGCATCTCGGACGATCGTCGATCGTGTCCTGGCGCGACGATCCGGAGCGGGCCCGGGTGACGGTGGACCTCGTCGACCCGAGCGCATCGGTCGAAGCGATCGCCCTCGTCTTCGAACCGAAGCAACCGCTCTCGGCCGGACGGATCGGGGTCTCCGAAGTCTTCGTCGTGTCGTCGACGCTCTACGATCGCGACGGCCGGGAGCGCGAGGGCGCCGTCACGCCCGTCTCGATCCGCTGACGACGAAGCGGTCCGCGCGAGCTCAGTCGAGGATTCGTGTGAGCACGGCGCCGAGCGAACGCGACTCCCCGTGCTGGAGGGCTTCGACGGGAGGCAGCGACGCAACGAAGGTCTCGAGGCGCCTTGCGACTTCGGGCGAGACGACATCGAAGCGCAATGCGAGGCCGCCCTCGTCGTCGCTCCGCAAGACCGTCGCTCCGATCACCCAGGCTTCTGCCCCGGGATCGGCGTGGATCGCGAGCCGAAGCCGCTCGCCGGGTCGAAGCGATGGATGCGGCTCGACGCGCATCCCCCCGACCGAAAGATCGCGGCCCATGAGCACGCGATCGGCTTCCGACATGAGCGCGACGACACGCCGCCGGAATGCCGCCCGACCCTCGCGGCGACGATCCTCCGGACGCAGTCGACCTGCGGCGGCCTCGCTCCCGATCACGCCCGTGCGAAGCGCCGCGCGGATTCGCTCGAGTGTTTCGTCGTCGAGCTCGTCGAAGGCCACTGCGACGGTGAACCCCGCGCGGTCGCCGTCCCCGCGCACGCAACGCAGGACCTCTCCCGGGACCGACACCATATCGCGTCCCCCGTCGCCTGCCGGGACATCGACGGTTAGCGGCTCGCCGGGGCGAAGCGACGCCGCATGGAGCAACCGGCATCCACTCTCCGAGAGGTCGGCGAGGATCGCGCGCCCGAATCCGGCTTCACCGCGGTAGCCGACCTCTCGGCCCGAGGGAAGACGCGACTTCGCTCGACGCTCGGGTCCACGGTAGAGGAGTCGCAAGAAGAGCAGCCGCAGGATCCCGGCATCGATCGGTCGCCGCACGAGGAAGTCGAATCCCGCGGCGCGGAGTTGCTTGCGAAGCGTCGGCGAGTCCTCGGTGACGACTGCAACCCGGGGCGGCGCCTCGTCGCCGCTTCCGACGGCGAGCGATTCGGGGCGCGCGAGCGCATGGCGGGCCGTCGTCACGATGGCCGCGTAGGCACCCGGCTTCGCCACTTCGTGGCCACGCCGCGCCAGGACCGAAGCACCGATCGATTCGAGGATCGGCCGGAGATCTTCGAGCTCGCCGTCGTGGAGCAGGAGCACGGAAGAGCGAGCGGAGTCGGGCATGGGGGCCTCCGGAAGTCCCCCTACGGGTCGGCCGGCGGCGGGGCCGGCTGAAGGTCGGAAGCGACGCGCAACGAAGCGGAAGCGACCAGAAGCGCAGCCCCTGCGCAGAACAGACCGAGCACGATCGAGGCCGGAGCTCCGGTTTCGGGAACCAGCGGGATCGCCATTCCCGTGACGGCTCCGAGATTGTTGATCACGTGGCATGCGATCGCGGGGCGGGTCCCGCCGCAGATCTCGGCGACGATGCCGAGATAGAGGCCGAGCACGAACGCTCCCACGCCGTGCACGAGGTCGCCGTGGAAGGCCCCGAAGAGGATCGACGTCGCGACGATCGCTGCGACCTTCGGGAACCAGCGTCTCATCCCTCGTTGCACGCATCCGCGAAAGAAGATCTCCTCTCCGAAACCCGGAAAGACGCCGAGGCCGAGCAGGAGCCAGGGCCACGAAGCGTGAAGGTCGGTTCCGATCGCGGCATCGAGACGGGCGAGATGGCTCACTTCGCGCAGGCCGAGTGCGCCGATCGACCGATCGATCGCATGCGAAAGCGCGAGCAAGCCGAAGCCGAGCAGCAGGACGAGCCCGACACCGGCGCGACCTTTGCCGAGCCCGAGGCGGTCGCGCAACGAGCGACGACCGAGCGACGCCCAGAACACGCTCACGAGAACGAGAAGCGTCGAGGTTCCGGCGGCCTGGAGCGCGAGCGCGACTCCGGGGCCGAGCGTTTGCGGCAGCCACTGGAAGACCGCGAGCAGGACGAGGATGCCGGTGGCGCTCGCGATCGCGAGCCGCCCGTGGCGGGGTCCGGGAGCCGCGGCATCGTGAGTCGGCATCGACGAGAGGGTAGACGAGCCTCGTGCCCGGGCGGGGCCCGCTGCTACCGTCGGAGCGTGGCCGACGACCCCCTCGCTCCGGCGCTCCTCGTGGCGATGCCGCAGCTCCTCGACCCGAACTTCCGCCGTTCGGTCGTCCTGCTGCTCCATCACGATTCAGACTTCACCTTCGGGCTCGTGCTCAACCGACCTTCGGAGATCGCTGCCGAGAGCCTCTGTGCATCGCTCGGGATCGATTGGAAGGGAGCTCCCGAGGTGCTCGTCGATTGGGGAGGTCCGGTCCAGCCGAACACGGGCTGGGTCCTGCTCGGCGACGATGCGGGCGCCGCGCTCGAAGACGCTACGGACGTGACGGACGACCTGCGCTTCGCGGGCTCGCTCGATTCGCTCCGCAAGCTCGCGGCGAGCCCTCCATGCCGGATGCGGCTCTTCCTCGGCTATGCCGGCTGGGGGGCGGGACAGCTCGAGGCGGAGCTCGCACAGGGCGCATGGCTCGTGGCGCCGCTCTCGAACCGCGCGGTCTTCGAGGTCGATGCGGACGACCTCTGGGAGCGCGTGCTCCGCGATCTCGGCATCGACCCCGCGACGCTCGTCGCGACCCCGGGCGTCCACTAGGAAACCGACCCGAGACGCGCGCCGAGGAGAGACCTCGCTGGCGCACGTTTCTCCGTGGGGGGCGACCCACCGGGTCGCCCCTACCGCTTCCGCGGCAATCGCGGCGCCGGCACGTCGCGGTCGTGGACGATGGATTCGTCATCCTCCCGTGTAGGGGCGACCCGGTGGGTCGCCCTCTGCAGCCCGAAATCTCGCCTCGGCCGCCTCGGAGACCGACCCGGGAAGGGTCGGGTCGATCTCCTAGCGCTGCGGCTTCGGTTCCGTTCCGAGGCTCACGATGCGGTCGGCCGCCACGCCCTCGATCGGCGACTGCCCGCTCGCACGCCAGGCCGCCACGCGCGCCTCTGCCGCGCGAGCGCGCTCCGGTGAGATCGCCACGTCATTGGCCATGTAGGCGGTCTGCGACGGAAACGCGAATCCCGTTCCTGCGTCGGCCACGACTTCCATGATCTGGAGCAGCAACTCCTCGCGAACCGCGAGCGATCGGTCGAAATCCGGAACCCTCAGGTAGGCGAAGACCTCGACTTCGAGCGCCGAGGATCCGAGGCCGACGAAGCGCACGCGAGCGGGGTCCGGATGGACGTCCGGATGCGAGACCAGCAGGCGCTTCAACTCGATCAGCAAGCAGCGGAGCTGGTCGGACGTGGTTTCGTAGCGCAGACCGAGGACGACCCTGAACAGGAAGCGATCCCGGGGGCCGAAGTTCTCGATCTGGAGCGATGCGAAATCGGCGTTCGGGACCGCGACCACGGTGCGGTCGAGGGTGCGGATCTTCGTCGAGCGGAGACCGATGTCCTCGACGGTTCCGATCTTGTCCCCGAACCGGCAGAAGTCGCCGACGCGAACCGGTGCATCGGCGATGATCGTAATGCCTCCGAAGAGGTTCTCGAGCGTCTTCTGCGCGGCGAGCGCCACGGCGAGACCCCCGACGCCGAGGCCGGCGACGAGCGCGGTCACGTTCACGCCGGCGCTTCGAAGCAGGAAGAGGAACCCGATCAGGAGCAGGACGAAGCGGGCCATCCGGCGACCGATCGGGACGAGCGCCGTCGCCGAGAGCTGGCCCCGCTCGGTGAGCCGGCGAACGATGCGCTGCGAGAAGGCCTCGACGACGCGCATGGCGAGCCACGTGAGCGCGATCACCCAGAGCACTCCGAGAAGCGCCCCGAGGATCCGGGAGAACCGGACCGATGCGCCGACCCAGGGCTGCCCTGCCTCGAAGATCTGGAGCCAGATCAGCAGCCGAAGGGGCGACGAGACGACGTCGAGAACCCGTGCGACCTCGCGCCTCGACGCTCCCGCGACCGCAGCGGCGAGCTTTCGAAAGCCCCATTCGAGGAGCAATGCGCCGACTCCCGCCACGACGAACAGGACGGCGAAGACGAGCCACTGCCAGAGAGCAGCCTCGAAGATCTGCGTCTCGACGAGCACGCTCGGAAGCTGATCGGTCCACGCCGGATACCCGAACTCTTCGTGGAGCGCCGGGATCTGACGCAGCGTCTCCGCCGACACCTTCCAGATCGATTGCCCGTCGTCGCGCGGAACGCGTCCGAGCTTCAAGTCGACCGCGCCGCCTTGCGCCTCGAGCGTCCCGAGCCGATCGATGCGCGCCGGAAGCCCGTCGTCCACGAATCCATCGGGATCGTTCGAGAGATCGTCGACGTTCACCCAGAGCGTGCGATCGAGGACCTCCTTGAGCTTTCGGGCGAGCTCGGGGCCCGCCTCGGCGCGTCGCGACGCCGCGATCCGGCGTAGATCGAGGTACTCCGACGCCTTCTCCCAATCGCTCTCGCGCGCCGCCTCGAGAAAGCCGCGGACCGCGCCCCGCGGAGTCCCGCGTCCGAAGGCGTCCTCCGGCCCGCGAGCCGGCGGAGGAGACGGCTGCGCCGGTGGGACGAGGAGCGGGGGCGGGGCGGGCGCGGCGAGCGCATCGTCGCCCGGCGGGTTCCGTGTCGGCTGTGCCGCGGCGCTGGAGGCGAGAACGCTCCCCCCCGCGAGGAGCACGAGAACCAGAACGCCGATACGCCGCAAGCGGGACCTCCCGTCGTCCGGGACGAGTGGGAGAGTCTACCCGCCTGCCGCGGCGTGCCGAGCCCCCGGCCTTGCGCGGCGGAGCGCTCCCGGCGAGCCTTCCGCCTCCAGCGACCGATGGAGGGCCACGCGCCATGACCGATCTGTTCTCCCTCTCCGGAAAGACGGCGCTCGTCACCGGCGGCTCGCGCGGAATCGGCCTCATGATCGCGAGGGGCTTCGTCGAGGCCGGCGCGCGGGTGTACGTCTCGTCGCGGAAGAAGGACGCGTGCGACCAGGTTGCGAGCGAGCTCTCGAAGCTCGGCGAGTGCCGCTCGATTCCGGCCGATCTCTCGACCGAGGACGGAGCGAAGGGGCTCGCGGCCGAGCTCGCCGGGCGCGAGAGCGCGCTCCACGTGCTCGTCAACAACGCCGGAGCAAACTGGGGGGCGCCGCTCGCCGAGTATCCGGATTCGGCATGGGACAAGGTCCTCGCGACGAACTTGAAATCCCCCTTCTTCCTCTCCCGCGCCTGCCTGCCCCTGCTCGAGAAGGCAGCGCGCAGCGACGATCCCGCCCGCATCATCAACATCGGATCGATCGACGGATTGCGCGTACCGCTGCTCGAGACCTACGCGTACTCCTCGAGCAAGGCCGCGCTCCACCACCTGACTCGCGTGCTCGCGCGACAGCTCGCCCCGCGGCGGATCACCGTGAACGCCGTCGCTCCGGGCCCCTTCGAGAGCAAGATGATGGCGGCGACGCTCGATCGCTTCCGCGACGCGATCGTCGCGAGCTGCCCGCTCGGCCGCATCGGCGAGCCGGACGACATGGCGGGCGTGGCGATCTACCTGGCGTCGCGGGCAGGCTCGTACGTGACGGGAGCGGTGATTCCGGTCGACGGTGGGATTTCGGCCTGCTGAGTGCTGCCGTCGTGGACGAGCCCGGGCCGTTCGGAGCCCGCCACCCCACGGACCCCCGATCCAGGAGAGAGCGCCTCGCCCCGCCGCCGCTCGACGCGCAAGCGCGCGAAGACGGCCGGGTGATCGCTCAAAGCAACGCCCTCGCGCTCGAAGGCACGGTCCTCGCCGGCCGCGACGAGCGAGAGCTCCGGATCGGCGCTCCGGAAGAGCAGGTAATCGATCCGCTTGCGCCAGCGGCCGTCGCGTCCGGGTCTCGCGCCCGAGTCCCGGAGATCGAGCGCGCGTCGGAAGCGCTCGACGACCTCGCGCTCCGGGGGGTCGTCGAAGTCGAGGTTCAAGTCGCCGCCCACAACGAGCGATCGACCCGCGCTGCGCTCCACGAGAAAGCGCTCGAGCCGTTCGAGCTGACGTTCGCGAACCCGGAGATCCGGCTCGCCGTCGCCCGCCTCGAGGTGCGTGTTCACGAAGTCGATCTCGACGCCCGAGCGGAGGCGCAGGCGCGCGAAGACGAATCCCTTGGTGGCGAAGCAATCGTTCGCGCTCGTGATCCAATCGGCGCAGAGCTCGTACGCGATCGCATCGCTCGCCACGAGGCGATCGGGCTCGAGCGCCGCGAGGAGCGCGAGCCCCGATCCGCAAGGGCCGCAGAAAATGGAAAGCCACTCGAGCCAGCTCGAGCGTGCCGGATTTCCCGCCACGCGGAGCGCGAAGTTCGAGTGTTCCGAAAGCGCGTCGGACCAGGCCCACTCCTCCTGGACGAGCGCCACGTCGTAGCGTGAGAGGAGTCCACCGATCTCGGGCATGCGCTTCGCGGGGTCGTCCCGCGCAATCCACGATGGAAGCCCGTGGATGTTGTAGGAAACGACCGCGAACTCTTCTGCGGCGCCTCGCGAAGCGGAGACGCCGACCGCGAAGGCGGCGAGCAACGCAACCATCGAACGCGGCATCAGAGCTCGATTTCGAGCATCGCGCGCCCATCGATCCGACCCGTGATCCGCGAGAAGAAATCGGCGAGCATCATCTGCCAGCCGTACTTGCGATGCAGAGCCGAGTAGGCGGCAGCGACGGTCGGCGGGTCCTCGATTCGCCGGCCACGGCCCTCGATCCAGGGGCCGTGAACGCGGCCGCGCACGTTGCACGGAGCAACCCGCAACTCGGGGAAGTTGCGAAGCCGCTTCACCTTCCCCGCCCGGGCCTCCGTGAAGACGTAGAGGCGACCACGCATCGCGGCGAACCAGACGGGAGTCTCGACGAAGCGCCCGTCGCGCCGTTTCGTCGCGAGCGAGAGATACGACTCGCGGTCGAAGGTTTCGAGCTCTGCAGCCTGCATCGTCCCATTTCCTAGCGCCAGGCGAAGACCGGCTGTTCAAAGTGGGCGACTCTCGTCTCACGACCGTGGATCGCGACCTCTCGAAGCTGGTAGAGGACGGCCGCAGTCGGCGCATGGATGTACGTACCGAGAAGAGGTAGCGAGAGCACGGGGCGATCGCTCTCGGGGATGAAACGCACCCGCGGCACCTCGGGATCCTCGAGCAGGCGGATCGGTACCGAATGCGCCGACGCCACCTCGCGCGGATTCGGCTGCAGGATCTGCGGCCGCGGCGAGACGAAGACGATCGGCGTGATCACGTACCCAGACCGCGTCGGGTAGTCGTCGAGGGCGCCTGCGACGTGCTCGCCGGAGAGGGTCACGCCGAGCTCTTCGCCGAGCTCCCGGAGCGCGGCCTCTTGCGCGGTTTCGCCGGCATCGAGACGCCCTCCCGGAAGCGCCCACTGACCGCCGTGCGCACGAAGCTTCGCCGCACGGCGGGTGAGAAGGAAGCACGGGCTCGCGTCCGCGTCCGGCAAGAGGACGACTGCGACCGCCGCCGCTCGCCTCCCTTCGAGTGGAAGCGCCCGGCGCTCGAAGCGATCGAGATTCCCGCGCACGGCGGCGTCGAATCCGGCTTCGAGAGTCGCAGCGGAGGCTTTGCGGCCTTGCACGTTCACTCCGTGGCCGCGCCGACGCAGCCTCGGGTAAGATGGCCGCCGCGCGCCCGGAGAGCCAGATGCCCCTGTCCCCCCACGTGAAGCGACGCCGGCTCTCGTTGCCGGGAGTCGAGATCGCGCTCCTCGACTGGGGAGGCGACGGCCCGCTCGCCCTGCTGCACCATGCCAACGGTTTTTGCGGCGCGCTCTTCGAGCCGATTGCTGAATCGCTCGCGTCCCACTTCCGGGTCGTTGCGATGGATGCGCGCGGCCACGGCGACTCTTCTTCCGCGAGCGGTCCGGAGGCCTACCATTGGCGTCGTTTCCCGGAGGACATCCTCGGCGTCGCACGTGCGCTCGCCCCCGAAGCGCCGGACGGGCGCGTCGCGCTCGCAATCGGCCATTCCTTCGGTGGCACGTCGATGATCGCGGCCGCGGGGATCGAACCCGGGCTCTTCGAGCGCGTCGTGGCGATCGATCCGGTGGTCGTGCCACCCGAGTTCGCGCGAGGCGACGCCGCCACCTCG
>CAJPFO010000194.1 GCA_905339255.1 Myxococcaceae bacterium
TCTTCACCGCCGTCGATGCCGCCGGCTGGACCGAAGCCGGGCTTCAGGACGACATGGCGCGGCGGGTCCGCGAACCCTTCGACCTGGCGCAAGGGCCGGTCCTGCGGGCGACCCTCTACCGCCATGGGGGCGGCAGGCCGCACACCTTGTTGCTGTGCGCCCACCATATCGCCGTGGATCTTTGGTCGGTGCTGATCCTGATCGACGAACTCGGAAAAATCCACGGGGCGCAAGGGCAAGCCTTGCCCCCGCCCGCGTCCCGCCATGCCGATTTCGTGGCCTGGCAGCGACGCTACCTGGAAGGCCCGGCTAGCCACGATGACTGGGATTACTGGCGGCGGCAACTGGCCGGGGAGCTTCCGGTCCTGGCCTTGCCGGCCGACCGTCCGCGCCCGGCGGCGACGGACTGGCGCGGCGCTTCGGTGGCGGTGCGGCTGGACCGGGACGAAACCGGCGGGTTGAAGGCGCTGGCCGGACGCCACGGCGTCACGCTGTCCACGCTGCTGCTGGCGGTGTACAAGGTCTTGCTGCACCGCCACACCCATCAGGACGACTTGGTCGTCGGTGTCCCCACCGCCGGGCGCGGCCAGGCCCGGTTCGCGCCCGTGGTGGGCAACTTCGTCAATCCGGTGCCGCTGCGCACCCGGCCCTCGGGCGGCAAGCCCTTTTCCGCTTACCTGGGGGAAGTGCATGACGCGCTGCTCGGCGCGTTGGAACACCAGGACTATCCCTTCTCCCTGATGGTGGAACGCCTGCAGGTCGAGCGTAACGCCGACCACTGGCCCGTCTACCAAACCCTGTTCGTGCTGCAACAGGCCCAGGGGGGCATGGTCCCCGCGTTGGCGCAGCTTGCCTTGGGCGAAGACGGCCCGCCGCTGGACTGGGCCGGCGGGTGCCTGCGTCCCTTGGGCATCCGGCAACGCATCGAGCGGTTTGATTTCAAACTGATGGCCGCCGAGGACGGGGACGGCCTGCTGCTGTCCTTCCAATACCGCGCCGACCTCTTCACGGAACAACGGGTCGCCGGCATGGCCGGGCATTTCCGCACTCTCTTGAAGGGCGTGGCGGCGGATCCCGATGCCCGCATCGGCGGCTTGCCGCTGCTGGCCGGGCAGGAGCGGAAGGAGTTGTTGGGCCAGGCCGCCGGGCCGAAGATGCGGTTGCCGGAAGAAGTCTGCGTCCACCGGCTGTTCGAGTCCCAGGCGGCGCAGAACCCCGGACTTCCCGCCGTGGCCTGCAAGGACCGGCGTTTGAGCCACGGGGAGCTGAACGCCATCGCCAACCGCTGGGCCAACCACCTGCGCGCGCTCGGGATCGGGCCGGGCAGCCGGGTCGGAATCAGCGTCGGGCGCTCCCCGGACTTCGTGGCCGCCATCCTGGCCGTGCTGAAGGCCGGCGCGGCCTATGTCCCGCTGGACCCCGACTACCCGGAGGAGCGGGTGGCCCATCTGCTGGCCGACGCCGGCATCGGCGTGTTGCTGACGCAGACCGGCCTGAACGCTGCCGGCCAACTGCCCGCCGTGATCCGGCTCGACATGGACCTGTGGCCCGACGGGCCGCAAGCCCCGGACACCGACCTGCATCCCACGATCCCGCCGGACAGCATCGCCTACGTGATCTACACCTCGGGCTCGACCGGGCAATCCAAGGGCGTCGAGGTCTCCCACCGGAGCCTGGCCAACTACACCCGCTTCATCACCGGGCAGATTCCCGCCAGCGCCGGGCTGCACTACGCCCTGGTGTCCACGCCGGCGGCGGATCTCGGCAACACGGTCTTGTTCGCGTCCCTCGTGTCCGGCGGTTGCTTGCACGTGCTCGACCAGGATGCCACCACGGACGGGCGGGCGCTGGCCGACTACATCGAGCGCCAGCCGATTGACGTGTTGAAGATCGTGCCCTCCCATCTGGCGGCCTTGCTGGATTCCGCCGAGGGCAAGGACATCGTGCCGCGCCGGGCCTTGTTTTCCGGCGGCGACGTGCTGACCTACGACTTGGTCGGGCGGGTCGCGGCCTGCCGCCCCGAATGCCACATCTTCAACCATTACGGACCCACCGAAACCACGGTGGGGGCGCTGCTCTTCCCGGTGCCGCCGCAGGCGCGGCACGGCGCGGCGCGGGCCGCGGTGCCGATAGGCCGCCCGATCGCCACCACCCGCGCCGACACCCTCGACGGCAACCTGGAACCGGTGCCGGCCGGCATCGCCGGCGAGTTGTGCATCGGCGGCGCCGGGCTGGCCCAAGGCTACCTGGGCCGCCCGGATCTGACCGCCGAACGCTTCATTCCCGATCCGTTCGGCGCGTCCCCCGGCGGGCGCCTGTACCGGACCGGCGACCTGGTGCGCGGCGGGGCCGGCGGGCCCGTCGAAGTCCTAGGCCGCGCCGACCACCAGCTCAAAATCCGCGGCTTCCGCATCGAGCCGGGGGAGATCGAAGCCCGCCTGCGGACCCATCCCGAGGTGCGGGACGCCGTCGTGGCGGCCTGGGAGGACGGGCGCGGCGTCAAGCGCCTCGCCGCCTACATCGTCGCCGGTGACGCCGCGCCGGACGCGGAAACCCTGCGCTTCCATGTCCAAAGCGCCCTGCCGGACTACATGGTCCCGGCGGCCTTCGTGTTCCTGGACGGCCTGCCGCTGACCGCCAACGGCAAGCTTGACCGCAAGGCGCTGCCGAAGCCAGACCCGGCCAGCCGCCCGGCCCAGCACTACGCCGCGCCGCGCAACGAGGCCGAGGCCAAATTGGCCGCCATCTGGGCCGAGGTGCTGAGGGTCGGGCGGATCGGCATCCACGACAATTTCTTCTCGCTGGGCGGGGATTCGATCCTCAGCATCCAGATGGCAAGCCGCGCGCGGCAGGCCGGGCTGAACCTCGCGCCCCGGCAGATTTTCCAGCACCAGACGGTGGCGGAGCTGGCCCTGGTCGTGGAGCACGAGATCCCGTTCGAGGCCGAGCAAGGCGTCATCGAAGGCCCCGCCCCGCTGACGCCGGTCCAGCAGCGGTTCCTGTCGCTGGGGCTGGCGAACCCGCACCACTGGAACCAATCCCTGTTGTTGGAAATGCTGCACCCCTTCGAGCCGGGCCTGATGGAACGCGCCGTGGAACACCTGGTGCCGCACCATGACGTGCTGCGCTTGCGGTTTGCCCCCGGCGCGGAGGCTTGGAGCGCCTGTTACGCGGCGGCAGAGCGGCAGCCGATGTTCCACCGGGAAGACCTGTCCGCGATGCCCGATGCCGGGCTGGACGCCGCCATCGCCGGACGCGCGGCGCATTGGCAGCGGCAGATCCATCTTGGCGAGGGCCCGACGCTGCGGGCCGTCTGGTTCGAGCTCGGGCAGGGACGCCGTCCTCGGCTGTTGCTGGCTATCCACCACCTGGCCATGGACATCGCGAGCTGGCGCATCCTGCTGGACGACCTCGTGTCCGTCCACAACCAGTTGGCATCCGGCCAGGCCGTGGCCTTGCCGGCCAAGACGACCTCTTACCGGCAATGGGCGAGGCGGCTTCAGGACCATGCCGGCGCCCTGTCGGTGGCCGGTGGCGTGCCAGCTTGGTGGCTGGCGCGGGAAGACGCGGAAGCGGCTTTTCCGGTCGGCCACGCCGAGGGCACGAACACCGAGGCCGATGCCGCCACGCACACGGTCAGGCTTTCCGAAAGCCTCACCCGCGCACTGGTGCAGGAAGCCGGGGCGGCCTACCGCACCAGCGTCCAGGAGCTGCTGCTCATCGCCGTCGCCAAGGGACTGGCCGACTGGTCCGGCCTGCGCCGCCTGCGGGTGGAAGTCGAGGCGCACAGCCGCGACAACGGCCCGTTCCGGGATCTGGACTTCACGCGGACGCTGGGAAGGTTCACGACCTCCTACCCGGTCGCCTTCGATGTCGATCCGGCGGACCCCGCAGGACACCTCGTCAAGGCACTCAAGGAGCAATTCCGGCGGCAGGCCGCCCGTGGATTCGACTACACCGTCTGGCGCTGGCTCGGCGAGGGCCGCGAACAAGGGCACCTGGCAGACGCGCCGGTGCTATTCAATTATCTTGGCAACCGGGACGCGGGCACCGACGCCCACGCTTATTTCCGGCAATGCGAGCTGCCGCCGGGCATCACCCACGACCCGGCCAACCGCCGGACGCACGAGCTGGCGGTTAACGCCGCCGTCAGCGGCGGCCGCCTGCGACTGGCGTGGGTCTACAGCGGCGCGCGCCATGACGGCGCGGCCATCGCGCGGCTCGGCGAGGCCGTCATCGCCGCGTTGGAGTCGCTGATTTCCCACTGCCTCGAACCCGGCGTGGCCGGCATCACGCCGTCCGACTTCCCGCTGGCGAAGCTGTCCGGGCAGGAGCTGGAGCGCCTGCCCTACCCGCCCGCGAACATCGAGGACATCTACCCGCTGGGCCCGATGCAGGAGGGCATGCTGTTCTATGCCCTGCTGTATCCGGGGTCCGGCATCTACCACATGATCGACCGCTACCAAATCGACGGCGATGTCGATGTCGCGGCCTTCGAGGCGGCCTGGCAGGAGGTGCTGGACCGCCACCCCATCCTCCGCACACCCTTCCTGTGGAAGGATTATTCGAGTCCGCACCAATGCGTGCAGAAGCAGGTGGCCTTGCCGTTCGACTACCAGGACTGGCGGGGGCTGCCTGCGGACGAGCAGGAGCGGCGGTTTGAATCCCTGATCGGCGGCGAGCTGGGCACCGGCTTCGACTTCACCGTGGCCCCGTTGATGCGGATACGGCTGGTCCGGTTCGGCGAGCGCAGCTACCGCTTCATCCGCAGCCACCACCACATCCTGATGGACGCCTGGTGCAAGTCGCCGGTGTTGCTGGAGTTCCGGGCGAACTACGAGGCGCGGGTCAAGGGCAAACCCTTTCCGCCCCGCGAGGCCGCGATACCCTACCGGGATTACGTCGGCTGGCTCGCGGAGCAGGACATCGAGGCGGCGGAGAACTTCTGGCGGCAGTATCTCGCCGGCTTCGGCGAACCCACGCCCTTGGTCGTGGACAAGCCGGCCGCGCCGGATGCCGGGGCGACGAGCCAGGTCGCCGACCTGGTGGCGGTGTTGTCCGAGCAGGACACCCGCGCCCTGCAAGCCTTGTCGCAGCGTTGCCAGCTGACGCCGAACAGCTTCCTGCAGGCGGCCTGGGCGCTGATGCTGGCCCATTATTCGCGGCACGACGAAGTCGTGTTCGGCGTGACGGTGGCCGGCCGCCCGACCGACCTGCCCGGCGTGGAGACGGCGCTGGGGCTGTTCATCAACAGCCTGCCGTTGCGGGTCGCGGTCAAGCCGGGCCAGCCGGCCTTGGAGTTCCTGCGCGAGCTGCTGTACCACAACCTCGAACTGCGCCAATACGAGTACATGCCCTTGGTGCGGATCCAGGCGTTGAGCGAGCTGGCCAGGGGCCAGGCGGTCTTCCAGCACCTGTTCGTGTTCGAGAACGCGCCGGTGGACCCGACGCTGCGCAGCGCCAAGGACGTGCTGAACATCGTCGGCGACCAGCACCGCACCCATTCCAATTATCCGCTCAACGCGGTGCTGGTCCCCTCGCCCCGCTTCCATTTGCAAATCACCTATGACGTGAACCGGTTCGAGTCGGCCGTCGTGGAGCGGATGCTCGGGCATTTCAAGACCTTGCTGGAGGGACTCATCCACCATCCCGAGGCCCGCCTGGGGTCCTTGCCGATGCTGACCGAAGGCGAGCGCGGCACGGTCTTGGCGCAATGGAACCAGACCGACCATCCCTATCCCGAACCCCGCGACATCGTGGCCTGTTTCGAGGCGCGGGCGGCGCGGGCACCCGAGGCCATCGCCGTCGCCTGCCGGGGCGAGGCGCTGACTTACCGGGAACTCAACGCCCGCGCCAACTGCCTGGCCCGCGCCTTGCGGGCCGCCGGGGTTGGGCCTGAAACGCTGGTCGCCCTGCTGGGCGACCGTGGCATCGACTTCCTGGTGATGATGCTGGGCCTGTTCAAGGCCGGCGGGGCCTATCTGCCGCTCGATCCCAGCCACCCGGATGCGCGCCTGGTCCAGGCCCTGGAGGAAGGCCGCATCACCCGGCTGTTGGCCGGGCCGTCCCACCGGCGGCGGGCCGAAGCGGTTTGCCAGGCGGTTTCGTGGCGGCCGGCGGTGCTGGCGCTGGACGGATTGGAGGCGCAAGGCCAGCCGGCGGACAATCCCGGCCGGCTGCACGGCCCGCGCAACCTGGCCTTCACGATCTTCACCTCCGGCTCCACCGGGACGCCCAAGGGGGCCATGGTCGAGCACGAGGGCATGTTCAACAACCTCATCACCAAGCTGCCGACGCTGGGGCTGGACGAGTCCGACGTGATCGCCCAGACCGCGGGGCAATGCTTCGACATTTCGGTGTGGCAGCATCTGACGGCGCTGGCCTGCGGCGCGCGGGTCGAGATTTTCCCGGACGACGTGGTGCGCGACCCCGGCCTGCTGCTGGGCCAGGTCGCCGGACGCGGCGTCACGGTCCTCGAAGCGGTGCCGTCGATGATCCAGGCGCTGCTGGATCTGGCGGCCGATGTCGAATTGCCGAAACTGCGCTGGCTGCTCGCCTGCGGCGAGGTGTTCCCGCCGGAACTGTGCCGGCGTTGGATGGAGCGCTTCCCGCAGGTGCGGGTGCTCAACGCCTATGGGCCGGCCGAGTGCTCCGACGATGTCTCCTACTACGAGGTGCCGGAAATCCCCGCCGAGACTGACACGCTGGTGCCGGTGGGGCGTCCTTCGGACAACACCCGGCTGTACCTGCTGGACGCCTGGCTGGACCCGGCGCCGGTGGGCGTGCCGGGGGAAATCTGCGTGGCCGGCATCCAGGTCGGGCGCGGCTACCTGCACCGCCCGGAAACGACGGCGGAAAAGTTCGTCCCGGACCCCTTCGGCCCGGTCGGCGGGCGGCTGTACCGCACCGGCGACCTGGGCCGCTACCGCGAGGACGGCACCATCGAGTTCCTGGGGCGCATCGACCACCAGGTCAAGATCCGGGGGGTCCGCATCGAGCCGGGCGAGATCGAGGCCCAGCTCCTGCTGCATCCCGCAGTGGAGCAGGCCGTGGTGATGGCCCGCGACGACCACGGGGCGGGCGGCAAGCGACTGGTGGCCTATGTGGTGCGTGGCGGCGGCGCTCCGGAGGACGAGGGCGCGTTCAGCGAGGCGCTGCGGGCCTACCTGTCCGCCTTGCTGCCCGTCTACATGGTGCCTGCGGCGTTCGTCCGCCTCGATGCCCTGCCCCTCAGCGGCAACGGCAAGATCGACCGCAAGGCCCTGCCGGCGCCGGACATCGCCGCCCAGCGGGAGTCCCGCTACGTGGCGCCGCGCAACCCCGCCGAAGAAATCCTCGCCGCCATCTGGCAAGAGGTGCTGGGCCTGGAGAGGGTCGGCGTCGAGGACGATTTTTTCGATCTGGGCGGGCATTCCCTGGTCGCCGTGCAGGTGTTGTCCAGGGTGCGGGCCGCCTTCGATGTCGAGGTTCCGCTGCGGCGGGTCTTCGAGTCCTCCACCATCGCGCAACTCGCCCTGGCCGTCGAGGAATGCCTGATCGAACAACTCGAAGCCCTTTCGGAAGAGGAAGCCCTGACCTTGCTGGAAGACGGCGCATAAACCGGACGGCGGGCGGGCCGCCCGCCCGCACCTACTTATTTAAGAGAACGAAAAACCACCATGCCGACGATACGCCATCTGAAATTCGCCACCGCCTTATGTTTGGCGCGGCCGCCTTTCGGCCGCCGGAACCTGGCCCTCGCCGCCGCTCTCGCCTTCTGCGTCCCGACGCTGTCCGTCGGCGCGGAGTCCGGGGCGCAGGCCGTCCAATTCGACATTCCGGCGCAGGATCTCGCCCGCGCCCTGGTCGCCTTCACGGCGCAGAGCCATGTCCAGGTCCTTTATGAAGGCGATCTCGCCCAGGGCTTGCGCAGCGCGCCGCTGAAAGGCGCCTACACGCCGGAAAGGGCCTTGAAGGCGCTGTTGGCGGCGACGCCCGTGCAGGCCCGTTTCACCGGCCAGCGGACGGTGACGCTGGAGCGCAAAGCGCCGGCCGCCCCCTCCGGCGGCAGGACGGCCGTGCCCGCCGACCCCGCCGCGGCCACGCTGGAGACCGTGGTCGTCAGCGCCGCCGTTCCCGCCTCCGACCCCGGCAATCCCCGCAACAGGAACTATGCCGCCACCGATGCCACCACCGCGACCAAGACCGACATGCCGATCATGGATACCCCGGTGTCGGTCTTGGTGGTTCCGAGGCAGGTGATGCAGGACCAGCAGGCGTACCGCCTGCAAGACGCGGTGAAAAACGTCAGCGGCGTGCAGCAGCGCTTTTCGACCGGCGGCGTGGACCGGTTCATCGTGCGCGGTTTCGATTCGGGGGAAGTCCAGTACCGGAACGGCGTCAGGCTGGCGGGACTCAACATCGACCTGGCCAACGTGCAACGGGTGGAAGTCTTGAAAGGCCCCGCGTCCGTGCTGTACGGCAGGGCGGAGCCTGGCGGGCTGATCAACATCGTCACCAAGCGCCCGCGTTCGGAACCCTATTACGCGCTCGAACAGCGCTTCGGCTCCTATGGCTACTACCGCACCCAGGTCGACGCGACCGGGCCGGTCACGTCGGACGGCAGGTTGAGCTACGGCTTCGACCTCTCCTACTTGAACGCGGACTCGTTCCGGGATTTTATGCGGACCGACCGGGTGTTCCTGGCGCCGTCCCTGTCCTGGCGTCCTGTGGACTCCACCGAGTTCAATCTGACGGTCGAGTACCTCAACGAAGACAGGCCCTATGACTCCGGCATCCCCGCCTACGGCAACCGGGTCGCCAAGGTGCCGATCTCGCGCCAGTATGACCAGCCCGGCCTGCGCGACAACCGCGAGCATGTCCTGGTCGATTTCAACTGGTCGCACCACTTCAACGAGGACTGGAAGTTCACCAACGGCGTCGTCTCCAGCTCGCAGCGGACACGCCTCAACGAACTCTACAGCGATTCCGTGTCGGGCAGCGAAATCAGCCGCTACACCTGGTTTGGGCATAGCAACACGGACATGGTGACGGTCTACGGCAACCTCAACGGCAAATTCGACACCTGGGGCGTGGGCCACAATGTCCTGCTGGGCGCGGAATATTACTCGATCGAAACCAAGGAGCCGGGTTCCAGGGTGTATCCCGTGGACACCATCGACCTATTCAGGCCCGTGTTCCATGCCGTCGATATCAACGCGATTGGCGCCTTGAGGCCGAACACCAAGTATGTCAACAACGAATCCTGGTCCGCGCTGTATTTCCAGGATTCGTTGGCCTTGGGGGACAAGTTCCACCTGCTGGGCGGCGGGCGCTACGACTGGGCGACCGTCACCTCGGGCTATGACGATCCGGCGGTCTTCAAGACCGACACGTTGCGGGATTCGCACTTCAGCCCCCGTGTCGGCCTGACTTACCGGCCCGCCGAATGGCTGTCCGTCTACGGCCAATGGGTGGAGTCGTTCGGCACCAGCAACGGCCGCTCCGTGACCGGACAGCCTTTCCAGCCGCAGACGGCCACCCAGTACGAGGCCGGGGTGAAGACCGAGCTGTTCGACGGGCGCTTCACCGGCTCGGTGGTGTATTTCAACCTGACCAAGGACAACTTGGTGACCACCGACCCCAACAACACGCGCTTCAGCATCGCCGTCGGCGAGGCGCGCAGCCAAGGCGTCGAATTCGATGTCGCGGGGAAGATCACCGACGGACTCAGCCTGATCGGCAATTACGCCTATATCGAAACGGCGGTCACCAAGGATTTTTCAGGGCTTCAGGGCAAGCGCCTGCCTTACGCGCCGCTGCATTCAGGCAGCGTCTGGCTGAAGTACGACTTCCAGGAAGACCTGCTGAAGGGCCTGAGCCTAGGCGGCGGGGTGTTCGTGGCCGACCGGCGTTACGGCGATGTCAGGAACAGTTTCTATGACCCGGGCTATGCGCGGCTGGATTTGTACGCGGCCTACCGGCACAAGCTCGGCCCGACCAGCCTGACGACCCAGTTGAACCTGAACAATGTGACGGACACGGAGTATTTCAACATGCGCAGCCGGACCAACAACCAGCCTGCGGAGCCGTTGACCGTCATCGGGTCGCTGCGCTTGGAATATTAGGCAGTGCGATGAAGGCCCCGACGGCTATTCCCGGACCGGTTTTGCGCGGCATCCCAGACGGCCAGGCGTTGCCGGACGCGCCCCTGGCCGACGGCGGCCGCCTGTCCCGCCTGAAGGCGCGCCGCAAGCTGTGGCTGGAGGCGCATTTTTGGCTGGGGGCGGTGGCCAGCCTGGTGTTGGTGCTGGCCGGGCTTACCGGCAGCGCCTTGGTGTTCTGGCAGGAAATCGACGGCTGGCTGAACCCCGGGCTGCACCAAGTCCAGGCCGCGCCGGCAGGCCGGGCGGCCTACCTGCCGCTAAGCCGGTTGGTCGAGGCGGCCGATGCCGCCGTCCCGCCGGGCGCCAGGCATTCCACGCTGTTTTACCCGCGCCATGACGGCCTGGCCTTCTGGTTTTTTTACGAGCTGCCCGTTCCGGGGCAAGAGGCGGCCACCGTGCTGGACGTGTTCGTCGACCCCTATTCAGGCAAGGTCACCGGGACGCGGACCTGGATGCGCCCCGGCAACCCGCTGGATCTGCCGCTGGTGAGCTTTCTGTTCGAGCTGCATTACGACTTGCTGCTGGGCTGGGACAAAGGCAGTTGGATCGTCGGCGTGGCCGGCATGCTGGCCTTCCTGTCGATGCTGACCGGGCTGATCGTCTGGTGGCCGTTGACTGGCAAATGGAAGCAGGCGCTCACCCTCAAGCGGCGGGCCAGCGCCGAGCGCCTCAACCACGACCTGCATAAAACCTTCGGGGTTTATTCGGCGGCGGTGTTGTTGGCGGTGTTCCTGTCGGGGGTGTATTTGACGTTCGGCGACCAGTTTCGCGGCTTGGTGGGCTGCTTCTCGGCCGTGACCCCGCTGAAGCAGTTCAAATCCACGCCGTTGCCGGGTGTCCGGCCCCTCTCGCTGGACGAGGCGGTTGCCCGCGCCGACGGGCGCTATCCCGAGGGGCGGTTGTATTGGTTTTCCGTGCCGGACAGTGCCGACGGCACTTTCGTGCTGACCCGGCACTTCGACTTCGGCGGCGTTTTCATGGGGCGGCGGCAGATCGTGGTGGACCAGTACAGCGGCGCGATCCTGCATGTCGCCGAGCCGTTGGCGGGCAGCGGCGGCAATGTGTTCCTGCAATGGCAATGGCCGTTGCATTCCGGGCAGGCATTGCGGATGCCGGGGCGGATCCTGGTGTCGCTGTCCGGCCTTGCCTGCGCCGTGCTGTTCGCCACCGGCCTCATCCGCTGGCTGCAGAAACGGCGGGCGCGCCGGGCGGTCCTGGGGCGGCGGACTGTTTTGCCGGGCAGGCCCTGAGGCGGCGGCCTTGCCGCCGGGCCTGGGCGGACCGCAAACCCGGTTGCCCGCAATGACGATGTGTTGAAAAACGGATCAAGCCTTCCTAACTCAAGTGGTTCCCAAGGGGATGTCAGTGTATATCGAGAATAAAGTTTCGACGGAAAAAACGGCGCTTTCGGCGTCGAAAAGGGCGGTTCTGGAAAAACGGCTACAGGGAAAGGCAAGCCCCTCCTCCCAGTTCTTGCCGCTGGCGCGGATAGCCGCCAGCGAGGCCCCGCTGTCCTTCGCCCAGCAGCGGCTGTGGTTTCTCGACCAGTTGGAGCCGGACAGCGCCTTTTACAATCTCTGCTCGGCCCTGAGGATTTCCGGGCGCTTGGACAGCGGGGCATTGGAAGCGGGCATCAACCAGGTCATCCGCCGCCATGAAATACTGCGCACCGCCATTCCCACCGAGGACGGCAGGCCGCGCCAGGTCATCGCCGGCGGCCATGCCTTGGCGATGCCTGTGCTGGACATTTCCGGCCTGCCGGCGCACGAGCGGGAAGCCGCCCTCGCCAAGCTTATCTCCGCCGAGGCGGGAACCCCGTTCGATATCGCCGTCCTGCCCTTGTTGCGGGCCAAACTGATCCGGCTGGGCGAGACCGAGCATGTGTTGGTGGTGGCCATGCACCATATCATTTCGGATGGCTGGTCGATGGGGGTGTTCATCCGGGAATGCTCCGGCTATTACCGCGGTTTCGCCGAAGGCGTGGAATTCCGGCTGCCGGAGCTGCCCGTCCAGTACGCGGACTTCGCGCATTGGCAGCGGCAGGCGCTGACGCCGGCCGCGCTGGGCAAACCGCTGGAGTATTGGCGGCGGGCCTTGCGCGACGCGCCGGAACTGCTGGACCTGCCGTTCGACAGGCCGCGCCCCGCCGTCCAAGGCTACCGTGGCGCGGCCTGCCGGCTGGATCTGCCGGGCCCCGTCGCGGCCCGCCTGCGCGAAATCGGCCGCGCCTCCGAGGCGACCCTGTTCATGACCCTGCTGGCGCTGTTCGGCGCGTTGCTGGCCCGTTACAGCGGGCAGACCGACTTCTGCGTCGGCACCCCGGTCGCCAACCGCAACCGGGGCGAGATCGAGGGCCTGATCGGGTTTTTCGTGAACACGCTGGTGTTGCGCATCGACCTGTCCGGCAACCCGGCCTTCACCGAATTGCTGCGGCGGGTCCGGGAACTGACCCTGGCCGCCCAGACCCACCAGGAGGTGCCGTTCGAGGCCCTGGTCGATGAGTTGCGCCCGGCGCGGGACGCCAGCCGCAACCCGTTTTTCCAGGTGATGTTCGCGCTGCAAAACGCGGCCTCGGAACGCTACGACCTGCCCGGCCTGAGCATCAGCCCGCTGCGGGTCGAGACCCAGACCGCGCAGTTCGACCTGAGCCTGGACGTGGCCGAGGCGGAAGAGGGCCTGCGCCTGTCCTTTGAATACAATTCCGACCTGTTCGACGCGGCCACCGTCGCCGGGCTGGGGCGGCACTTCCTGGCCTTGGCGGAGCGCGTCGCCGCCGACCCCGGCCGGCGGCTTTGGGATCTGCCGCTGCTGGACGAGGCGGAGCAACGGGCCATCGTGGCCGGGCGCAACCGGACCGAGCGGGACGAGGTGCGGGGCAGGCTGTTCCAGGCGCTGTTCGAGGAGCAGGTGCGGCGCGACCCCGGGCGCGTCGCCGTCGAGTTCCGCGGCCAGCGGCTCAGCTACGGCGAGTTGAACCGCCGCGCCAACGCCATCGCCCATGCCTTGCTGGCGCGGGGCGTGGGCGTTGACACGCTGGTCGCCGTGGCGGACGAGCGGGGCTGCGACCTGCTTGCGATGATCCTCGGCGTGTTCAAGGCGGGCGGCGGCTACCTGCCGCTGGACCCGCGTCATCCGCCGGCGCGGCTGGCCCAGATCCTCGGCCAAAGCGGGACGCGCTGGGTGCTGGCCGGCGACGGGCTGCTGCCGGTCCTGCGCCGGGCCGTGGCCGCGATGGACGGAGGCGCGGGGCCGGAATTGCTGGCCCTGTCCGCGCTCCACGCCGAGTCCGGCCCGGAGCAGGACCCGCCCTTGCGCGCCCGTCCCGACAGCCTGGCCTATGTCATCTACACCTCGGGTTCGACCGGGGTGCCCAAGGGGGCGATGGTCGACCAGCGCGGCATGCTCAACAATGTCTGGAGCAAGCGCCATTGGCTGGGGCTGGGGCAGGACGACGTGGTCGCGCAGACCGCCTCCCAGTGCTTCGACATTTCCGTCTGGCAATTCCTGTCCGCGCTGCTGTTCGGCGCCAAGGTGCATATCTTTCCCGATGCCATCACCGGCGATCCCGCGCAATGGCTGGATGCCGTGGAGGAACACGGGGTCACGGTCATGGAGGTGGTGCCCTCGCTGCTCGGCGGGATGGTGGAGGTCCACGCCGCCCCCCCGCTGTCCCGCCTGCGCTGGGTGCTGCCGACCGGCGAGGAGCTGCCGCCCGGCTTGTGCCGCGACTGGTTCCGGCGGTTTCCGCAGATCCCCCTCCTCAACGCCTATGGCCCGGCCGAATGCGCGGACGATGTCGCGCTCCATCCGCTCACCCGCGCACCCGCAGACGGCATCGCGCATGTCCCGATCGGCCGGCCCAATGACAACATCAGGCTGTACGTGCTGAACGCCGCGATGCAGCCCCAGCCCGTCGGCGTCACCGGCGAGCTGTGCGTGGGCGGCGTCGGCGTCGGCCGCGGCTATCTCAACGACCCGGCGCGGACCGCCGAGTCCTTCGTGCCCGATCCGTTCGGCGAACCCGGCGGGCGGCTGTACAAGACCGGGGATCTGGCCAAGCTCCTCGCCGACGGCGACATCGAGTTCCTGGGGCGGGTTGACCATCAGGTCAAGATCCGCGGGTTCCGCATCGAACTGGGCGAGATCGAGGCGCGGCTGCTGCAACACCCGGCGATCCGGGAGGCCGTGGTGCTGGCCCGCGAGGACCGCCCCGGGCAAAAGCGCCTGGTGGCCTATCTCGTCGGCGACGGCCCGGAGCCGGACCGGCTGCGCGAGTTCCTCAAAGACACGCTGCCGGAATACATGGTACCGGCCTTCTTCGTCGCGCTGGCCAACATGCCCTTGAACGAAAACGGCAAGGTGGACCGCAAGTCCCTGCCGGTCCCCGCCGCCGGCGACGGCCCGGCGGGGGAATACGTCGCCCCCCGCAACGACAGGGAGGCGTTCCTGGCCGATATCTGGCGGGAGGTCTTGGGGCTGGAGCGGGTCGGCGTCCACGATAATTTCTTTGAAATCGGCGGCGAGTCTGTCATCGCCATCCAGGTGGTCAGCCGCGCCAACCGCGCCGGCATCGCGATCAAGCCCCGCCAACTGTTCCAACACCAGACCGTCGCCGAACTCGCCGAAGCCCTGGCGAAAGAGCCGTTCGCGGCGCCTTCGCCCGCCGCGGACGGGGAGGCGGCCGTCGAGCCGTTCGCGCTGGCGGAGCTGGACTGTGCGCGTCTGGAAAGGCTGCGCGCCGGACAGCCGGACATCGAGGACATCTATCCGCTGACGCCGATGCAGGAGGGGATGCTGTTCCACTCCCTGCTGAACCCCGGCTCGGGCGTCTATGTGATGCAGGACCGCTTCCTGCTGCAAGGCGCGCTGGATGTCGCGGCCTTCCGGGAAGCCTGGCGGGCGGTGGTCGGCGAACAGGTCATCCTGCGCACCGCCTACCTGTGGGAGGAGGACACCCGCCCGCACCAGATGGTGCATGCCCGCCTCGAACTGCCCCTGGACTATCACGACTGGCGCGGGCTAGACGGCGGCGAACAGGGCCGCCGCATCGAAGCCATGCTGGAGGAGGAGCTGCGGCAGGGGGTCGACCTCGGCAAGCCGCCGCTGTTTCGGATCCGCCTGGTCGCGCTGCGGGACGAAACCCATTTGTTCGAGTTCAGCCACCATCACAGCCTGCTGGACGACTGGTCGGCCTCCTCGCTGCTGGCCGATTTTTACGCCCATTACGAGGAGATCACCCAGCACCGGGAACTCTCGCGCCGCCCCCATCCGCCCTACCGGAATTACATCGCCTGGCTCCAGGCCCAGGACCCCGCCGCCGCCGAAGCCTATTGGCGGCAGGAGTTGCGCGGCTTCCGGGCGCCGACGCCGCTGATGGCCGACCGCCCGCCCCGGGAGCTGGCGGCGGACGAGATCGAGGTGGCGGACCTCGTCGTGAAGCTGTCCGCCGCCGACACCGCCGCCCTTTGCGCGTTGGCCCAGCAGCACCAGCTCACGCCGAACACCTTCGTCCAGGGAAGCTGGGGCTTGCTGCTCAGCCATTACAGCGGCCAGGAGGATGTCCTGTTCGGCGTCACCGTGGTGGGCCGCCCGCCGCATCTGGCGGGGATGGAGTCGATGGTGGGGCTGTTCATCAACGGCCTGCCGCTGCGGGTCGGCATCGACCTGGGCAGCCCGCTGCTGGCCTGGCTGCGGCAAATCTTCGACAAGAACCTCGAAATGCGGGAGTACGAGTATTCGCCCCTGGTGCAGATCCAGGAATGGAGCGAGCTGCCGCGCGGCCAGCAATTGTTCTTCAGCCTGATCACCTACGAAAACGCCCCGGTGGACGATGTCTTCAAGCAGGGGAATTTGAAATTCCAGGTGGCCGACTCCCATGCCCGGGTCCACACCAATTACCCGCTGACCCTGGTGATCCTGCCGGGGGCGGAATTCTCGCTGCGGCTGTCCTATGACCGCCGCCGCTTCGACGAGGCCACCGTCGCCGCGATGCTAGGCCATTTCCAGACCCTGCTGGAAGGCATGATCCACCGCCCGGATTGCCGGGTCGGCGAACTGGCGTGGCTGACCGCCGGGGAGCGGCGGCAGATCCTGGAGGAGTGGAACCGCACCGGCCACCCATACCCGGAACCCCGCGACCTGGTCGCCCGCTTCGAGCGCCAGGCCGAGGAGACACCGGAGTCCATCGCGGTGGCCTGCGGCGGGGAGCGCCTAAGCTACGCCGAGCTGAACACACGCGCCAACCGCATGGCCCATGTGTTGGCGGGGAGCGGCATCGGGCCGGATGTCATCGTCGCGCTGCTGGACGACCGGGGGGCGGAGTTCCTGACCATGATGCTCGCCGTGTTCAAGGCCGGCGGCGCCTACCTGCCCTTGGAGCCCGCCCATCCGAACGCGCGGCTGACCCAGGTGTTGGAGGAAAGCGGGGTCCGCTTCGTGCTGGCCGGCACCGATTACCAGGCGCGCGGCCAGGCGGTCGTCGAGGCTTGCGCCAAGCCCCCGGCCTTGCTGCACCCGGACATGCTGGCGCTCGGCGCCGCTCGCGCGGAAAACCCGCCGCCCCGCCATTCCGGGCGGAACCTCGCGTTCATCATCTTCACCTCCGGCTCCACCGGGACGCCCAAGGGCGCGATGGTGGAGTTCCAGGGGATGTACAACAACCTCATCACCAAGGTGCCGGTGCTGGGCCTGACCGGCGCGGACACCATCGCCCAGACCGCCTCCCAGTGCTTCGACATTTCGGTCTGGCAGTTCCTGACCGCGCTGACCTGCGGCGCGCGGGTCGAGGTGTTCCCCGATGCCGTCACCCACGACCCTTACGCGCTGCTGCGGCGGCTGGAGGAGCGGGAGGTCACGGTGCTGGAGGCTGTGCCTTCGATGATCCGGGCCTTGCTGGACGCGGCGGACGAGGGCATGGCGCTGCCCCGCCTGCGCTGGCTGCTGCCCTGCGGCGAAGTGTTTCCGCCGGAACTGTGCCGCCGCTGGATGGCGCGGTTCCCGCAGGTCCGCCTGCTGAACGCCTACGGTCCCGCCGAGTGCTCGGACGATGTGTCCTACCACCCGATCACGGAGCCGCCGACGGCGGGCAATCCCTGCGTGCCGGTGGGCCGGCCGGTGGACAACACCCGCATCTACCTGCTGAACCGCTGGCTGGAACCGGTTCCGGTCGGGGTTCCGGGGGAGATTTGCGTGGCCGGCGTCCAGGTGGGCCGGGGCTATCTGAACCGCCCGGCGATCACCGCCGGCGTGTTCATCCCCGACCCGTTCGGCGAACCCGGCGAGCGCCTGTACCGGACCGGCGACTTGGCGCGTTACCGCGCGGACGGCGTGTTGGAGTTCCTAGGCCGCGCCGACTACCAAGTCAAGATCCGGGGTTTTCGGATCGAGCTGGGCGAGATCGAAGCCCGCTTGTCGGAGCATCCCGCCGTCAAGGCGGTCGCGGCCATCGTCCGCGACACCGCGCGGGGCGACAAGGAGCTGGTGGCCTATGTCGAGGGCGCGCCGGGCGAAGCCCCGGAGCGCGGCGAGCTGCGCGAGTTCCTCAAGGAGGTGCTGCCGGATTACATGGTGCCGCCGGTCTTCGTGTTCCCGGAGCGCTTGCCGGTCACCGACAACGGCAAGGTGGACCGCAAGAACCTGCCGGTCCCCGACCTCGCCGAACAGGTAGCCGAGCATTACACGGCGCCCCGCGACCCGACCGAAGAACGGCTGGCCCGCGTGTGGGGCGAGGCCTTGGGCCTTTCCCGGATCGGCGTCCACGACAATTTCTTCGAGCTGGGCGGGCATTCCCTGCTGGCCGTCAAGCTGTTGGCCAAGCTGCGGGAGGAGTTCCAAATCGATTTGTCGCTGCGCAGCCTGTTCGACTGCCCGACCGTCGCCGCCCAGGCCAATTTGCTGGCGACCGGCGGTTGGCGGGACTTGCCCGACGAGGAGGCGGTCGATCTGGCGGCCGAAGCCGTGCTCGACCCCGCCATCCGGCCCGCGCCTCGCGGGCCGGAGGCGGACCTGGCCGGACCCAAGGCGGTGTTCCTGACCGGCGGGACCGGCTTCCTCGGGGCGTTTCTGATCCACGAGCTGGCCTCAAGCACCGGCCACACGCTTCATTGCCTGGTCCGGCAAGCGAAGACCGATGCCGAGGCCCTGGACAGGCTGCGGGCCGGCCTGGCCCGCTACGGGTTGTGGCACGATGCCTTGGCCGGGCGGCTGGTCCCGGTGCGCGGCGATTTGTCAGAGCCGTTGCTGGGGCTGGGGGAAGAACGCTTCGACGCGCTGGCCCGGCGGATCGACGCGATCTACCACTGCGGCGCGGCCGTGAACGACGTGGCGTCCTACCGCTTCCTAAAGCCGGCCAACGTGCTGGGCACCCGGGAGGTGCTGCGCCTGGCTTGCCGGCACAGGCCTAAGCGCGTGAATTACGTGTCCAGCACGGCGGTGTTCGGCAAGGAGGAGAACCCGCGCCCGTCCGGATTCGTCGAGGACGAGTTCCCCGGCGCCGGGGCCGAGTTCCGCGACGGCTATGACCAGACCAAATGGGTCGCCGAGAGCCTGGTGAAAAGCGCCGGCCGCCGCGGGCTTCCGGTCAGCATCTACCGCCCCGCCTTCGTCGTGGGCCATAGCGGGACGGGGGCCTGGAACACCGGCGACGCGGTTTGCCGGCTGCTCAAAGGCAGCATCGAAATGGGCCTGGCGCCGGAGGAGGACATCAGGTTCGACATGGTCCCCGTCGATTATGTCAGCAAGGCCATCGTGTTCTTGTCCGAACGGGAACAGCACGCAGGCGGAGTGTTCCACCTGACCAATCCGCATCTGGTTTCCACCGCCGACGCGATTGAATGGATCAACGGCTTGGGATACCCCTTGAAAAAGGTTCCGATGCGGCAATGGCGGCAGGAGGTCGTGAAAACCGCCAAGCGCTCCCCGGAATTCGCGCTGTATCCGATGGCGCCGATCTTCGAGGATGACGGGCCGGCCGAAGACGGGGCGGCGGAAGTGGCCCACACCTTCGATTGCCGCCAGACGCTGGGCCACCTGGGCGAAGGCAATCTCGATTGTCCCGTGATCGCGCTGGAGCAGATGCGGACCTACTTCAGGTATTTCGAGCAGGCGGGTTTTTTGGGGCAGCCTGGGCAAGCCTCCGGCCAGCCGCGTTGACATAGCCCGCCATGAACCTCATCCGTGAATTTATGTTGGATTCCTGGCGGCTCGCCGCGCTGGCCTGCGTCGCCAGCATCGCGTGCGGGGCGAGCCGCGTCGGGTTGCTGGTCATCACCAACTGGGCGATTGTGTCCGGGGAGGTGTCGTTGGCCATGCCGCTGGCGTTCGTCGGCTTGTGCGTTGTGCTCTTGGCCAGCGCCATCGTGTCCGAGACGATCCTGGTGAGGATCGCGCAAGGCTGCGTGTTCAAGCTGCGCGTGGAATTGAGCCAGCACATCCTGTCCACGCCGTTGCGGCAATTGCAGAACGTCGGCCGCGACCGCCTCAACGCCGCGTTTTCCGACGATATTTCCAGCATCGCCAACGCCCTTTCCCTGATGCCGGTCATTTGCATCGACGGCGCCATGGTGCTCGGCTGCCTGATCTACATCGGCTGGCTTTCCTGGTCCTTGCTGCTGACGGTGGCCGCGTTCCTGGCGCTGGGCGTCGTGTCGTTCCAGCTCTTGCAGGATCGCGCGTTGCGCTGGCTGCATTCCGCCCGGGAAAGCAATGACGGCCTGTACGCCCATTTCCGCTCCCTGATCGAAGGCAACAAGGAGCTTAAGATGCACAAGCGTCGCCGTGCCGCGTTTTTCGACACCCAGTTGCGCGCCACGGCGGAAGACATCCGGCGGAACATCATCCAGGGCAAGGCCTTCTACACCCTCGCCGACCACTGGGGCAATTTGCTGTTCTACCTGGCCATCGGCATGGTGTTGTTCGTCCATCCGGGCGCCGCCCTGGAATCGCGGGTGAAAATAGGCTACGTGTTGTCGGTGCTGTATTTGATGGGTCCTTTGGCCTCGCTGATGATCGCGTTGCCGGGAATCGGCAAAGGCGTCGCCGCGTTAGGCTACTTCAACGACATGAAAGCCTCGTTGGACCGGCCGGCCGTCGAGGCGGCGGACGGCGGGGACTGCTTCGGCCTGGCCCACGCCCCCGCGGCCCTGGAGCTTCGGGGCATCCGGCATGCCTATTACCATGGCGAAGCGGAACGGAGCTTCACCCTAGGCCCGATCGACCTG
>CAJPFO010000195.1 GCA_905339255.1 Myxococcaceae bacterium
CCTGGGGCTCGAAGACGACGTGGGTCGTGCCGTCGCGCCAGCGATGCTTGAGCCGGTAGAGAAGCCTCCCGTCCTCCGTCCGCGAGAGGCGCTCGGTGGCGACCGGAGGGCGGGCCACGTAGCGACAGAGGCGCTCGAGCCGGCGGCGATCGCGGGCGGGGACGGACACGTTCGCGTGCAGGCTGACGCCGCTCACACTGGCGCAGCGCTCGCCCTCGAGGGCCGGGAGGTCGTCCGGGTCGATGCAGTCGCCCACGCGCAGTACGCGCTGGCCCGCCCGGCGGCCCGTCGCGATGCGGCTGGCTACGGAGGCGCCGTAGATCTGCGCCAGCAGAGGCTCTCCCTCGGCCAGAGGGTCGCCCTCCGAGGGATCCGCGTCGGGGCCGAGGCCCCGGCGCTCGAGAAGCCGCGTGATGCGCCGGGCGACCTGCCCCACCACCCGCTCTACCTCGGCGTCCTCGGGCGGGGACAAGGGATGGAAGCGCAGCGCTCCGTCCTGCCCCCGCTCGTAGACGCCGTCGAGCAGCAGCGCGTGGAAGTGGACGTTCAGGTTGAGGGCGTCGCCGAAGCGCTGCACGAATGTGACCGCGCCGCACTGGCCGCGAGCCACGCCCCACTGGCTGCGCGCACGCCGACGGAGGGAGGCGAAGACCGTCCGCACGAAGACCCCGAGCACGGCACTCGTGAGCGGAGCATCGTAGGCAAGGCGGTAGCGGAGCCCGAACGGCAGCGAGAGCACCCACTGCCGCACCGGAACCTCGGGTAGGACGCGATCCACCAGGTGCGCGGCCGTATCGGCCATGCGTCGGCCGCCACACGAAGGGCAGAAGCCGCGGCCCTTGCAGGAGAAGGCGACCACGCGGTCGAGTCCGCACCCGTCGCAGTGCACGCGTACGAAGCCGTGGGCGAGGATCCCGCAACGCAGGAAGCCGCGGAGCTCGCGCTCGACGAAGCGGGGGACGATGCGCTCGCTCGCGTGGGCCCGGGCCAGGAACGTCTCGAGCTCCGCTTGGACGACACCGTAGAGCACGCTCTGCTCCGGCTGTCGGCGGGCGTAATCGTTGCTTCCGCCCCGGCCGTCTCCGTGAGACGCGTGGAGAGCGGCGGCTGCAGGCGCGGCCATGCAGCCAGACCGTTGCCAGGCGCATGCCCGTTGCGAGCTGCGTCGAACACGTTCCCCGGCTCGAATGGGAGCGAGATCGCGCCCGCGAGTTCACTGCCAGTCCGCGACTGGGGTTCACGTTGGCAGGCAGCAGGCACGCCCGGCGCTGCATGGAAACCGTGGATGGCAAGGATAAAGCAACCGGAGGTGCAAGCGTCCTCCGTAGGCGCTTCGCACACTTGGCTCCCGGATTCCCCCGGCGCGCATGGGGGCGGGGCGGATGGTCTCGTTCGACGATCGGGTGCCGGCCTCGGACCAGGCCCTCGTCCTTCGGCGGCAGCTCATGGGGCGGCTTCGTTTCTTGGAGGGGCTCGGGCCTGCCACGAAGGCGGGCGCCAAGACGTGGCGGCTGGCCGGAGAGCATCGATCGGCGTTGCGGGAGATGCGGCTCTCTCGGCGACGTGCAGAAGAGCTTCGCTCGGGGCGATCTCGCGATCATGGACCCCCAGGCCGAGCGCGTGCTGGTGCGGCTCGAGCCGGGGACCACGGTGCGCGGGAGGGTCGCCGGCACGGCGGCGAACGATCTCGGCGAGGCGCCGTTCCTGGTGCTGGAGGCGACCGACGGGCGCGTGCTCCTGATCCCGCAGACCCGCTCGACATGCCGCTCCCGCGCCGCAGGACGAAGCAGCAGCGGCGCGAGCTGCAGTCGAAGCGGGTCACGTTCCGGCCGCTCGATGCCGCGGAGCTGGGACGTCTGGCGGCCGTACTGCGGGCGCCGGGGGGCGATGCCGAACTCAAGTACTTCCCCCTGACCGAGCTCCTCCTCCTGACGGGTCTCCGTTTCGGAGAAGGCGCCGGTCTGCGCTGGGCGGGCGTTCCCGAGTCGTCCCGCCGCATCCAGATCCGCCGCGCGGTGAGCAGCATCGGACCGCTGGATCCGGACGCACCGACCAAGACCGGCGCGGAGTGGTCGATCCCGCTGCGGCCCGCCCTCGAGGCGCTCCTTGGGGCGCAGCGCGCGGTCGCCGGCGCTTCCGCCGACGGCTGGATCTTCTCGAACGCCGCGGGCGGCCCCCTGAACCACGCCAACTGGCTGAAGCGAGGCTGGGCCCGGGCCTTGGAGCGCGCGGGGGTGAGTCCCCGGGAGGGCGACGCCCAGAAGGCGCTCCGGCGGACCTACATCACGTCGTCCCTGGTCTGCGGGCGGAACCCGAAGCTCGTGGCCAGCGAGCTCGGCCACACCACGAGCCGGATGGTGGTCGAGGTGTACGACTCGTTCCTCGACCCCACGAACTGGCCCGACGAGCTCGAGCGGCGCCGGCTCGCGCGCTTCTACGGCTGGCGCGACGTGGCACCCCTTCAGCACCCCACCGCCCGCGCCCCCCGGAAGCAGCAAGGCCCGATGCGGCAACCCCGTATCGGGCCTCGGAAATCTGGCGCGCCCAGCATGACTCGAACATGCGACCTTCAGGTCCGCAACCTGCGGGGAGCGCGTCCGCGCCCTATGGCGCCATCACGGTCGTCACGATCCCGCCGATGCCAGAGCCGATGATCGCCTGGAACGGGAAGGTGATGCCGGCAATCGCGTAGCCGATGCGCGCGAGGAAGGTCGGCGGCACGAAGACGATGTCGCCGGGCATGAGCCAGATGTTCGTTCGCAGGTCCCCGCGCTCGATCGCAGCGAGGTCGACCGGGATCACGGTCGTGGTTCCCTCGCGCACCCGGATCACGCGGGCGTTGCCGCGCTGGGCGAAGATCGTGTTGCCTCCGACGCGGCCGATCGCCTCCACGACGCGCATGTCGCGGTCGAGCGCGAAGTTCGATGGCACCTTCACCTCTCCGAGGAGCGTGATCGACGTCGAGAGCGAACCCGCGAGCGCGACGGTCACTCGGGCCCCACGCTTGTACTCGCCGATCCGTGCCTCGATGTCCTTTCCGATCTCCTCGAGGGTTCGTCCCGCAGCCGGGATGTCGCCGACGAGGTCGAAGGAGATCATCCCGTCGGGACGCACGGTGACGGTGCGCTCGAGCAGGGGCTCGGGAAGCACGCTCACGAGCAGCTGATCCGGCGGAGCCGTCCGGTAGGTGCCGAAGTTCTTCTCCGGCTGCGGCTCGGGCTGAGGATCGATCGAGGCGCAGCCGGCTGCCGCGAACCACACGAAGAGCGTGAGCGCGCCCCTTCCGAGCCGTGCGCTCCGGGTAACGTGACCGGGTCCATGAGCTCGCATCTTCCCCCCAAGGTTGCCGTCCGCGAAAGCGATCGGCGTGACCGTAGCTAAGCATGAGAGAGGCCCCCGTGGCGAGTCCCGAGGGCCGTGGCCCCTATACTCGGCCGCCATGCGGATCGAGCGCGTCGACGACCCCGGCGCAGAGTGGGACGAGTTCGTCGCGGCGACCCCGGGCGCCACGCTCGCGCACGCCGCGGCCTGGCCGAGGGTCTTCCGCGACGCGTACGGCCTCGAGTCCCTCTGCCTCGCCGCTCGCGACGCCGGGGGAAGGCTCGCTGGCGTGCTCCCGATGGTTCGCTTCCACTCCATCTCCGGCGCCCGCGAACTCGTCTCGATGCCGTTCCACGATACCGGGGGAGTCCTCGCGAGCGACGCAGGAGCCGAGGCGGCGCTGCTCGACGCTGCCCGGAGCCTCGCGAACGAAGCAGGCATCGCAGCGATCGAGCTTCGCCAGGCGGCTCCGCTCCGAACCGCCCCGGCGGCGCCGGTCGCCGATCGGGTCGACCTCGTGCTGCCCCTGCCGGGAGACGCGGAGACGCTTTGGAAGGGGCTCCCGGCCAAGGTCCGGAACCAGACGCGGAAGGCCGAGCGGGAGGGGCTCTCGCTCGCCCCTGCCTTGCCCGCATCCGAGCTCGTCCAGTCCTTCTACGCTCCCTTCGCAGTCAACATGCGGGATCTCGGCTCACCGGTTCACGGAATCGGGTTCTTCCGCGCGATCACGAGCCACTTCGGACCGCGCGCGCGGGTCGTCGTCGTACGCGACGGCGCGCGACCCGTGGGAGGGCTCGTAGCGATCCATTACGCCGGGGTCGTGACCGTGCCGTGGGCATCGACGCTCCGCAACGAGCGCTCGCGCTGTCCGAACAACCTCCAGTACTGGGAGGCCCTGCGCTTCGCGGTCGCGGTCGGTGCGCACGGCTTCGATTTCGGACGCTCGGCTCCGGGGAGTGGAACGCACCGCTTCAAGAAGGGCTGGGGCGCCGAGGAACGGCCGCTCTACTGGCTCCGGCTCGACTCCGGGAGTGGATCCGTCGGGGCGGGAAACTCCGTGCGAAGCCGGCTGCTGGAGCGGCTCTCGGCGGCGTGGCGCTTGCTTCCGGTGGCCGTGACGGTTCGGCTCGGCCCGAGGATTCGCCGCAGGCTCTCGCAGTAGGCGCCGAGGCGCTTCGGGGAACCGAGGTGGGAGCGCCCTCAATCGCCCAGAACGAGGCGGAGCCGCACGTTCCCGATCTGGATCTCGTCGCCCGGGTGCAAGGCGCAGGAGCGGATCCGTTTGCCGTTGACGCGCGTGCCGTTGGTCGATTGCAGGTCCTCGAGCGTCCAGCCTCCCGCAGTACGGTCGTAGCTCAGGCAGGCGTGCTCGCGGCTCACTCCTTCGTCCGAGAGCGTCACCTCGGCGCGCGGACTACGGCCGAGGATCGACTCTTCGTGGAGGAGCGGGATGCGCGCTCCCTCCTGGCCGCCGGCGATGACGAACAGCAGGGCTCGGGGTGCGACCGGAATCTCGGAGGGGCGATCCATCGGAATCCTCGCGGCGCGGCGGCGCCGCCGGTGGCATCGGCGAGGTGGGTCCCCGGCTTGAAGCCGGGCGAAACCCGGATCGGAATCGACCTAGAAACGCCGATGCTCGAGCGCCGGGAGTGCGGAGCGGACCTGGAGCAGGCGCTCGGCCGGGCAATCGGCCACGATCACGCACGGTTCGTCGGCGGCCTGGGCGAGCACGATTCCCCACGGGTCGATGAGGAGCGAGCGGCCGTGTGTGGTGCGTCCGCCCGCGTGTCGACCGCACTGCGCGGGCGCGAGCACGAAGGCCTGGTTCTCGATGGCGCGGGCCCGCAGCAGGACCTCCCAGTGGTCCTTTCCGGTCTCGCGCGTGAACGCGCTCGGAACCACGAGGTGGCTCGCGCCTCGAGCGGCGAGCTCGCGGTAGAGCTCCGGGAAGCGGAGGTCATAACAGATCGAAAGGCCCACCCGACCGTAGGGCGTATCGAAGACCGCCGGCTCGCTTCCCGGCGCGACGAGGCTCGATTCGCGGTAGACGTCGCCGCCTCGCGAGCGGAGATCGACGTCGAAGAGATGGATCTTGCGGTAGATCGCGACGACCTCGCCCGAGGGCGAGCAGACCACGCAGGTGTTGTGGACGCGCGAGTCGGCATCGATCGCTTCCGGGAAGCTTCCCCCGACGAGCCAGATGCGCCTTTCGCGCGACCAGCGGCGGAGCGTCGAGACGACCTCACCATCGAGCCGCTCGGTGCAAGCGATCGGCTCTCCCTCGCGGCGCAGATAGGCGAAGTTCTCGGGCAGGGCGACGAATTCGGCGCCGCGAGACACCGCCGTATCGAGCAGAGCCTCCGCTGCCGCCAGGTTGGCGGCGAGGTCGTCCCCCGAAGTCATCTGCACCACGCCCGCGCGCATCTCGCGGACTCTAGCGCCCGGGCGCCGCGGCGGTGGCGCGGGGCCCGGGCGAACCGACCCGTCCTGGGTCGGTCCGCTAGCGGAACTGCGTCGGATCGATGCCCGTCCGGCGGATCACGTCGTAGAAGTCCTTGCGGTCCTTCTTCGCGAGGCGCGCGGCCCGGCTGATGTTCCCGCCGCAGCGGCGCAGGAGGTTCACGACGTAGCGCGTCTCGAAGGCGCGCTTGGCCTCCTTGAACGACGGGATCTCGTCGCCGTCGCCCGCGAGCAGGAGCGCCTCCGCGGTGACTGCACCGCCCGAACAGAGGCGGACCGCCTGGCGGATCCTCTGACGAAGCTCCCGGACGTTGCCTTCCCACGGCTCGGCGAGCAGGAACGCGCGGGCGTCGCTCGTGAAGCCGACGGGCGCCACGCCGATCTCCTCGGCCGACGCTGCGAGAAAATGCGCGGCGAGCGGCAAGATGTCCTCGCGGCGTTCGGCGAGCGGAACGAGTTCGATCGAGTGATGCGGTGAAGCGCCGAACATCGAAGCCTCGGGCCTCGCCTCCGCAGCGACGATCAACCGCGCGGCAAACGCGACGCTCGCGTCGTCGCCCACACGTCGAAAGCGCCGATCGCTCACCGCACGCAAGAGCGCGTCGGCGACTTCGGGACGAAGCCTCTCGGCCGCTTCGAGGTAGAGCGTGCCGGATCCCGCGCGCGAGAGCGCTCCGTCGGCGTCGGGCGAGGCGGGCGCGGCGCCGAAGACCTCCCGCATCTGCAGCGCATCGGGAATCGCGTCACAAGCAAGTGTCACGAACGGCGCGTCCGAGCGCGGGCCCCAGGAATGGACGGCGCGGGCCGCGAACTCCTTGCCCGTGCCGCACGCTCCGAGGATCAGCACGGGGAGATCGGAGCGCGCCGCCGCGGCGAGCTGCTCGATCACGCGCTCGGTCGCGCGGCTCGCCCCGACGATCCGATCTTCGCGTCGTCTGCCGACGGGTCGTGTGCTCCACGTCGCCGTCGAAGGCCTGGAAGCCGTATCCTCGTGTCCGAGCGCCATGGCGAGCCCCCCCCGAATCTCACGCCGGCACCCGAAATCTATTGAAGGTTCGCATCGTTCGTCAAGCTTTCTGCGAGTGCGGCCCGCAGCCCTCTGTGGGTTCTTGACCGCTCCCGGCGCCGCGTGGTAATCCCTGCGGTTCCAGCGAGGTGGAAGCATGACCTGCGGGTTCGTCGCAACGCCTCCCGACCCCGGCCGGCCGACGATCCGGGTGCTCTCGGACGATCTCGTCGACCAGATCGCCGCGGGAGAGGTCGTCGAAAGGCCCGCCTCGGTCGCCAAGGAGCTCGTCGAGAACGCCCTCGACGCGCGCGCCGGGCGCATCCGCCTCGAGGTCCGCGACGGCGGGCTCGCGCTCGTGGCGGTGAGCGACGACGGAATCGGCATGAGCGCAGACGAGGCGCGACTTGCGCTGCGCCGGCACGCCACGAGCAAGCTCGAGCGGAGCGAGGACCTCGCGGCGATCCGCAGCTACGGGTTCCGGGGCGAGGCGCTGCCGGCGATCGCTTCGGTCTCGACGCTGCGGCTCCGAAGCCGCCCCCGCGGAGCGGCCGAGGGCGTCGAGATCCGGGTCGAGGGTGGAGTCGTCGTCGATGCGCGACCTGCCGGCGGACCCGAGGGAACGCGGATCGAGGTCTCGGATCTCTTCGCACGCGTGCCGGCCCGGCGGAAATTCCTGAAGTCTCCGCAGACCGAATGGGGGCACGTGGCCGACTGGGCGGCGCGCGTCGCGCTCGCACGTCCGCGCCTCCACCTCGAGCTCGTCCGCGACGATCGCCCGGCGCTCGTCTGGCCGGCCACTTCGGATCCGCTCGCTCGCGTGGCGGCCGTTCTCTCCGAGGCCGACGCCGCCGCGATGGTTCGAAGCGAAAGGGAAGCGGGAGCCGCCACGCTCCACGCGCTGGTGTCGCGTCCCGATCGCCATCGGCCGACCGCCGAGGGCCTCTATCTCTTCGTGAACGGGCGCCCGGTCCGTGACCGATTGCTTCGACACGCGCTTCTCGAACCCTACCGGGACGTATTGCCTCGCGGTCGCTTTCCGACGGCGGTGCTCTTCCTCGAACTCTCGCCGGGGAGTGTCGACGTGAACGTCCATCCGGCGAAGTGGGAGGTGCGTTTCGCAGACCCCCGCACGATCCACCATCTGGTTTCGTCGACGGTGAGAGACGCGCTCGGCGCACGGAGCTGGCTTCGCGGGGGAGTGCCCGAGCCGCTCTCGCCGGGCTGGCGGGCCGTACCGGCGCAGACGGGGGGCGGGGAGGGCGAAGGCTCCGATTGGGCCCTCGCACGCCCGGGGGACGCGGCGGCGGACCCGATGCCGCAGCGGATCGCCGAGGGTCTGTTCGAGACCCGGGAGCCCACCCCGGGCTTGCGCTTCTCGGAGCTCAGGTTGCTCGGACAGCTCCGCTGCACGTACCTCGTCCTCGAATCGCCCGCAGGGCTCCTGCTCGTCGATCAGCACGCTGCGCACGAGCGCGTGCTCTACGAGAAGCTCCGCGACGCGTGGCGCGAGCGCGGCGTGGTCCGCCAGCCGCTCCTGCTCGCGGCGACGGTCACGATGGACCCGGCGTCGCATGCGGCGCTCGTCGCACGGGAGCACGAAGTGGCCGATCTCGGTTTCGAGGTCGAGCCCTTCGGTGAGTCGACCGTGGTGGTGCGTGCGATCCCGGCGCTCCTCGCGGGCCGCGATCCCGCCGACCTCGTGAGAAGCCTCGCCGACGAGCTCGCCGAAGCCGAACGGAGCAGTGGCTCGACGGCCGCCGGAGTGCGATCGATCGTTCCGGCAGATCACCTCCTCGCGACGCTCGCCTGTCATTCCGCGCGCCGGAAAGGGGAGGCGCTCGATCCACGCGAGCAACGGGCGCTGCTCGAGGCGCTCGACGAGATCCCGTTCGCTCCGTGCTGCCCGCACGGCCGGCCGGTCGCCGTGCCCTTCGACCTCGCCGAAATCGAGCGACGCTTCGGCAGGCGTTGAGCGACCCAACCGGACGCCAACGCCAAGGCCTCGGTGCGGATCCCCGCCCGGTCTCCTAGCCTGCGCGCGCGTGCCGCCCTCCGAGAAGCCCCCCGTCGTCGTCCTCACCGGCCCCACCGCCTCCGGCAAGACCCGAGCGGCGTTGCGGATCGCCGCACGCTTCGACGTCGAGGTCGTCAGTGCCGACTCGATGCAGGTGTATCGCCACCTCGACATCGGGACCGCGAAGCCGGGGCTCACCGAGCGCGCCTTCGTGCCGCATCACATGATCGACGTCGTCGCGCCGGACGTCGCGTACAACGCCGGCCGCTACCTGCGCGAGGCACGCGCCGCAGCAGCCGGCGTGCACGCGCGAGGCCGCGTCGTCTTGCTCGTGGGAGGAACCGGGCTCTACGTGCGTGCCTTTCTCGACGGGCTCCTCGACGCGAGCGGCGCGGACAGCGAGCTCCGTGCAAGGCTCGAAGCGGAGCACGCCGCAGCGAGCGCGAAGGGCGATGCCGAGGCGCTCCACCGGCGGCTCGCCGCACTCGACCCCGCCGCGGCGCAAGCGATCCACCCGAAAGACCTACGGCGGCTGGTGCGCGCGCTCGAGCTCGTCGAGAAGGGTGGGGCGCTCCCGTCGGCGCTGCGCGGTGCGCACGGCTTTTCGGACCGCCCCTACCGCGTACTGCACCTCGCGCTCGACCCGGGCGTTTCGGAGCTCGACCGGCGCACCGATGCGCGCTGCGTCGAAATGATCGAGCGCGGGCTGTTACGCGAAGTCCGAGGCCTGCTCGAGCGCCATCCGCCGACGCTCCGGCCCTTCGGCGCGATCGGCTACCGGCACGTGATCCCGGTTGCGGAGGGCTCCGACACCCTCGTGAATGCGCTCGAAGCGATGCAGCGCGACACGCGTCGTTTCGCTCGCCGGCAACGCACCTGGATCCGTGGCGTACACGATGCCGTTTGGATCCATTCCGACGATGAGGACGCGCTCGTCGAGCGGATCGAAGCCTTCCTCGTCGGCCGCGCGCGCGCGGATCAGCTCGGCGGCGAGGTGTAGTCGATCCCGATCTTGAAGTGGACCGGCGGAAGATCCTGGTCGACGAGCGCCTCTCCCCGCTCCGCGGGGTCGAAGAGCGGAGGCGTCTCGAAGTCGAAGGGGAGCAAGGCGACGCCGATCGGGAACTCGAGCGCTCCACTCAGGCCTCGCAGGACGGACGCGCCGAGCTGCACGCCCGTGAGCCAGATGTATCCGAAGGGCGGGTAGAAGTACCGGACGGCATCCGAGTCGCCGATCGTCTTCAGGTTCTCGACCATCGTCGTTCCGGCCACGACCGGAGCGAGCGCGGCGTCGAAGGGCGCACAGATGATGTTGCTCGCCGCGCGCTTCAAGACGGCGCCGCCGGCCCGGGCGGGCAAGGCCGCCAGAGGCGTGATCCCGAGGGCGAGCACGAGGCTCGCAACGAAGCGCGGCCGCAAGAACACGTGGAGTCCTCCTGGAAGGCCCGAGCCCTGCAAGATCTGGTGGCGGGCGCTCCGCCCCCATCCGAACGCGCCCGGACTCGCGGCGAGCCTACGCGTGCACGCTGCAATTTGTCAACCAAGTCCTCGACTCCGCGCAGAATTATCTAGGCCAACCGGGGGGGGGCGAGGCTTGCCCGGCCGGCCTGCGGCGCCGATCCTGCGGCGACATGGGTCCGCAAGCGCTGCATGCCGTGATCGCCGTCGTCGGGCGACCGAACGTCGGGAAATCGACGCTCTTCAACCGGCTCGCGGGGCGCCGCCGTGCGCTGGTGCAGGACGTTCCCGGAGTGACTCGGGACCGTCTCGTCGAGGAGGTGAAGCTGGCGGGCCGGCGCATCCTGCTCGTCGACACGGCGGGACTCGATCCCGCAGCGGAGAGCGGCCTCGCCGCGGCAGTCCAGGCGCAGGCGCGCGTGGCGGTGGAGCAGGCCGACGCGATCCTCTTCGTGGTCGATGGGCGCGACGGCTGCCTTCCCGAGGACGAGGCGATCGCGAGAACCCTACGCCGGAGCGCGCGCCCGATCGTGCTCGTGGTGAACAAGATCGACGTCCCGGCACACGCTTCGCGGCTCGCCGACTTCCACCGTCTCGGGATCGAACCCCTCCACGCCGTCTCGGCAGAGCACGGAAGCGGTGCGTTCGATGCTCTCGAGGCGGCGGTCGCCGCCTTGCCCGAGGCGAGCGCCGACGTAGAGCCGGAGCGGGAAGGGGAGCTTCGGATCGCGATCGTGGGACGGCCGAACGTCGGCAAGAGCTCACTCGTGAACCGTCTGCTCGGGGAGGAGCGGGTCGTCGTCTCCGACGAACCAGGCACCACGCGCGACGCCATCGACAGCGTGCTCGAGCGCGATGGCCGTCGCTTCGTACTGGTCGATACGGCGGGCCTCCGGCGCCCCGGACGTCGCAGCGAGGCGATCGAACGCGGGAGTGCGCTCATGACCGTGCGGTCGCTCGAGCGGGCCGACGTCGCGCTCGTCGTGATCGATGCGGCGGAGGGCTTCACCGATCAGGACGCCCGCGTGGCGGGGCTCGCGCGAGAACGTGGGCGTGCCGCCGCGCTGCTCGCGAACAAATGGGATCTCGTCGAGATGCGATCGCCGGCCGAGCGCAAGCGGGTTCGCGAAGCGATCGCCGAGGGGCTGCGCTTCATGTCGGATACGCCGATCGTCGCGGTCTCGGCGAAGACCGGCCTCGGGGTGCGGAAGATCCTGCCCCTCGTCGGGCGTCTCGCGCAGTCCGCGCGGAGCGAGATCCAGACGGCACGGCTCAACCGCTGGCTGCAGGAGACCACGAAGCTCCACGAGCCCGGCATGGCGCAACGAGGCCCCCGCAAGCGTCCGGTCAAGTTCTTCTATGCCACCCAGACCTCCGTCGCGCCTCCGACCTTCGTTCTCTTTTGTACCGAGCCCGCAGCCGTCGCGCCGTCGTATCGCCGCTTTCTCGAGAACCGCCTTCGAGACGAGTTCGACCTCGCAGGGACACCGATCCGGCTTCGGCTCCGGGGTCGGGAGCCGTCGGGGGATCGGCGTTAGCGGCCGCAGCGGGGTAAGCTGCGCGGCCGCGCCTGCGCGCCGAAGGGGGAGTCCGCCATGACCCGACCGCATCACGAGGCCGGCGAAACGCTCGTCGAGCTCCAGTCGCTCGCCGACCGCATCGGCGAGTGGCTCGGAGAGAACTGGCCGAAGGTCGCCGCGGGGATCGCAGGACTCTTGTTGCTCACGGGCGCCATCGCCGGGATCCGCTCCTGGCGAGAGGGGCGCGAGCTCGCGGCCGCGACGGCGCTGGCGGCGGCGCAGCGCGACTTCTTCGCGCAGATGGGCGCACAGCCGGGAAGCTTCGAGTTCGAGGAGCCTGCGAATCCCGACACGGCGAGAAGCGCCCGGCGCGAAGCCTCCGATCGGCTGCTCGGGCTCGCTGGCGATCATGCCGGGACCGCCGCGGCGCTGCAGGCCCGGATCGACGCCGCCGCGCTCCTCGTGCAGGCCGGCAACGCCGATCGCGCGAGCGAGGTCCTGCGCGAGGCCCGCGCCGAGAGCGCGGGATCTCCCGGGCTCACCGGCCTCATCGAACTCCGCATCGGCCAGATCGAAGAGGCCGCGGGCCGCTGGTCCGAGGCTGCGGCCGCCTACGAGAAGGCCGCCGAGGACCGGAGCTTTCCGCTCTGGCCCTGGGCGGCCGCCGATGCCGCCCGCGCGCATCTCGAGGCCGGGCAGCGCGAGCGGGCCGTGCGCCTTGCCGAGCAGCTCCGCTCGGAGGCTCCACAGGCCGAGCTGCCGCCGCACCTGCGGGCGCTCCTCGACGAGCTTCGTTCGTAGCGGCCTGCGCTGCGCGTCCCGAGCGCACTGCGGGCGGACGATCGGGTCGCGGTCCCCGGATGCTTTACGTCCGATAAGAATGATTATGTCAAGTCATCGATCGGCGCCGGGTGCGCCGCCTCGGCGAGGCCGCGCTCGCCCTGCGGCTCCGGAGCGCGGGCGCTGTGCTATAAGCGCCCCGCTCTCCATTCCGGTCGGAGGTTTGCGGGTGGCGGAGTCCCAACTCGAAGGCCTGCGGGAACGGCTCACGGCGGTCGGTCAGGATCACGTGCTGCGTTTCTGGCCGGAGCTCGATGCGGCGGGCCGCTCGAGGCTCGCTGCGCAGCTCGAGGAGATCGATTTCGAGGCGCTCGGCCGCGCGCTCGCCGGGATCCGCGCGCGCGCGTCGGCACCGCCGGCGAGCCTCGAGCCGGCGAAGGTCGTTCGCTTCGACGCCGGGCTCGGGCGTCCAGACGACTCGGCCGCGCGCGAGCGTGGCGAGGCGCTCCTTGCTTCTGGTCGCGTCGCGGTACTCGTCGTCGCTGGCGGGCAGGCAACGCGCCTCGGTTTCGCGGGACCGAAGGGCGCCTACCCGATCGGACCGGTGAGCGATCGCAGCCTCTTCGAGATCCACGCGCAGCGGATCCGGCGGATCCGCCGCCGGCACGGCGCTCCGCTGCCCTGGTACGTCATGACGAGCGCCGCAACGCATGCCGCCACGCGTTCGTTTTTCGCCGGAAAGGCGCATTTCGATCTCCCGCAGGAGGAGGTCTTCTTTTTCTCGCAGCGGAGCGTCCCCGCGGTCGATTTCGAGGGTCGTATGCTGCTCGATGCTCCGGATCACGTCTTCGAGAGTCCCGACGGACACGGTGGGGTGATCCCGGCCCTCGCGGCTTCCGGGGCCCTCGATGACCTCGAATCGAGGGGGATCTCGAGCGTCTTCCTGTGGCAGATCGACAACCCTCTGGTACGAATCGCCGACCCGGTGTACCTCGGGCTCCACGCCGCCGTGGGTGCGGAGGCGTCGTGCAAGGTGGTCGCGAAGCGGGACCCGCTCGAGAAGGTCGGACACGTGGCGATGGTGGACGGACGGCTCGGGATCATCGAATACACCGAGATCGACGCGACGCACCGCGAGGCTCGCGACGAGCGCGGCGACCTCGTCTACTGGGCGGGAGGAATCTCGATCTACGTCTTCGAGACCGACTTCCTGCGGCGGGTTTCGGCCGACGCCGAACGCAGGCTTCCCTTCCACGCCTCGCCGAAGCGGATCCCGGCCCTCGACCGCTCCGGCCGACGCGTCGAACCCATCGAGCCGAACGGCTGGAAGCTCGAGCGCTTCGTCTTCGACGCCCTGCCCGCTGCCCGGACCACGCTCGTCGTCGAAACCACTCGCGAGGAGTACTCGCCGCTCAAGAACGCGTCGGGAAGCGAGTCGCCCGAGACGGTGCGTCGCGACCTCTCGACCCTCTACCGGCGCTGGCTCGTCGAAGCCGGCATCGAGCCCCCGCCCGAGGATGCGCTGATCGAGCTCGATCAATCGCTCTTCGACGGAGCCGTCGATCTGCGCGAGCGCGGGATCTCCCGCATCGCAGATTCCGGAGAATCCATCCGCATCGCCAGTGGAGCACAGTCATGACTCGTCCGAAGAAGCCCAAGGCCACCCGCCGCGCCGTGGAGCCCGAGCCGAGCAAGAAGCACAGCGATCTCATGCCCGAGGATCGCAAGGCCAAGCTCGGAACCAAGCATTCGTGCTTCTCGTGCAACGCCCGCTTCTACGACCTGAACAAGCCAGAGCCGATCTGTCCGCGCTGCGGCGCGGACCAGCGCCAGCGGCCGAAGCAGGAGGCGTCGGGTGCGACCCCTGCCCCGGCTGCGAAGCGAGCCCAGCCGCGCCCGATGCCGCTCCTCGACGACGACGATGGCGAGAGCGTGCCCTTCGAGGAGGAGATGGACCTCGACATCGCAGAGATCGATGACGCGGGCGACGACATCTTCGAGGAGAACGAAGGCGAGGTCGAGGGAGAGACCGAAGAGCCCGAGGAGCCGTAGAAGCCCGACGCAGGGCCACGAGATCGACCCGAGACGGATCGATCCCCTAGAGCGACGATGCTTCGGGCTCGCACCACGGCGCGGGGCGCTCCTCGGCGAGGAAAGCCTCGAGTTCGATTCGCGTCGGAAGGCCGCCCTGCGCACCGACCGCGCGGCAGTTCATTCCGGCGGCGGCGTTCGCGGCCCGCAGACAGCCCGCGGCGTCGAGTCCTTCGAGAAGCGCCCATGCGAACGCGGCATGGAAGACGTCACCCGCGCCCGTGGTGTCGGCGACGGCGATACGATAGGCGGGGCTCTCGAGATCCCGACTCCCGAGCCTCGCCACGGCGCCGATCTCGCCGAGCGTCACGACGCCCATCCGAGCGCCGTACGCGACGAGCCCCCTCGCCGCTTCGCGCGGATCGTGCGTCCCGAAGAAGTTTTCCGAGAAGGTCTGCGAGACGATCGGGAAATCGACGTGGGCGAGCAGTTCTGCCGTCCCGGGTACGGCGGTATCGGCGTCGAGCACCACCGGGATGCCGCACTCGCGAGCGACCTTCGCCGCCCAGATCCCGACCTCAGGGTCGCCTCCGTCGAGATGCAGCGCCCGCGCCTGCTCGATCCGCCCCCGCTGGAGGTCGTGGACCTCGAGCGAGAGCCGCGGATCGCGATACCAGAGAACCGTTCGCTCGCCGCTCGAGCGATCGAGCAGGATCACCGCGAGCTGTGTCGGAGCGCCCTCGATGACCCGCACGGCCGAGACGTCGACGCCCTCGCGTCGTAGCGGCTCGAGCACGCGTTCGCCTGCGTCGTCGTCGCCCACCGCACCCTGATACGTCGCGCGAAGCCCGAGCCGAGCGCACGCGAGAAGAGCGGTCGCCACCTGCCCTCCCGGGAGCCTCGTGTAGTCGAGGATCCGGTCCTTGCCCGCGAAGCGAGGCAAGCCCTCGACCAGGCAGACGTGATCGAGCGACGATTGTCCGATCCCGCAGACGTCGAAGGGCCGTTCCCGGCGCGTCCGCCAGAGCGGTGCCTCATCGCCCATGGAGGCTCCGATAGACGTGGAGACTGCGCTCAACCCGCTTCACGTAGTTGCGTGTCTCCTCGTAGGGGATGGTCTCGACCCATTCGTCATCGGCGAGATCCCCTCGCTCCGCGAGCCACCGGGCGACCGCCTCGGGACCTGCGTTGTAGCCTCCGATCGCAGCCGACGCTCGCCCGTCGAAGCGGCCGAGGAGTCCGTCGAGGTAGGCCGTCCCGAGGCGGATGTTCGTCGCGGGATCCGTGAGCCGCTCGACGTCGAAGCCCTGGAGGCCGACGTCTCGCGCCACCTTCTGCGCCGTGGCAGGCATGAGCTGCATGAGCCCGATGGCACCCGCGGACGAGCGCACGGCCGGCCGGAAGCTGCTCTCTTCGCGCATGAGCGCGAAGACGAGCGGAGGCCGGAGTCGAGCGAGGCCCTTCGTCGCACGCTCGACGGCGTCCGCGTGCGCGCGCGGCCAGGCGGCCTGCCAGAGAGCCTCCTGTCCGGGCGCCGGCCCGCGAGGGAGCACGTCCCCGAAGCGCTTCTGGACCAACTGCTGGGCGCGGTCGTAACGGCCCGCTTCGCGGTGGAGCGTCGCCACCCGGACGACGTCGGCGTACCCCCCGACCTGCGTCGCGAGGCGCGCGAGCTCGCTCGCCGCGAGATCGTCGAGGTCCGCGAGGACCAGGATCCGCGCCCGCAGGAGATCGCGCTCGGCAAGCCGTGCCTCTCCCGGCGGGATCGGCGCCGCGAGTGAGGCCTTCGACACGGAGCGCCGTCGTGCGAGCCATTCGGACGCGCGCCAGCCGTAATACGTGAACGGCGCCTCGCTCGCGATCGCCTGCATTTCGACGAGGCTCGTCTCGAGATCCGCGCGCTCGCCGGCGCGGGCTGCCCAGTAGCGGGCCTGGAGCTTCGCGATCGGCTCGGTCGCCACGGCCGCCATCGCTTCGAGCTCACGCCTCGCCACATCGAAGCGCCGCGCCCGGTAGGCTGCGAAACCGAGTCGCCAGCGCGCGTTCGCACGAAGCGACGGATCGGAGGCCTCGGCCGCAACGGAGGCGAAGAGAGAGCGCGCGCGCTCGTTCTCGCCCTCGCCCTCGAGTAGCAGCGCCGCGTACCAGCGCGCACCCGCCCCCACGCCGGCGGGCCGTTGCTCGGCGCGCGAGAGCAGGAGCGAGACGGCCGCTTCGACGTCTCCCGAACGCGCGAGCGAGCGGGCCTCGAAGACCTCGGCCTCGGGATCGCCCGCGAGCTCGGCGAACGTACTGGCCGCTTCGCCGTAGCGCCGGAGGCCGAAAAGGGCCTCGCCCCTCCTCCGCAGCGCGGCGCGCCGATCCTCGCCATCGAGTCCCGCAGCGAGCGCGGATGCGTAGGCGTCGAGGCTCGCCTCGCGAAGCCCCGCCTCGAAGAGGCGGTCGCCCCTCGTCCTGGCGTCGTCGGCGCTCCGAAGCGTGCGTCCCATGGTCGCCTCGAGCGCAGCGAGCTTCTCGCCACTTCCCCGTGCGGCCGGTTGCGCGGGCAGGTCCCGCCAGAGCCGGAGCCAACGTCCGGCTGCGTCTTCTTTCTGGCCGGCGGCCTCCTCGAGCTCCGCGAGCGAACGGAGGATCGGCGCCATCTCGGCCGGATCCTCGGTTCCGAGCAGTGCATGCGAGAACGCCCGATGCGCTGCCGCCGGATCGCCCGCGCCGACGGCAGCCTCGCCCCGCAACCGCTCGAGCGCGGTCGCGAACGGCGTCGTGACGCCGCGCGACTGGAAACGCGCGAGCGCCCCGAGCGCTTCATCGAAGCGGCCGGCCCCGACGAAGCCGCGCGCCGCGAGAAGCGCCGCGACGTCCGACACGATCTCGTGTTGATTCGAAATCCTCTCGAGCGCGGCCGCACCCGCTTCGAGCTCGCCTCGCGAGACGAGCTCCATCGCCCCGCGCAGCGAGCGGGCCGCGCCGGCTGCAGGATCGGCAGGGGCTGCCCCGGCGTTCTCCTCGCCCCTCGTCGGGACGGCCGTCGCGAGGAACGCGACTCCGACGGCGAGGCCGCCGCCGCGAAGCGCACGCTTCCAGCGGTGCGCGACCGCGCGGCGGTTCGTCCCCATCGGGGCGGATTGTGCGGGAGGGGCGACCCCTGTCAACGCGAGACGCGGATTGGCGCCGATCGCTGCTTCCGATAGGTTCGACGGGCTTTGCGCTGTGCCCCGAACCGTTCGTTTCCGCCGCTCCGATGGGGAGCCGTCGTGCTCGCGGGGGTGCTCCTCGCAGGCTGTGGCGAGCCGCAGCCTCCGCCGCAGCGCCCTGCCCCGGCGGCAGATGCCTCTCGTGGCGAGGACGCCGTCGGCAAGCCGAGACTCGGGCTCTGGATCCCCTGCGAAGGCTCGGAACGGGCGCTCGACGATCCCGAGCGCGTCCGTCGGCTTCTCGACGGCGCCACGGAGCTCGGGGTGAGCGATCTCTTCGTGCAGGTCTATCGGGGGGGGCGTTCGTGGTACGCGGCGCAGCTCGCGGACGATTCGCCGCATCGGGCGCTCGACGGCGCAGACCCGCTCGGCGATCTCGTCCGCGGCGCGCATGCGCGCGGGCTTCGCGTTCACGCATGGGTGAACGTCCTCACGCTCGGCACGCATCGCGACGGCCCCCTGCTCCGCGCGGTCGGCCGCGATGCCGTGCAGGTCGACCGGCGCGGACGTTCGCTGCTCGACTACCCCGAGCTGCAGGTCCCTGCGGACGAGCAGCGCTTCGCGCGGGTGGGAACCCCGGGCGTCTGGCTCGATCCCGCGACCCCGGCCCTCGCCGAGCGGCTCGGAGCGGTCTTCGCGGAGCTCCTGGTGCGGGTTCCCGATCTCGATGGCCTCCACCTGGACTACGTGCGCTATCCGGACGTGCTCCCGTTCGTACCCGGAGCGCGCTTCGACGTCGGTCTCGACTTCGGCTTCGGCGCGCCGTCCCGAACGCGATTCCGCGCCGAAACGGGGCTCGATGCGCCCTTCGCGGACGATTCCCGGAACGCCGAGGCGTTCGATGCCTGGCGCCGCGAGAAGCTCGGCGACGTCGTGGGCGAGATCTCGCGAGCCGCTCGTCGTGCGCGGCCGGGTCTCGTCGTCTCGGCCGCGGTATGGGCATTCCCGACGCGGGCGTACCTCTCGCTGCACCAGGATTGGACCCATTGGCTCGAATCAGGGCATCTCGACTTCGCGGTGGCCATGGCGTACTCGCGCGATCCACGCCTGTTCACCATGATGGCGCGAAGCAACGTGGCGATCGGTGGCTCGCGCACCTGGCTCGGTCTCGGTGCGTGGCTCTTCGAGTCGGCACCGGAGCGGGCCGTCGCGCAGCTCCGCGAGGCGCGCGCACTCGCTCCCGGGGGCGTCGTTCTCTTCTCGTGGGATGCGCTCGTCGCATCGCCCGAGCTCCGCGGCGCCCTCGCCGCGGAACGCGTGCCGTGAGCCGGGACCTCCTCGACGATTTCGATTACCCGCTCGATCCCACTGCGATCGCGCAGGCTCCTGCGTCCGAACGCGAGGGCGCTCGCCTGCTCGTGGTCGACCGCACGGCGCAGCAGCTCGTGCATCGCGGGGTCCGCGATCTCCCGTCCCTCCTCGCTCCCGGGGACCTGCTCGTGGTGAATGCGACGCGCGTCCTCCCTGCGAGGCTTCGAGGGCGCAAGACGACCGGCGGAGCCGCCGAGGCGCTGCTGCTCGGCGAAGCGCCCGGTCGACGGCGCTTTCGCGCGCTCGTGCGCTGTCGCGGAAGGCTCCGGCCGGGGCAGAAGTTCGTTTT
>CAJPFO010000196.1 GCA_905339255.1 Myxococcaceae bacterium
GCTTCGAGCCATCACGTTCGGTGCGGCGAGGGCCCTCGCGAAGCGTCCGCCCGAGTGGCGTAGCGCCCGGAACGAACCTTCGACCGAGAGGTTCCACTTCGCCCAGTAGATGCCGAGCATCTCCTGCGGATGGAAGATCCAGAGCTTCGCATAGTACGTGAGGAGCGCCTTCTCGTAGAGTGGCCCGAGGTAGGTCGCTTCGGGTTCGACGGATCGCGCGAGCGCGAGCGCCTTCGAGTCGTCCCAGGCGATCCCTTCCCGCGTCGCGAGATCGCTCCGGGGCTCTCCCACGGCGAGCACCAGCGGATGCGCGAACGAGTGGGAGACTGCGTTGTGGGTGAGCCCCAGCGCGAGGATCGGATCGTTCACCGCGCGGACCGTGACCCGGTATCCGGCGAGGATGCAGAGCATCGCGAGCACCGCCGTGGCCAGCGCTCGCGGCCTTCGGGACGAGAAGCGGTTCGCGAAGAACACGACCGAGAGGAGCGAGAGGACGAGGAAGATCAAGCCGTAGTTGGTGCGCAGGACCGACATGAAGCCGAGGGCCGCCCCGAACGCGAGCAGGAACGGGTAGAGCGTGGCTGCGCGCCGCTCGACTCCGTACTGGACCGCGAGTGCGAGCGAGCCGACGAGGGCGAGGCCGAAGGCGGGCAGCAGCATGTAGTTCGAGTAGAGCGCGCTCGAGGCGATCTCGACGATCATCGCGAGCGAGACGAAGAAGCACAGGACGGAGAACGCCACGCTCGCCCCTGAAGCGAGTAGCGCCAGCACGAATACGGCGAGCAGAGGGATCGTCGACCCCATCCAGATCGTCCCGAGTGTGCGCATCGAGGCGTCGGGACGCGCCGCGAATGCGGCGGCGGCGACGAGGAGCAGACCGTTCTCGTTGTTCTGGAACGGTTGCGTGACGGTCTCGCAGTAGCGGTCGAGCGATCCCGCGGCCGCCTCGGCGACCTCCCTCACCGGTCGATCGGGGGAGGCGGGAGCCCTCAAGAACTCCTGGACCGCGGCGTCGTGCTCGGTCGAGAGCTTCGAGTAGACGCCACAGTGCGCGAAGTTGAAGCCCATCCGGAGCGCGATCAAGGCGTGCCCGTTGTCGGAGGGGTGGTGGAGAAGGCGCGCGCCGAGGTCGAAACGAAAGGGGACGAGCCCGACGAAGACCACCGCGAGCGTCAGCACGAGGCTGGTTCCGAAAGGACGCCTTGGCTCGGAGTATCGCCAGCGGGCGACGAGCAGGGTCTCGACGATCGCAAGCACGCGAGAAGCGGCCGGGATCCGCTCGCTACGACCGTCGGCCGGCATCATCGCTGCTTTCCCGGGCATTCGAAGGACCGGACGACCCGAAACCCACGCGAACTCCCCCCGGCACCGTGGCCGGGCGCAAGCCTACCAAAGGCGAGCGCCCTCCCCAGCGGATCGGGAGGAGCGATGCCGCAGCCGCCCACGTGCCGCCGCCACGCTACCCTGCGCCGGGATGTTCGAATCCTATCACCGGCTCCTGGAGGCGCTTCTCGCGGTCGCGCGGGACCTCGTGTCGAGTGACGGCGGGGAGCCCGCGGGCGACTCGGCGACGACGCTCACGACTCCCTTCTCGAACATCTCGGAGGCCAACTGGGTCGCCGCCGTCCAACTCTGGAACGCGCATGGCCGGTCGCTCATCGCGGCGCTCGAGCCGCGGCCGTGTCCGGCGTGCGGAGGCGAGCGCCACCGTGATCTCTTCGAGTCCTACGACGGCTATCGCTACGTCGAATGCGAGGACTGCGGCTGCTGGTACGTTCCGCTCCGGGTCGAGGCCGCGCTCTTCGAGGAGTTCTTCACGCGCTGCCCAGAGGCCCGCGCGGTGGCCGAGAAGTCGTTCGAGGGGCGCGAGGCCGACGATTACCAGGACGGGAGCCTCGAGCGGATCGGCGCGTACCTGGACCTGCTGCTCCCGCTCCTTCACGGCGCGGGGCGGGCGCGGGTGCTCGACGTCGGCTGTGGCCTCGGACACTCGCTCGTCGCTGCGGCAGAGCGTGGCCTCGTTGGTTTCGGGACCGAATCGTCGAAGGATTGCATCCGGATCGCGCGCGAACGCGGTCTCGAGGTGTTCGACGCAGCCGATCCGCCTCCCGCAGGACCGTTCCGATTGATCACGTTCTGGGAGTCGCTCGAACACATGAGCGAACCGTACGAGATCCTCGCCGAGTGCCGGGAGAGGCTCGAGCCCGAAGGCCTCGTCGCGCTCACCGTGCCGAACGTTCTCTCTCCGGCGATCCTGCTCCAGCGCGCCGACTGCCCCGTCGTCCACGGCGGCTACGATACTCCTGGGCACACGAATCTCTTCGGCCCCGAGACGCTCCGCAGGCTGCTCGAACGCAGCGGCTACGCGCTGCTCGATCTCGACGGGCAGTACGGTGCGAGCCTCACGGACCTGTTCGCATACGGAGCCGGTCTTCATCGCGGCGCCCACGATCTCCTGCTCGGTCGCCGCGAGGCTCGCGGCCTCTCCGAGGCGACGATCGGTCTCATGCGCTGGACGGGGCCGGCCTTCTCGATCCTCGAGCGAATCGCGCACCTCTCGCCGATCCTCGTCGTGATCGCGTGCCGCAAGGAGGCAGCCGATGCCTTCCGCGCCGACATCGAGCGGCTTCGCAACGCGCGCCGCGAGCGACTGCTCGCGGAGATCGACTCGCTCGTCCCGAAGCCGCAGACGCCGGCGCGGATTCGCGAGGCCATCGAGCGCCGCCGCGACCGGTTCTTCCGGATCTTCCGGCGTCGCGAGCCCGAGCCGTGAGCGCCGTTCGGGCGACGCGAGCGTCTCGGCTCGGAATGAACTCGATCCGAGGCTTGCCCCCGGATCGACGCGGCGGGTAGAATCGACGCGCGCGGCCCTCCGTTCCTGCCGGGTGAGTGGCGCGTGCGAGGGCGGATGCGTCAGGTCCTCTGTCATGGTGGCGGCGCCGTGGTGGCGCGAAACCCGCGACCCCTCGTCGGGCCCGGGCTCGTCGTCGTTCGCGTCGAGTATTCGCTGATCAGTGTCGGCACGGAGCTCGCTGCGCTCCGCAGCACGTTCCGTTCCGCCGATGCGACGCACATCGAAGCGGCTGCACGGCTCACCGGGACCGCGCGCCAGTACCTCGGCAAGGCGTGGCGGGATCCGCGGAAGGCTTGGGCGCGAGTCGGCGAGATCGCCCGGCGCGAGATCCGCAGGCGGCTCCCGAAGCGCAAGCGGGTCGAGCTCGCGGCCGCGGGGCAGCCCGTCGAGCTCGTCTTCTCGGCCGTCGGAGGCGCGCGGCTCACGACCGAGGCCGAGGGTTTCCGGGTCGAGACCGACGGATCGGAGCGCGGCCTCCAGGTTCGCTCGAACCCGATCGAGGTCGGCGACGAGCGGATCCCGGCGTTCGAGATCCGCGGCCGCGTCGAGGAGGGGCGCCTGTCGATCGGGGTGATCGACGCCGACGCGAACGCCTCGCTCGGCTCGATCGTCGTCGAAGGAGACTTCGAGGAGCAGCTCGCTTTCGATCCCGGGAGCGCACGCAAGGTCGTTCTCGTCGTATCGAACGTCGATGGCCCTGCGCGAGTCTCGGTTTCGAGCTCGCGAGTCGGGTTCGCAACCCGGGCCGATCTCGAGCGCCTGTCGAGCGATCTCGATGCGCAGGGTTGGGACGTCGGCTATTCGGCGGCCGGAACCGTGGTCGAGGTGGGAGACGGAGTCCCGGATCTCGTCCCCGGAGACCGGGTGGCGTGTGCGGGGGCCGCCTACGCGCATCACGCGGACTTCATCGCGGTGCCTCGGAACCTCGTGGTGCGCGTTCCGGACGCGTGCGAGCTCGACGAGGCCGCGACGACGACCGTCGGAGCGATCGCATTGCAGGGAGTCCGACGCGCGGCGCCGCAGCTCGGCGAGACGATCGCCGTGGCGGGGCTCGGACTGATCGGGCAGATCGCAGTCCGGCTGCTCGTCGCGAACGGATGTCGCGTGGTCGGTTGCGACCTCGACCCGGCGCGCGTCGAGCGCGCGCTCGAGGCGGGAATGCTCGCGGGGACCGGCGATGCCGAGTCGATGAAGCGCGTCGTTCGCGACGTCACCGGCGGGCGCGGCGTCGACGCGACGCTGCTGTGCGCCGCGTCCGGTTCGAGCGCACTGCTCAACCTCGGATTCGAGATCACGCGCGCGCGCGGCAAGGTCGTGATCGTCGGGGACGTGGGGCTCCACGCGGAGCGCGCCAACTTCTACCGCAAGGAGATCGATCTCCTCATGAGCACGTCGTACGGCCCGGGCCGCTACGACGCGAGCTACGAGGAGGGCGGCCGCGATTACCCGTTCGCACACGTTCGCTGGACGCTCAACCGGAACATGTCGGCGTACCTCGATCAGATCGCACGACGACGGATCGACGTCCGCGAGCTCATCGATCGCATCGTCGACGTCGATTCGGCGCCACGGGTCTACGCGGAGCTCGCGGCCGGGGGGCAAGGCCTTCCGCTCGGCGTCCTGTTCCGTTACCCGCGTGACGAGGCCGCGGAGGCCGAGCTCGCGCAGCCTCGCGTCGTGCTTCGCGGGCATCGTCGAGCGCGCGACGGCGCGCTTCGCTACGCGCTGGTTGGCGCGAGCGCGTTCGGAACGGCGATGCTGGTCCCGCAGATGCAGAAGCGTCCCGAACGCTTCTTTCTGCGTGGGCTCGTGAGCCGGTCGATGCCGTCGCACGCGGGCAACTTCGCACGCAGCCAGCGCGTCGAGGTGGTCACCACCGACCTCGACGTCGTCCTCGCCGATCCCGAGTTCGATTTCGTCGTGATCGCGACGCGGCACCAGAATCACGCGGAGCTCGTGGCGCGCTGTCTCGAGGCCGGAAAGCACGTCTTCGTCGAGAAGCCCCTGTGCCTCTCGTGGAAAGAGCTCGACCTCGTCGCGAGCACGTTCCGGCGCCTGTCCGATCCGCCGCAGCTCCTCGTCGGGTTCAACCGTCGCTTCTCTCCTGCGATGCAGGAGCTCTCGAAGGCGCTCGCGGGACGCACGTCGCCACTCATGATCCGCTATCGGATGAATGCCGGATACATCCCGCTCGACCATTGGGTCCACGGAGCGGAGGGCGGAGGCCGGAACCTCGGTGAGGCATGCCACATGTACGATTGCTTCCGGTTCCTCGCGAGGGCGCCGATCGCTTCGATCGATGCCACTGCGATCGATCCCGGCGAGCGCCCGTATCTGCGTAACGACAACTTTGCGGTGACGCTCCGTTACGGCGACGGGAGCGTTGCGACGCTTCTCTACACCGCAATGGGTCCGAAGCAGGGCGTTGCGAAGGAGCACGTCGAGGTCTTCTGCGAAGGGGAGGCGTACTCGATCGACGACTACCGGACGCTCGGTCGTGGGAGCGACGGGACGGTGCTCTGGAAGAGCGGGAGCCAGGACAAGGGACACTTCGACGAGCTCTCGTCGTGGGGGGACGCGGTCGCGCTCGGCAGCGCGCCGCCGATCCCGGTGGAGGAGATCTTCGAGACGAGCGCCGTCGCCCTGCATGTCGAGGACCTTCTCCATGGCCGGGATCCCCGCGATGGGGGTTAGACCTTCGGGGGCTGCCGTCGCCATTGACGCCAGTGGGATCCAGGCGGCCCTGCTCGATGACGCTGCGATCGCGCGGGTCGACGACTGGTCGCGCGTCGACGTCCCGGCGCCCGAGCATTGGCGAAGTCTCGACGAGGTGCTGGCCGAGGCACCCGCCGGAGCGCCGATCGTCCTCGTCATCCATGGTGGGGTCGCTTCGCTCAAGCAGCTTCGCGCCGCGAAGCGTCTCGGCCGGCGCGGTCGGCGGATCGTTCTCTGGTGGCCCGCCGAGGGGGCCTTCGACGTTCTCGAGGGATCCGACCGGCTCCGCGACGCCGTACAGCGGATTGCGATCCGACTCTACGGAGAGCTCGCACCGCCGCTCGCGCTCTGCGTGCTCTTCGTGCGTCGGGGGCTGCGCGAGCTTCGTCGCACACGGCTTCGGCCGCGCGCGCTCGCGAGCCTCGGGAAGCGAGTCGCGAAGAAGCTCCTCGGAAATGGTGCGATCGCCGAGGACTTGATCGCCGTCCGCCGCCTCGTCCTCGAGCGCGGTCTCGAGTCGGTCCGCGCGCTTCTCGCCGAGACGCTCGCGAGGGCGAAGGCGGCCGACCTGCCGCCGCCCGGAGCCGACGGCGTGCGGTTTCCGGATCGGGGCGTATACGTGCGCCTCGATTGGTGGAATGCGATCACGTCGGGCGGGAGCTACGGGCATACCTGTTACGTCGCGGCCGAACTCGCGAAGCGGAGCGAGGGGATGAGCTGCCTCATGGCCCATCCCTTTCCGCTCCTCGACGAACTCGGGGTTCCACAGCAGCGGATCGAAGCGCCGTACGCGTCGTGGGGGGAGGCCGACCTCGCGGGCGCATCGGAGGCTTGCCTCCCCACGCTCACCGCTGCGCTCCGCCGCTTGCGTCCCGGCTTCGTCTACGAGCGTCTCGTCGTCGGGAACTTCGCCGTCGCGCGCGCCTGCCAGGACCTCGGGATCCCGTACATCCTCGAGTTCAACGGTTCGGAAACCTCGATGATGCGGAGCTTCGGCGGACGCGGGTATCTGCTCGAGGGACTCTACCTCGCAGCCGAGAAGGCGGCATTCGCGCAGGCCGCTCTCGTCACCGTCGTCTCGCATCCGATCCGCAAGAGCCTGATCGAACAGGGAGTCCCGGCCTCGAAGGTCGTCGTGATCCCGAACGGCGTCGACCCGGAACGCTACGCGCCGGCGTCCCCCGAAGTGCGTTCGGAGATCCGAGCGAAGATCGGATTCGACGCCGACGATTTCGTGATCGGGTTCACGGGGACCTTCGGAGGCTGGCACGGGATCGACGACCTCGCCGAGATCCTTCCGCGCGTGTGCGCTCGGGAGCCCCGCGCCCGTTTCCTCCTGATCGGCGACGGTACCTTTCGTCACCTGGTCGACGAGGCCGTCGCCCGGCATGGTCTCGAGGCGAGGGTCCGCTTCACCGGCCGTGTTCCCCAGCAGGAGGGGGCGCGTCTGCTCGCCGCTTGCGATGCCTTCGTCTCGCCGCACAACAGCCACATGGTCGACAGCCGCTTCTTCGGATCCCCGACGAAGGTCTTCGAGTACATGGCGGTCGGAAGCGCGATCGTCGCGTCGGATCTCGAACAGATCGGCGAGGTCCTCCGACCGGCGCTCCGGCCGGCCGACGTCGGTGCGGACGAGGTTCGCGTCCGCGACCGCCGGGCCGTCCTCTGCAATCCGGGCGACATCGACGGCTTCGTGACGGCACTCGTCGGGCTCGCGAAGCACCGGGAGGTCGCGAGTGCTCTCGGAGCGAACGCGCGGCGCGCCGCACTCGCCGACTTCACGTGGGAGCGTCATGTGGACCGCCTCGCGCGTGCGTTCGGTGGTGTCGGGGGCAATGCGAGCTGGGAGCCGCGGCCTCGCGATGGGGAGCCGGAGCCGGTACGGCCGCCGGAGCCGGTGCGAGTTCCCGCGGTGTCGCGAGAGCCCGCGCCGGCGGCTCGGGCGCGCATCGCGGAAGTCGAAGATGGGTTCGTCGCGCGGCGCACGGACGAGGCGATCGCCGTGCGAGCGCTCCGGGAGGCAGCTCGAGCGGGTGAGCGCGTTCTCGAGATCGGGGCTGGTCCGTGGACCGATCTCGTCCACGTGGTGGCTCCGGGAGCGAGTCTCGTTCGAGTCGATTTTTCCGAGGAATCCCGCGCGCACGCTCGGCGTTCGGTTGCGGCAGAAGGGCTCGAGGTCGCATCGGTGTCCTGCGCACCCGGCTCCTCGATGATCCCGCTCGAGGACGGGTCCTTCGATTTCGTCTACGCGATCGGCGGAGTTCCGGAAGGATTCAGCACGAGCCGACTCGCCGACGAGATGTGGAGACTCGTCCGACCCGGAGGCCGGGTCCTGCTTCGATCGAACGCTCAGCGTTCGGTCCATTACTGGCTCGACCTTTTCTGGAGACTCGGGGTTCGCAGTGCGCTCGTCGATCAGGTCTCGATGGCGGAGATCGCCGCTCGCGACGCCTCGCGCCGAGCCGGCGGTCGCGTCCCGAGGCCGAGGATCCAGACGCGATCGCGGTTGCGAAGGATCCTCACGAGATTCGAGGAGGTCGAGATCCACTCCGACGCCGGGTCGGAAGAAGATCGGTTGCGGATCCGACAGCGAACGATCCTGCCGCGCGTGCCGATGCTCGGCTGGAACCTCGTGGTGACGGCGCGAAAGCCTTGCGCCGACTGATCGGAGCGATCGCGAGACGCGTGGGCGTGCGACGGCACGCTGCGCCGGCCACTCCCGAGCCCGTGGTGGTGGGCTTCGGGCAGGCGCTCGGGGAGCGCGGCCTCGACTTCGGGGGTTGGCTCGAGGGCAGGAGGTCGCGACGGATCCCGCCGCTCTTCGTCGACGGATCGCCCGAGCGGATCGCCAGGATTCGACTCCGCTTTCCCGCCGAGGTGCTCCGGCTGCGAGAGGTCGCCGAAGCACTGCTTCGTCATGAGTTCGATCTGCTCGGAAGCGGGCCCTTCGTTCCACGGGACCCCGACCGATCCGCCCACGACGACGGTTACGAACCGATCGATTGGAGGCTCGATCCGCGCTCGCGCGAGCGCTTCCCGCACGGCTTTCCTTGCCGGGCGTGGAACCTCGCGGAGATGGCTCCGCGCGGTGCCGACGTGAAGGCCCCCTGGGAGATCGGGAGGCTCCAACACTGGGTCGTCCTCGCCCAAACTGCGAGGCTCACCGACGACCACCGTTTCGCCGACGAGATCGTTCGCCAAGCCCTCGATTTCCGCGAAGCCAACCCGGTCGGAATCGGCGTGCAATGGGTCTGTACCATGGACGTCGCGCTCCGGACCGTGAGCATGGCCCTCGCGATCGAGCTTCTCGAGGGGTTCGAGCCGGTTGCAGACTCGTCCCGCGAGATTCTCTACGAGGCGCTCTGGGACCATGGAGCCTTCGTACGGACGCATCTCGAGAACTTCTACGAGGTCACGAGCAACCACTATCTGAGCAATCTCGTCGGCCTGCTCTTTGCCGGGGCGGTCTTCGACGACCTCGATCCGGGGGCGGAGTGGTGGCGTTTCGCCCGAGGTGAGGTGGCCCGCGAGATCGAGAAGCAGGTCCTCTCGGACGGGGCGGACTTCGAATCCTCGATCCCGTACCACCGGCTCGTGACGGAGCTCTTTTTCTCGGCAGCTCGCCTCGCAGACCACCGCGGCGATCCGTTCGATCCGGCCTTCCGAGGACGTCTCGTGTCGATGCTCGAGTTTCTCGCGGGAACCCTTCGTCCCGACGGCGTGATGCCGCAGATCGGGGACGCCGACGATGGGCGCTTGCACGTCTTCTCGGGCCACGGCGTCCGTCCCCCAGAGGATCCGCGGCATCTCTTCGCTCCCGCGGCCGGCGTTCTCGACGACCCGCGCTGGCTCGCCTACGCCGATGCGCTCGGCCCCTTCGAGGCGGCGTGGTGGGGAATCGAGACCGCGGAAACGGCCGAGTTCGCGCCGTCGGAGATCGAGCGGCTCTGGCCCGAGGCCGGGGTCGCCGTCCGTCGCGTCGGGGGGGACTACCTGATCGTCACGAACGGTCGTGTCGGGACGTGCGGCTTCGGGAACCACAAGCACAACGACCAGCTCGGATTCGAGATCCATCTGCGCGGTGTCGCTCTCGTCGTCGATCCCGGATCGTACGTCTACACCCCCGATCCTGCTGCACGGAATCGGTTCCGCGGAACCGCCGCGCACAGCACCGTTCGCGTCGACGGCGAGGAGCAGAACGAGCTGCGTCCGGATTGGCTGTTCCGGCTCTTCCAGAGCGGGGAGCTCCCCGTCCTCGCGCTCGAATCGAGCGAAGGCGCCACGACGATCCGCGGAACGCACACGGGGTATGGGAGGCTCGCGGACCCCGTCGTCCACGAGCGCTCGTTCCGCTTCGAGATCTCGCGGCGCCGCCTCCTCGTGAGGGATCACCTCTCGGGTCGCGGGCGCCACGAGTTCGAGTGGTGCTTGCAGCTCGCGCCTGGAGTCGAAGCGGTGCGGGTCACGGCAAGACGCTGGAGACTCGCGGCACGGGGCGAGGAGTTCTTCTGCGATTTCGACCGCGACGTCGAGGCGCAGGTCGATCCGTCCTGGCATTCTCCGTCGTACGGCAGGAGGACACCATGTCTCGCGCTTTCGTGGCGGGAGCGGGTCGTGTTGGCGGGCGCCGTCGTGCGCTGCTTCACATTGGCTGAGGCCGAGGCGGGACCTCATTGCGGTGGCTGACGCTCCCGCCGCGTGCGGCGGGACGCCGAGCGCGGCATGGTGAGAGCGTCCAAGGAGGAGGAGGAGGAGCAGTGCGCGGATATCTCTTGAAGCGGCTGCGGGCGCGCGTGGTGAGAGCGAGAGAGCCCGAGCCGATCGCTCCGGTAGAACTCGACTTCCCGGACCGCTTTCGACGCGAGGCGCCGGAGCTGTTCGAATCGATCTGGCAGGCAACGCTGGAGGTTCTCGCGGCAAGCAAGGGCGCGGACTTCACGCCGCTCGAGCGGCGATCTCCGATGCTCCGCGGGTTCGACTGGGACGCCTACCTGCGTCTGAGCGCGATCCGGGTGCTCCACCTCGCACGTCGGGCGCTCGCATTCGTGCCTCCGGGAGGTCGCGTACTCGACCTCGGCGCCTACTTCGGGAACTTCTCGCTCGCGCTCCAGCGCTTCGGTTTCCGCGTGGAAGCGCTCGACGCCTACGCCTCGTACCGAGGTGCGCTCGACGGGGTGCGAGCCCTTCTCGAGCGCGAGGGCATCGGCGTGCTCGACCTCGAGGCAGCTGGCTGGCAGCTCGAAAACATTCCGGCAGGCAGCTATGAGATGGTCGTGTGCGCCGGCGTGATCGAGCACATCCCTCACACGCCGCGGCTCCTACTCGAGGCCATCAATCGTGTGCTGACGCCCGGTGGGACGCTACTCCTCGATACGCCCAATCTCGCCTATCTCTACACGCGCGAGAAGCTCGCGCGGGGAGAGAGCATCTTTCCCTCGATCTCAGCGCAGTACGAGACCGAACTCCCGTTCGAGGGGCACCATCGCGAGTACACGGTCTCCGAGATCGAGTGGATGCTGTCGCACATCGGACACGAGTTGCTCGCCGTCGAGACGTTCAACTACAGCCTGTTCGGGCAGGCGCGCCTCAAGGAGATCGAGGCCGATCGATTCCGGCGCATGGAGGGCGACCCATCGTTGCGGGAAATCATCCTTGCCGCGTCTCGGAAGCCGGCCGCTGCGCCGTGAGCGACTCCGATCCGGCGACGTCGTGCAGCTCGCACCGCGCTTCGAAGGCAGTGATGGTGCCGCGCTCCCACGGGCGCGCACGGTCGACTTTGAACTCGAGCACCCGGGGAAGGCAAGCGAGCACGTTGGGGTTCAGCGAGTAGAAGACCGGCTGGTCCTCGTCGTAGTAGCGCGCGCGGGCGATCATGAGCGTGAGCGTGTAGCTGCCCTCGACGAGCGGAAGGCGGGGCACGTCGAGGCGAAGCATACCGCGGCGTCGGGTTCGCGCGGAGAGCGGCACGGACCGGGCGAAGAACCGGCAGACGTCATGCACGCCGTCGCGGTGGATGGCGACCAAGACTTGCGCGGCCTCGTCCAGCGAAGGGTCGACGACTCGGTAGGTGGCGACGAGTTGGACTGCGTCGCCGTGCTCGACCCACGAGAGTTCCTGGCCGCTCGCGTTGCAGAGGCGCACGTCCTCGATTCGTACCGCGCCGGTTCCGAACGCCCCGGAACGGTTCAGCTCGCTCCCGCGCACGCGCGGCCCGGCCTCAGGCGCCGGAACATCGAGCGAGAATCGGTGCCGTGCCCATCCACCACTCGACGGGGGGAGCGCGCCGAGAAGTATCTCCTCGTTCCCGCGGAACACGCGCGCCACGAGGTCACACGGCGCGTCGGATCCGTACTCCACTTCGACGTCGAACTCGCCGAGTGTCGCAGCCGTGAGCTCGCCCTCGGCCGAGAGCACACCGGCTACCTTGTGAAAGGGGGAGCCGAACGGCTGCATGGCACGTCCGAGGCGGCCCTGCCATTCCATGACGGGTCCCCAGTTCGAACCCTCGCGCTCGAGGTGAGAGTCGGACATGGTTTCGAAACGCTCCTCGAGCAGAGGGAGTTCGGCCACGCGATCCTGCTGGCGCATGAGGCGCACGCTCGCGAACGCGACCGGACCGGGCGGAGGCTCGTTGTTGCGAGCATGGAACTCGATGCGCAGGCGGCCCCGCGGGACGTCGCGCGTGATCTCTGCGAGCCGCTGCTCGTTCCGGACGCGGAGCCTCCGCTCCTCCTGCTGCCGGATCGAATCCTCGTAGGCCTCGATGACGGTGCCGGCAGGGCCATCGAGCACGACCGTCCCTGCTTCGAGCCAGACCATGCGCTCGCAGATCCTCGAGGCGGCATAGACGTTGTGCGAGACGAGGAGCACGGTCGTGCCCTCCGATGAGCACATCTCGCGGATTCGCTCGTAGCTCTTGTGCGCGAAGTAGGCATCTCCCACGCCTAGGACTTCGTCTAGAACCAGCACCTCGGGCGAGAGTGACGTCGAGGTTGCGAACATGAGACGCACGCCCATTCCGGTCGAATAGGTCTTGAGGGGCTGGTCGATGTACTCTTCGAGCTCAGCGAACGCGACGATCTCCGCGAGGCGGCGCTCGATCTCGATGCGGCGTAGCCCCAGATGGGCGAGGTGGGAGACGACGTTCTGCCGCCCGGTCAGATCGGGATGGAAGCCCGTTCCGATCTCGAGCAGCGCGTGCGCGCGGCCGTTCACTTCGATGCGTCCACTCGTCGGACGGGTCACCTGCGTCGCAAGCTTCAGGAAGGTGCTCTTGCCAGCGCCGTTGCGGCCGATGAGCGCGACGCGCTCGCCGCGGCGGATCTCGAGATTGACCTGGTCGAGGGCGGTATGGGTCGTGAAGGCTCCCGGTCGATCGCGGAGCAGGCCGAGCATGTCGAGAAAGCGGTGATGCGGCTGCGCGTAGAGGCGGTAGACCTTCGAGAGGTCCGAGGCACGGATCACGACCTCTCGATCGCGCGAGCCTCGATCGGTGGTCGGCTGGCTACTCATAGTCGGCGAGGATCCCCTGGAACCGGCGGAAGAACAAGCTGCCGAACGCAAACGTGCCAAAGCAGATGCCGACATAGACGAGTGCCGGCATCAGATCCGGCAGGCAGCCGTCGAGCAAGACGCTCCGGTAGACCACGGTCTGGTAGTAGACGGGGTTCAGATAGACGAGGATTCGCATGGGCTCCGGAACCATGTCGACGCGGAATGCGATTGGCGAGATGAACATGAGAAACAGCAGCGCGAGATTTGTGAAGTAGCCGATATCGGGGAAGCCCAGCGCGATCGGTGAGAGGAAGAAGACGATCCCCGTATGGAATGCGAGCTGCAGCACGACGACGATCGGGAGCGCGAGCATCGTCCAGTGCGGCGGTGCCGAGACGAGGAGGAGGACGAGCAGCAGCGCGAGGCTCGCGAACATTGCCACCGATGCGACGGCGACGGTCCGGATCGGGATCAGCTCGAGCGGGATCATGGCGTTCTTGACGAGTTGCATGTTCTGCTTGAGGCAGAGGACCCCGCCCGAGATGGCGTCCGAAAGCCCGATGAACGGAACGAGCCCCGTGAAGATGTATAGAACGAAGCCGAAATCGCTGTAGCCGGGAAACCGGACCTTGAAGACAACGAGGAACAGAAAGAGATAGATGGACAGCAGCAGTGCCGGGTACAGGAAGATCCAGAGCTTGCCGAAGAGGGAGCCCGAATAGCGCTTCGCCAGCTCGACCCGAGTGATCGAGGCGAGGAGCTGGGACCGGCTGACGATCAGCCGGAACATGTGGACGACCGCTTCGCGTAGCTCCCTCACGATCCGTCCCTGATGTGCGCCCGAGGCCGCATGCCATGATTCGCCGTGCGGGGCACAGGATTGCGGAAATCTCGCCGGAGGGACAGCCGCGAGCGGCGTCGTGCCGTCTTGCGAGATCTGTGCGAAGCTCCTGCGCGGCCTCGCCGGAGACGGCGGCAGCGGACGGCCCTGAAGGGCGTGGTGGCCGAGCAGGCGTGCCCCGCACCGTTCGACCGCCGTTCGGGAGAGGGGAGTCTCGTCGTGTGCGGCTTCGTCGGGAGCTTCAGGCCCGTCCAGGGCCGGGTCGTCGACGACGCCGTTCTCGCCCGCATGCGCGACCGCATGAGCCACCGCGGCCCGGATGGTTCGGGCCTGTGGCGGGAGCCCGAGGGACGCTGCGCGCTCGCGCATCGACGGCTCTCGATCATCGACACCTCCTCCGCCGCGGCGCAGCCGATGGCGAACGCCGACTCGAGCGTCGTCCTCGCGTTCAACGGCGAGATCTACAACCACGCCGAGCTCAGGCGCGAGCTCGAGGCCGCCTCCCCCAGGCCCTGGCGGACGGACCACTCGGACACCGAAGTGTTGCTCCGCGCGTACGAGGAATGGGGGCTCGAGGGGCTCCATCGCCTCGTGGGGATGTTCGCCTTCGCGATCTACGATCGACGGGACCCGTCCGCGCCCGTCGTCCATCTCGTTCGGGACCGCGCCGGAGTGAAGCCCTGCTACGTGGCGAAGACGCCCGCGGGCGAGTGGCTCTTCGGATCGGAGATCCGCGCGCTCGTCGAGCACCCGCACCTCGAGATCGCACTCGACGATCTCGCGCTCTGGCATTACCTGACCTTCATCGTCGCCCCGGCCCCGCTCACCTTGTTCCGGGGAGTGTTCAAGATCCCTTCGGGCTGCGGAGTGACGATCGACTCGCGGGGCAACGCGCGAGCCTGGCGCTGGTGGGATTGCCGGGTCGACGCGTCGGACATCCTTCGCGAGAGCGATCTCTCGGAGGAAGACGCGACGAACGAGCTCGAGCGGCTCCTCCGCCAGTCGATCGCGCGCCGGATGGTCTCGGACGTTCCCTTCGGCGTGCTCCTCTCGGGCGGGGTCGATTCGAGCCTCAACGTGGCGCTCATGGCCGAGCTCATGGAGCGGCCGGTCCGGACCTTCACGATCGGCTATCGAGGCGAGGAGGAGAGCAACGAGTTCCGCCACGCGCAGCGCGTGCGCGAGCGCTTCGGGACCGAGCACGCCGAGCGTTGGATCGACGCCTCCGAGGTGATGGGCTTCATCCCGAAGCTCATCGAGCTCCAGGACGAGCCGATTGCCGACAACGTCTGCATCCCGCTCTATTTCCTCGCCGGGCTCGTCCGCGAGAGCGGTTGCACCGTGGTGCAGGTGGGCGAGGGCGCCGACGAGCTCTTTCTCGGTTACTGGTGGTGCCAGCACTACCTCGAGAAGGAGCGGGAGGTCTACGCGCCCGCGCGGCGGGGCCGGAGCGGTCTGCGCGGATGGCTCGACGAACGGTTCTCGCGATGGAGCGCCGTGTCGGGCGAAGATGCCGAGATCCGCCGGCGCGCCCGAGCCGGGCAGGCGCTGTTCTGGGGCGGCGCCGTCTGCTGGTGGGGAGCACTTCGCGAGCGGCTCACTCCCGACCCGTCGGCCTACCACGTCGAGACCGACTGCCCGGTCGAAGGGCTGCTCGCGGAGTCGCATCGGCGTCTCGACAGCCACTCGGTCGTCGAGGAGTACCTGGGGCCGCTCCGGGGCAGGCTTCCGAAGCCCGAGATCCTCCACGAGATTCCCTATCTCGAGCTCAAGCTCCGCCTGCCGGAGCACCTGCTCATGCGCGTCGACAAGATGACCATGGCGCACGCCGTCGAGGCGCGGGTCCCCTTTCTCGATGCCGACGTGATCCGGTTCGCGATGCGCCTACCGCCGTCGTACAAGCTCCGAGACGGTGTCGGAAAGCGGATCGTGAAGCGCGTTGCCGAGCGCCACCTCGATCCCGAGCTGGTGCATCGCAAGAAGCAGGGCTTCGGGGCGCCGATGGAACGCTGGTTCCGGGATCCGGATTTCTCGGCGCGAACCCGCGCCGCCCTCGAGCGCTCCGAGCTCGTGAAGGCGGGAAAGCTCGACGGGCGCGTACTCTTCGAGATGCTCGAGAGCCAGCGAAGCGGCTCCGGAGGCCACAGCTTCCACCTCTGGACGGCACTGAACGCCGTGCTCTGGCACGAACGCTGGGTCGTCGGCAACCTCCACTGCTTCTAGAGAGGGTCCTCCCGCTCCGTCGTGGAGCCGCGGAGGGAGAGCTCGATGTGCGGAATCGTCGGAACCATCGCCTTGCGGGGAGCGCGATCGAGCGTCTCGCCGGACTTGCTGCGCGCGATGCGAGACGCCATGCAGCACCGCGGGCCCGATGGCGAGGGGCTCTGGATCTCCCCGGACGGCCGCGCGGGCCTCGGACATCGCCGGCTCTCGATCGTCGATCTCTCGGTGGCGGCCGCACAACCGATGACGAACGACGACGAGAGCCTCGTCCTCTCGTTCAACGGCGAGATCTACAACCATGTGGCGCTGCGCGAAGAGCTCGAGAGGATCCGACCGCGCCGCTGGAAGACGAACCACTCGGATACCGAAGTCCTGCTCCGCGCGTTCGAGGAATGGGGAATCGACTGCGTCGAAAGGCTCCGTGGGATGTTCGCCTTCTCGGTCTTCGACGCGAAACGCCGGAGGCTCTGGCTGGTTCGGGATCGGATCGGGGTCAAGCCCCTCTACGTGACTCGGCACGCGGGCTCGTTCCACTTCGCATCCGAGATCAAGGCGCTGCTCGAGGTTCCCGGGCTCCCGCGCGAGGTGGATCCGGAGGCGCTCGTCGACTTCCTCTCCTTCCTCACGACGCCGGGACCCGCGACGCTCTTCACCGGGATCCGCAAGCTCGCGGCGGGGACCTGGCTCCGGGTCGACGAAGACGGCACGGAGGTCGAGCGACGCTACTGGGACGTCTGGGATCACGCATCGCCCGGTCGCGTGGTGAACGAGGCGCAAGCGGTCGAGGCCGTCTTCGAAAAGCTCCGTGAGGCGGTGGCGCTCCGCAAGATGGCCGACGTTCCCGTTGGGCTCTTCCTCTCTGGGGGGATCGACTCCGGCACCAATGCCGTCCTCTTCTCCGAAGGCGAGAGCGAGCCGGTGAGGACGTTCTCGATCGGCTACGACCGCGACTACGAGAGCTGTCCGAGTGAGCTTCCGGCGGCTCGGAAGCTGGCGGAGCGCGTCGGCGCGATCCACGCCGAACGCGTGCTCGGCATCGACGACCTCGTGAAGATCCTCCCGCGGATGGTCGAGCTGCAGGACGAGCCGCTCGCAGATCCGGTCTGCGTTCCGGTTTACTACGTTTCGGAGCTCGCACGCCGAAGCGGCGTCAAGGTCTGCCAGGTCGGAGAGGGCGCCGACGAACTGTTCTTCGGATACCCGAGCTGGCGGCGCGCGCTGCGCTTGCAACAGTGGGACGACCTTCCGGTGCCGCGCCTCGCAAAGAGGCTCGCGCATCGGGCGCTCGGGGCGGCGGGTCGGGGCGGACGCATCTACACCGAGTGGCTTCGCCGCGGAGCGTCCGGAGTCCCCATCTTCTGGGGCGGCGCGGAAGGCTTCACGGAGGCGGCGAAGCGCGAGGTGATCGGGCCGCGGATCCCGGGCGAACTCGGCCGGCGCACCGGCTTCGAGGCGCTCGCGGGGATCCGGAGCCGCTTTCTCGAGGCTGCCTGGGAGCCTTCGATCGCGAACTGGATGACCTACGTCGATCTCCGGCTTCGGCTTCCGGAGCTCCTGCTCATGCGCGTCGACAAGATGAGCATGGGCGTTTCGCTCGAGGCGCGCGTCCCCTTTCTCGACCACGAACTCGTCGAGCTGGTGCTCTCGATTCCGTCCGGGATCAAGACGGGAGGAGGCGAGCTCAAGCATCTGTTGAAGGAGGTCGTGCGTCGTCATTCTCTCCTGCCCGACGAGGTGATCGATCGGCCCAAGCAGGGGTTCGCGGTCCCCGTACACGAGTGGCTGCTCGGTGCTCTCGGGCCGCGCGTCGCTGCGGAGGTCGATGCCTTCTCGCGGGAGAGTGGTCTCCTCGATCCGAGCGGGGTTTCACGCCTCGTCGCGAGCGGACGGACCTGGGAGCTCTGGGTGCTCTTCAACCTGGCGATCTGGTGGCGGCGCTTCATCGCGGGCTAGCGGGAGGCGCAGCAGGCGTCGCGGGCGCGATCGTCCTCCGGGAGGGCGCCGTACCCGCGGACGCGGACGCGCGCTGGAGCCGCTTCTCGGACTGGAGCGGACGCGGTCTCGGGCTGGTTCGCGAGTTCCGCCGTCACGCTCCGGTGGAGCTTCGCGTCGGGAGGCTCGACACGATCCCGAGGCCCTTCGCGACGGCGGCGGTCGTCCGCTGGATCTCGCGCGGGCCGATCGTGGTGCGTGCGAGCGATGGCGAAGCGAAGCGCCTCGGTTGGAGGCAGGTGGCCTCACTCGGCGCACGCGCGATCGCCGACGCCGCTCTTGCTCCGGCGCTGCTTCGCCGCGCGAGGGCCCGATGTGAAGCCCTCGAGTCGATGCTTCCGGGACTCGAGCGGACCGCATGGCGTGGAGTGCACGACGGCCCGCCCTTCTATCTTCGGACCGAGCCCTGGTACGGTGTCTCGAGCGGAGGATCGATCGCGCACACGGCGGGCGTCGTAAGCGGCCTCGTCTTCGAGGCCGGAACGCCGATCGTGGTCGTTCCGGAGCGCCCTCCGCTCCTCTCGGAAGTCGCGGAGATCGTCCTCCTCGATCCGCCGCACAGATTCTGGGACTACCCGGAGCTTCGCCTCATCGAATGCGACGAACACTTCGGCCGTCAGGCGCTCGCGATCGCGGCCGCCCGTCGACCGGGTTTCGTCTACCATCGCTACGCCGCGTTCTCGACCGCGGGGATCCGGGTGGCTTTCGATCGTCGGATCCCGCTCGTTCTCGAGTACAACGGATCGGAGGTCTGGATCCGACGGCATTGGGGGCACCCCTTCCGCTACGAGCACCTCGCGCGAAGGATCGAAGAGCAGAATCTCCGCGCAGCGAATCTCGTGGCCGTGGTGAGCACGGTGCTCCGGGATGAACTCGTTGCGCGATCGGTCGAGCCCGAGCGGATCGTCGTCGCCCCGAACGGCGTGGACACGGATCGGTTCCGGCCGGATCTCTCCGGCGAGGAGGTTCGCGAGCGCTACGCCCTCGGTTCCGACCTCGTGATCGGATTCGTCGGCACCTTCGGCCCGTGGCACGGTGCAGGCGTGCTCGCGAGGGCATTCGTTTCGCTCGCGGCGCGAATTCCCCGGTTGCGGCTGCTCCTGATCGGAGACGGAGAAGAGCGGCCGGTGGTCGAGCAGCTGCTCGCGGAGCAGATCGCCGAGCGGCGCGCGGTGCTCGCGGGCGCGGTCGCTGCCGACGCGGTTCCCGTGCATCTCGCTGCCTGCGATGTGCTCGTCGCCGCGCATGTCCCGAATCCGGACGGGAGCGAGTTCTTCGGCTCTCCGACGAAGCTCTTCGAGTACATGGCGGCGGGACGGGCGATCGTGGCGTCGCGCCTCGGTCAGCTCGCGGAGGTGCTCGACCACGAACGGACGGCGCTTCTCGTCGAGCCGGGCAACCCGGACGACCTCGCGCGAGCGATCGAGAGGCTCGTTCGAGACGCGGGGCTCCGCGTTGGGCTCGCCGAAGCGGCCCGCAAGGCCGCCGTCGACCGCCACGGCTGGAGGGAGCACACGAGGAGGATCGTCGACGCGCTCCGGAAGAGTCGACGATGAGCGTGATCGAGAGGCTTCGCCGCGCGAGCGAGCTCGCGCCGGACGAGTTGCTCCGGCGGATCCGCACGAAGCTCGCCGACGAGATCCGTGCGGTACGAGACCGCAGGCGCGACCGCAGGCTTCCAACCTACGCGCGACCTCGGCCGCAGGATGAGGCGTCCCTCGAAGCATGCTTTCACGCTCCCGCTGTCGAGCGGTTCCGCTTCCGCGCAGAAGCGATCCGCGAGCACGCCGCGAACGCACTCGCTCACCGCTTCGATCTGCTCGGATCGGGGCTCGTGAGTTCGGACTACGGTGCGGCGGTGAAGGGCTTCGCCGGGCACGTCCACCCCTGCGGAGCGAGTGTCGACGCCGATCCGGACGGCCGCTGGATGGCGACCCGGATCCCCCGCGCGAACCTCGAAGAGGCGCGCCGTACCTGGCGCCTCGTGAGCCCAGGCTACCGGCCGATCGACTGGCAGCGCGATCTCCGCTCCGGTCATCGCTGGAACGAGGGACTCGCGGCCCGCGATCAGGGCCTCGATCGCTTCCCGCCTCCGGGGGCGGACGTGAAGCTCCCGTGGGAGCTCGCGAGGATGCAGCACCTACCCCTGCTCGCATGGGCGTACGCGCTCTCGCGCTCTGGAGAGCCCGATTTCGAGGGCGCCGATCGCTACCGGATCGAGTTCTGCGACGAGATCGCCGACTTCCGGGCGATGAATCCGCCGCGTTTCGGTGTCCAGTGGGCGTGCACCATGGACGTCGCGATCCGAGTCGTGTCCTGGATCGCCGCGCACGATCTCTTCCGTGGCTTCGGCGCGGCCTTTCCCGCGGAGTGGTCGGCGACGTTCTCTCGCGCGGTTCGCGAGCACGCGAGGCACATCGCGGAAAATCTCGAGCGTGCGGGGCCCGTTCGAGCGAACCACTACCTCGCCGACGTCGCCGGTCTCGCTTTCGCCGCCGCGGCGCTCCCGCGAGACGTCGAGGTCGACGGCTGGCTCTGGTTCGCCGCGCACGAGCTTCGGCGCGAGATCGGCCTCCAGTTCCATTCCGACGGCTCGAACTTCGAGGCCTCGACGGCGTACCATCGCCTGTCGGCGGAGATGGCGCTCGTGGCGACGGCCCTCTTGACCGGACTTCCCGGCGATCGACGCGAGTTGCTTTCGAAGGCCCCGTCCCGCGCCGTCTGCGACTCGATGCCGGCGCCGACGGCGGGAAGCCCGGCTTGGGACGAGGCCGGCGCGCCGCTTCCTCTCGACGCGGAGCACTGGGGTCGGATTCACGGGATGGGCCGCTTCGCTCGCGCATGCACTTCGCCCGATGGATCGACGCCCTGGATCGGAGACGAAGACGGCGGGCGCTTTCTCAAGCTCGTTCCGCGCTGGCGTCCGAACCCTTCATCCGATGGATCCGGCCCGCGTTGGATCGAGGTGGGCGCCGATCTCCGACACGTCGCCGAGCTCGCCGAGTGCCTCGTCGGGAAGCTCCCGCTGCCCGGAACCGAGGCTTCGTGGGAGGCTGCCGCGCTCCCCGGGGTACCCGTCACCGGAACCGGCCCGAATCCGCATCCCGAAGACGGGACTTCGGACGGAGTCCATGCGTACCCCGGGATCGGGATCTTCGTGCTTCGCCGGGGCAGCGACTTTCTCACCTTCCGCTGTGGCTCGGTGGGGCAGGCCGGCAATGGGGGCCATGCACACAACGACCAGCTCTCGGTCACCCTCCATCTCGGCGGCCGATGCGTCCTCGTCGATCCCGGCACCTACGTCTACACGGCGCTTCCCGGAGAACGCAATCGCTTCCGTTCGACGGCGATGCACAACACGCTCCAGGTCGATGATCTCGAACAGAACCCCTGGTCCGAGACGCGTGCGGGCCTCTTCGAGCTCCGCGACCGCTCGCGAGCCCGCATCGAGCACGTCGACGCGCACCGGCTCGTGGGATCGCACGGGGGATTCGGAATCCGTCATCGCCGCGAGGTCCGGCTCGCGGAGGACGGCATCCGGGTCGACGATTCGCTCGACGCTCCGCGCCGCTGGCGTCTGTTCTTCCACTTCGCCTGCGGGACGCGGCTTGCCGCGGGCGGCGCGGGCGGCGGTCTGCGTGTCGAGCTCGAGCCTCCGGGACAAAGGCTTTCACTTCGCGTCGGTTCGGGGTCCGTGGGGGTCCTGCCGGGGCGCGTGAGCCCCGGCTATGGACTCGTCGAGTCCGCTCCGGTCGCGGTCGTCGAGGCCGAGGGCAGCGCCATCTCGTGGTCGCTCGTTCGGGAGATGGCCTCGTGAGCGAGCGGCGAGCGCTCTTCGCCTGCGGCCATCATTACGAGTCGGCGATCCAGGTGGGAGACCACCACATTGCACGCCGCCTCGCGCGCCGCGGCTGGCGGGTTGCCTTCATCGGCAACCCGATCTCTCCGCTGCATTTCGTCCGTGGGCGCGACGCAACACTTCGCGAACGCTGGTCGAATCATGTCGCGGGAGGACGCTGGCACGAGGGCGGGCGACTCTGGAGCTACGTGCCGGCAGCGCTTCTCACGCCGCGCGAGCTCCCCGTTCTCCGCTCGCGATTCGTCCACGAGCGCTGGCATCGACTCACCTGGCCGCCGCTCGGACGCCGCGTGGCGAACGAGGGCTTCGATGCCGTCGATCTCCTCTACGTGCGCGAGTCGCGGCAGGCCTTCTGGCTCGACGTGCTCCCACATCGGCGCTCGGTCTTTCGCGTGGCGGACAAGGACTCGGGATTCTCGGCGTCGACGCCGGCGTGGCGCGCACTCGAGGCCCGGGTCGCGGCGCGGGTCGACCTCGTCGCGTACACCTCGGAGACGCTCGCGGCGCACGTCGCGTCGCTGGCGCCGAAGCGCTCGCTCCTTCTCCAGAACGGTGTCGACGTCGCACACTTCGCTTCGCGTTCGAATCGGCTTCCCGACGAATACCGGTCGATCCCGGCGCCGCGGATCGTGTATGCGGGGTCGCTCGAGGCTTGGTTCGATGCGCCCCTCGTCCGCGAGGTCGCATCGCGATTGCCCGACGCGAGCTTCGTCGTGATCGGCCCCGGGGACGCCGTGCGGCGGAGGCTCGAAGGCCTTCCGAACGTGCACGCGATCGGCGCACGACCCTTCGCGGAGCTTCCGGGGTATCTCGAGCACGCTGCGGTCGGGATCATCCCCTTCGACGTCGAGGGCCACGCAGAGCTCGTTTCGCACGTGAACCCGCTCAAGCTCTACGAGTATCTGGCGTGCGGGCTCCCCGTGGTGGCGACGCCGTGGCCGGCGCTCGCGAGCCTCGCGAGCCCCGCGCGTCTCGCGCGTGGAGCCCCGGAATTCGTCCGCGAGGTCCGGAGCGCGCTCGCGAGCCCGGGGGATGCCGAGGAGCGCCGCGCCTTCGCGCGACGACACGATTGGGATGCACGGGTCGACGACCTCCTCGAGGCGCTCGGCCCCTGGCCCGTTCCGGACGGATCGGCTGCGGCATGACGCAGCGGCTCGCACTCTGCGTCGACGGGCGCTTCCTCGCGCAGCCGCTCACCGGCGTCCAGCGCTATGCGCGCGAATGGATCGAGACCCTCGATGCGCTCCTCGAAGCCGGAGATCCAGCCACGGTCGGAGTCGACGCCGAACTCGTCGTTCCTCGCGCGCTCGTCGCCACGACTCCCGCGCTTCGCCGGATACGGGTTCGGAGAGGCGGCTTCGGTGGCGGTCATGCGTGGGAGCAGCTCTCGCTGCCCTTGCTCGTGGGCGGAGCGATCCTCTTCTGCCCTGCGAACCTCGCCCCGCTCGCCTCGCTCGCGACGGGACGACCCGTCGTCGTGACGCTCCACGGGCTCTCGTTCCTCGAGCGTCCCGATTCGTACGGGCCGGCCTTCCGCATCGCGTACCGGATCCTCACCAGCGCCGCGCTCCGGAGGGCCGATGCCGTGCTGACGGTCTCCGAGTCCGAACGCCGTGCGCTCGTCGAAAGGTGCCCGCGAGCGAGCGAGCGGATCCATGTGATTCCCAATGGGGCCTCGCCGGGCGCGTTTCGCCGGCGCGCAGGGCGACCGTCGAGCGAGCGCCGGGATCTCCTCTTCGTCGGATCGCTCACCGAGGGGAAGAACCTCGACGCCGCGATCGCCGCACTCGCGATCGTCCGCGAGCGTCACGATCTCGGCCTCGTCGTCGTCGGTGGCACGGGGCCGGGCCTCGCCTCGGCGCGCATCCGGATCCCGGCCTCGTGCGAGGGGCGGGTCGAGTTCGTCGGACAGATCGAAGAACCGGAGCGCTTGCAGGAGTTCTACGAGCGGGCACGCTGCCTGGTCTTTCCGTCGCGCTACGAGTCCTCGGGGCTCCCGCCGACGGAGGCCATGGCCTGCGGCTGCCCCGTCGTGGCGTCGGACCTTCCTGCGCTCCGAGAGCGCTGCGGCGAAGCGGCCCTCTATGCACACCCAGACCGCGCGGACGAGTTCGCGCGGCGGATCCTCGAAGTGATCGAGTCGCCGGCACGCACCGACGAGCTGCGCAGCGCCGGGCTCCAGCGTGCCGCCGAGCTCTCCTGGGACGCGAACGTCCGTCGGAGTCTCGAGGTGATGAGGAGCGTCGCGGCTCGGCGGCTTCGCTCCTAGGGCGCCGCTTCGCGCCGGGCCGTTACGGTGATCACGTCGAAGAGATTGACCGGCACCACGAGGCCCGCACCCGGGAATCGTATCGATCCGGTGCGGCTCCTGCCGACGAGCGTCTTTCGCAGCCGCTCGACCAGGTATCCGACGGGATAGAGCGCACCCTCGGCGCGGATCGTCTCGACGCGAAACCCATGGCTTCCGAGGAGCCGGCGAAGGCTCTCGCGGGAGTAGAAGAAGAGATGCTCCGGGAGCGTGTAGAGATGCCAGCGCGCTCCCGAGAGCCACGCGACGAGGCTCCCCACGTCCCCCGTGGTGAGTACGAGGCGGCCACCGGGGCGCAGGCAGCGTGCGATCTCCGAGACGGCGGCGTGCGGAGCGGGAAGGTGCTCGATCACGTCCCAGAGCGTCACGACGTCGAAGCACGCAGTCCCGAAGGGAAGATGGTCTGCGCTCGCGCGGAGGACCCGGCCCGGGACGAGCGCTCCGGCGTGCCGCGCGGCGTCGGCCGAGATCTCGGCTGCGAAGACGCGAAAGCCGGCGCGCTCGGCCTCGGACGCCGCGAATCCGTATGCGGCACCGACGTCGAGGAGTTTCGCGCCCGTCGCCCCGCCGAGCTTCGCGAGCCGGCGGCGGAACGTCGCCCGCAACGCGGGTTCGAGTGCCGCGTAGTCATCGTAGCCGTGCGCAGCGTGCTCGCTCGCGAAGTAGTCGCCGTCGTAGAGGCTCGATGGATCGAACCCGGCCCCGGGAATCCAGAACGCGAGCCGACACGCCGCGCATTGCAGGATCTCGACGCCCTGCTTGCGGAGCTTCGTCCGGACCCGGGTGTCCTCGCAGACCGGGCAGGTCAGCGCCACTCGATCCCCTCGATGCGATCGATCACGTAGCGCGGCCGATGCTTCACCTCCTCATAGGTGCGACCGACGTACTCGGCCACGATCCCGAGCGAGAGGAGCTGCATCCCGCCGAACACGAGGACGAGGACGATCAGCGAAGTCCAACCGGTCTGCACGTTTCCGAGCAGGTGCGCGCCGACGGCAAAGATGCCGTAGGCGATCCCGAGCAGCGTGAGCGCGAATCCGAGCATCGTGATGATGCGGAGCGGAACGATCGAGAACGACACGATTCCGTCGAGGGCGAGCCGCAACATCCTCTGGAGGTCGTACTTGCTCGATCCTGCGAAGCGATCCGCGACGTCGTACTCGATCCGCTCGTCCGGGAAGCCGAGCCACGGAACGAGGCCGCGCAAGAAGACGAAGTGCTCCGGGAGCTCGTTCAGCGCGTCGACCGCGCGGCGATCGAGGAGACGGAAATCGGCGCCTCCGGGAAGGACCGACACCGCCCCGAGCGAGTTGATCACGGAATAGAAGAGCTCGCTCGTGCGGTGCTTCAGGGTCCTTCGCTGGGCCTCCGGAGTCCGGCGGACCGTGTGGACCACGTCGGCGCCCTTCCTCCACGCCTCGATCAAGACCGGCAGCATCTCGGGAGGGTGTTGGAGATCGCCGTCCATGCTCACGACGGCGTCCCCTTTCGCGAAGCGAAGCCCCGCGAGGAGCGCTGCTTGATGTCCGAACGAGCGCGTGAAACGGATCATCCGGATCGATTCGTCCTCTGTACGCAACTCGTGGATGCGGAGCGGCGTCGCATCGCGACTTCCATCATCGACGAAGAGGATCTCGTGTCGTGATCCCGTCGACGCGATCGCATCGCGCACGCGGCGGGTGAGCTCCGCCACGCAGTCCTGCTCGTTCAGCACGGGGACGACGACCGAGACGAGGGGGTGCGAGGGTCGTTCGGGCATTGCCCAATCCTACCAGCCGGCCGCACGCCGGGCAGCAACTCTTCCCCGCCGGCCATGCCCCGGTCGATCAGTACGCATTCCGCTGCCGGATCCCCCGCCAGAGCGTCATGAAGAGGATGCGGACGTCGAGCCAGAGAGACCAGTTCTGGATGTAGTAGAGGTCGTGCTCGACGCGCTCGTGGAGCGACGTGTCGCCCCGCCAGCCGTGGACCTGCGCCCAGCCCGTGAGACCCGCCTTGATCTTGTGGCGCAGCATGTACCCCGGGATCTCGCGCCGGAATTGCTCGATGAAGACGGGACGCTCGGGGCGAGGGCCGACGAGGCTCATGTCGCCTCGGATCACGTTCCAGAGCTGCGGGAGCTCGTCGAGGCTCGTTCTCCGCAACAGTGCGCCGAGGCGCGTCCGGCGCGGGTCGCCCGCGACCGTCCAGACCGGTCCGCTCGCGACCTCGGCGTCGTCCTTCATGGTGCGGAACTTGATCATCTCGAAGACGCGGCCGTCGAGCCCCATTCGCTGCTGGCGGTAGAAGACCGGGCTGCCGGAGGTGAGTCGGATGACGATCGCGATCGACGCCGCGAGCGCCGCCGCGGGAACTGCCAGGAGCGAACAGACCAGGATGTCGAAGGCCCGCTTCTGCACCGCCGCCCATCCGACGAGTGGGCCCTCGCGCAGGCTGATGAGCGGCAGGCCGTCGAGCTCTTCGACCTGCGCACGCAGCGTCATCACCGCCGGCAGATCCGGAACGATCCGGACGTTCACGACCTCGTCGTCGAGCGCAGCGAAGATCTTCTCGAGCTCTCTCGATTCGCTCGACGGCAGTGCGATCAGGACGAGGTCGGGCCCGTACTCCGCGAGCGCCGCCTTCACGTCGTGAACCGAGCCGACCACGGAGACTCCGTGCACCGTCCGGCCGCTCGCCCCGGTGCTCTCCGCGAGCGCGGCGACGACGCGGAGCCCCGTCTCGGGGTGGCCGTGGATCCTCTCGATCACTCCCGCGGCGAGTTCGCCCGATCCCACGACGAGGACGTATCGCAAGTTGTAGCCACGCCGTCTCGCCGTCCGCAGCGCGAGCCGCAGCGCGAGGCGGAATCCGATCATCGACAGCGTCGCGAGCGTGAAAAAGGCGAGCAGGACTCCGCGGGAGTAGAAGTAGCTCCGCAAGAAGAACGAGATCGCAACCAGAGCGATCACGCCCATTCCGTTCGCTGCGACGAGGGCAGCCACCTCGGGCGAGAGCGAGCGCGACCGCCACGGCCGGTACAGACCGCGTGAGCGGAGCAGGATCGCCCAGAGCGGGAGGATCACGACGAGAAGCTCCGCGTATGGGCGAACTCCGGGGATTCCGCGTGGCGCGTCGAGCGACGCGTGGAAGCGGATGTAGTAGGCCGCGAGCCAGGCGAGCGCGACGAGCACGAGATCCGAGAGGATCAGGATCGAACGGAAGACTTCGCTGTAGCGGGCGAGCACCTAGCGGGCCTCCGCTGCCTCGACGGGCTCCCGGGGGATCTCGAGACTTCCGCGTGCGGCGTCCGCGCAGGCGGCGTCCGGCGAGCCGGTCGGCGGAAAGCCGGGGGCCGGAGCGGCGTCGTCGCCAAATCGGTAGACGGCTGCCCAGCGCCCCCCGATGTCGATGCAGTGGATGAGCGAGAGCGGTGCTTGGCGCAGCGACGGGAAGTTCTCGAGATCATCGTCGTCGACGATCACGTAGCGGACTCGCTGCGATCCGAGCCACGCGGCGGCACCGCGCGGCGGAAGGCCGTAGAGACTCACGGCCGGGCGGTTCGCGTAGTAGGCGAGGCGTGTCTTCGGGGCCGCCACCGCTCCCTCCTCCTTCGCGTTCTCGCCGAGCCAGTCTGCAATCGCACGCGCCGCGCGCGCCTGCTTCTTCTCCGGCCGAAGCGCTTGTCCGAGCCCACCGGCGACGGTCGCAGCCACGAGGAGCGCCGTGAGCCAGCGAGGCGGCGTCTCGACGCGCCAGGTTCCCACTCGCCTTCCGGCCGCGACGACCCCGGCCGCCAGCGCGTCGATCCCGGGGGCAAAGTAGCCGAAGCCGAGCACGAGCGGAGGGAGCACGTGACGCATGTCGAGGTAGCCCGCGCTCCGGTACTGGGCAAAGCCGAGCAGGAAGTCG
>CAJPFO010000197.1 GCA_905339255.1 Myxococcaceae bacterium
GTGCGTGGGGTTGCTCCGGTCACGCCAGACCTCCCAGCCGTCGAGGCGCCCACCACCGTCGGTGTCGGGGTCGAGGGGATCCGAGCCCACGGTCAGTTCCGCACCGTCGTGAAGGTCGTCGCGGTCGGTGTCCGAGTCGTACGGCGAGGTGCCGAGCTCGATCTCGAGCCGGATCGAGAGCCCGTCGCCGTCGTCGTCCACGAGTGCGTCGCTCGGATCGTGCGGGTCGAGTCCCCAGAGCCCCTCGACCTCGTCGCGGATCCCGTCTCGGTCGCTGTCGAGGTGCGCGACGACGAGCGCGAGATCGGCGGCGTCGACGTCGCCGTCGTGATCCACGTCGCTCGCCGCACAACCGGCGTCCGCGGCGGGATTCGTACCGACGCAGGCCTCCACCCGTGCGAGATCGAGCGGGCCGACGACGCCGTCACGGTCCACGTCCGGATTGGGGCCGGGCGTGCACGCGAAGGCTCCGAGCAGCCCAGCGGTGAGCACCGCTCCAGCGAAGCAGAGGCGAGCCCCCCACGCGCGTCGCTCCACGAAGCGTCCCTCCACGGCGCAGCGTGCCTGCAGACGGCGCGACACGCCCGGGAGACACTTCGGCCGGTCGCCGGCCCGGCTGAATGCGTCGCGTCGGGCCGCCGGAGCTTCTGGCGCGCGTCGACCGACGCGGAGAGATAGGCGTTGTTGTCGTCCCAGTCACCGCCACGCAGTCCGCGCTGCATGCCCGAGACGACGATGTCCTCGCTCCACTCCCAGACGTTGCCGTCCGGGTCGAAGGTGCCGAAGGGGCTCATCGATGCAGACTAGACGCCGACGTCCGAGAAGTAGTTGAAGCCGCCGCCGAAGCTGCTCGATCCCGTGAGCGCGTACGTTCCGCTCCAGAAGTCCGTCGAGCTCGCTCCACCCGGCGGCGGCTCGTGGGTCGGCACCTTCGCGAGGTTGCTCGCACCCGCAGCCCGCCGGCCGTCGCGCTGGACCGATCTTCTCGAGGCGGAGGAGTTTCGGCGCTATCTCGCGCCGTCCGAGCGCTTGCGCGAGGAGCCCGACGCCGACCCGCCCGGGCCCCGGACGCAGATCATCATCGACGAGGTGCAGAACGTGCCCGCGCTCATCGACGAGGTGCACTGGCTGATCGAGAACCGCGGTCTTCGCTTTGCGCGCTGCGGGTCGAGCGCGCGCAAGGTCCGGCGTGGGGCGGCAAACCTTCTCGGCGGGCGCGCGCTCCGCTACGAGCTGCACGGGCTGACGGGCGGCTCCTGAACTGTCCATCATCGCGCCGGCTCCCGTTCACCATCGGCGCGCGGGCTTGGGCAACCGCACGCGGCGACTTACCGAGCGGCGCGCTTGCGACCCGCGCGGCGCCCGCCGCGTGCGAGGCGCTCCCGCATCGCGCGCGGCGAGCGCGCAAACCACCGATGGCAGCTGCGGGTGAGCGCGGACTGCTCGCTGTAGTCGAGCAATGCCGCCACGCGTGAGAGCGGCAGATCCTCCTGCGCCAGGTAGCGCCGCGCCAGGCGGGCGCGTGCCTCGTCCTTGATGCGGCCGAAGCTGGTGCCGTCCGCGGCGAGACGGCGCTGGAGAGCGCGCGGGTGCATCGCGAGAGCGCGCGCCACGCACTCCGCATGGCTCTGGCGCGTGCCGAGCGAGCGCAGGACGATATCGCGCACTCGCTCGGCGAACGGTTGCCGGCGTTCGCCGTATTGTGTCACGAGATAGTGTTCGGCGAGATCACGCAGGCCGCGGTGGCCCGATCGAATCGGGAGGTCGAGATCGGCGCGGTCCACTTCGAGGGCCGTGCACGCACTCTCGAAGTGGACGGGCACGCCGAAGTGCTTTCGGTAGACGGCAGCCGGCGCGCACCGCGGGTGGGCGAAGCGAACGCTGCGCAGGTGATGCCGGCCCTCCGACAGCAGGTTCACGATGCGCGCCGCGAGCCCCATGCTGAGTTCCGCGTCCTGCACTCCCGCGCTCACCGGATGAGGCAGATCGAGCTCGTAGGCGACGAGCACGCGGTCTTCGCGCTCGGCGGGCCGTCCCGAGAACGCGATCGCCGGGCTGTAGGTGAAGATGAAGCGCGAGGCGCAGTCGAGGGCGTCGCCGAGAGTCGAGCTGTTCTGTACCGCGACGGCGAGCGGTCCGAGGATGCCGACGTCCTGGCGCGCGGCGAGGCGCAGCCCGAAGTCGGCGCAGTCGAGCGTGCGCGCGGCCTTCTCGAAGAGCGCGACGATCGACGTGAGCGGCACGAAGTTGCGCGGATCGTCGAGAGCGGCGACAGGGATTCGCACGCGCGCGAGCAGCGCCTGCGGATCCCCGCCGAGGGCGGTCACCAGATCCCGAAAGCCATGCAGGCCTGCGACACCGACCACCGTCACGGACGCACTCCCCCGCTGCCGACCAATGTCCGAAAAAGGTAAGAGAATGTCGCCTCGCGACAAGACCGCCCGCGCACCGTGTGGGATGTTCGGGGTCGTCGAATTGCGAGGGTCCGACATGGCCGCGTCCGTCGACCGCCGCTCCTTCCTCAGATCCGCCGTTGCCGCAGCCGCGCTGGCAGGCGCACCGAGTCGTGCCTGGGCCTCCGGTCCGCAGCGCGACGGCGTGCTCGACGTGATCGTGATCGGCGCCGGACTCGCCGGCCTCACCACGGCGCGCGATCTCGCCCGGGCCGGCAACGACTCATTCGCGGTGCTCGAGGCGCGCGAGCGCGTCGGCGGCCGCACGCTCAATCATGCGCTGCGCAATGGCGCGTGGAGCGAGGTGGGGGGGCAGTGGATCGGGCCCGGGCAGACGGCGGTGGCGGACCTGGCGCGCGAGCTCGAGATCGAGACGTTCGAGTCCGAGTACCGCGGACGCTCCGTGTATCGCTACGGCGAGGGTCGCGTCACCGTGCGCACGGACGGCGAGGTGGCGAACGAGCCGCAGCTCACAGCGGAGCTCGAGGCGCTCGCGCGAGCGCTGCCGGCCGAGCAAGCCTGGAACGCGGACGGGGCCGCCGCACTCGATCGGATCTCGCTCGCCGATTGGCTCGACGCACGCGACGCGAGACCCCTCGACCGCCTGACCTTCCAAATCGCTTCGATTCTCGAGATGGGCGTGTCCCCGTCGCGGCTCTCGCTCCTGCACTTCCTCACCATGATCCGCTGCGCCGGCAGCCTCGCGAGGCTCGAGGCGCAGAAGGACGGCGCGCAGGAGCGCCGCTTCCACGGCGGGTCGCAGCTCCTCTCGATCCGCATGGCGGAAGCGCTCGGCGAGGGAGTGCGGCTCGGCCACGTCGTGCGCGCGATTCGCGGCTGGGACCGAGAGGTCGTGGAGGTGGTGACGACGCGCGGCGCGCTCCGGGCGCACAGCGTCGTCATGGCACTCTCACCGCCGCTCTGCGAACGGATCGCGTTCTCGCCCGCGCTTCCGGCCGCACGGCGCGAACTCCAGCGGCGTTGGCCAGCCCACGCTCCGCAGATGAAGGCGGCTGCCATCTACCCCTCGGCGTTCTGGTTCGACGCCGGCTTCAACGGACAGGTGTTCGCCGTCGACGGACCTGTGATCTGGTCGTACGACAACTCGCCGCCGGACCATCGGCTCGGCGTCATCAACGCCTTCCTGCGCGCCGGCGAGATGCCGAGCGACCCCGCGCTCGCCGAGCGCGCCGTCACGCGCGTGCTCGCGGACTCGCTGCGCGACGACCGCTTGCTCACGCCGCTCGAGTTCCACGTGCAGGACTGGGGTCGCGAGGAGTTCACGCTGAGCTGCGTGTCGCCTCTGCCGCCGGGTCTGCTCACGAGCGGACTCATGCCCGCGCTCACGGACGGCGTCGGCGCCCTGATCTGGGCCGGCAGCGAGACCGCTGATGTGTGGAGGGGCTTCATGGACGGAGCGGTTCGCTCGGGACACCGCGCAGCGTTGCTGGCGCTGCAGTCGCTCCGCTCGCAGAGGCGCGCATGAGCGAGCGAACGCCGAACGCGTCGGCCGGGCGCGCCGCGATCGCGATTGCCCTCGGCGCGCTCGGCCTGGTCGGCTGCGCGCTCCCGGGCGCACTGCGCTTCCAGCGCGCGATCGAACGAGAGGGCACGATCGAGCGCACGCTCGGCGAGGGACTCCGCGACCTCGCGCGCAGCTGCGACCTCTGCCACGGGCACGACGGCAACGGCGCGAGCCAGTACTACCCGCGCCTGGCCGGCCAGCCGGCCGCGTACCTCGAGGCACAGCTCGACGCCTTTGCCGCCGGCACGCGCGGGGCACCGCAGATGCAGCCGCTCGCGTTGAGCCTGACGCCCGACGAGCGACGTGCGATCAGCACCTACTACGCGTCCTTCGCCGCGGCGCCGAACACCGGGCTTGCGCCGGCGCCTTCCGATCCGCGCGCCGCTGAACTGTCGCGGGCCTGCACCGCGTGTCACGGCTCGTCGTTCGAGGGAGCCGAGATGCCCGTGCGCGCGCCGCGCCTCGCGGGACAGGGCCAGGAGTACCTCGCGCGCCAGCTCGTCGCCTTCCGGTCCGGCGCGCGCGTCGACCCGGCCGGAACGATGAGCGCGATCGCGCGATCACTCGGCGATCGCGAGATCGAGACGCTGGCCGATCATCTCGCGCGGCGCTGAGTGTCCCGTGCGGTGCGCGGCCGGTCGCCTCGGTTCGAAGCACGCGGAGGGACTCCGATGAGCAGCGCAGCTTCCGACTCGATGCGCTTCGACTACGTCGCGCTCGGCTTGACCCTGCTCGACGTGCTCGCGCGCCCCGTCGCCGCGTTTCCGGACGGCGATGCCGTCGGCTTCGTCGAGGAGATCCGGATGACGCCCACGGGAACCGCCGCGGGACCCGCTGCGGTCGCTGCCAGGCTCGGCCTCCGCACGCGACTCGTGGGTGCGGTCGGCGATGACGAGATCGGCCGCGTGCTCTTGCGTGCGCTCGAAGAGCGCGGCGTGGACACCGCCTGCATCGAGCGCATCGCGGGGCAACGAACGTCTGCGACGGTGCTGGGCATCCGTCCGAACGGCGAGCGGCCGGCGCTCCACGCGATCGGCGCAAGCCTGTCGCTCGCGATCCCCGAGTCCGCGTGGGACAACGTGCTCGCGGCGCCCGTGCTCCACTTGGGCGGCATCGGTGCGCTGCCGCGACTCGACGGAGCACCCACCGCGGCGCTGCGGCCTTCTTCCTCGACCGCGGCGCGCGCTGCTGCGTCTTCAAGGATGGCGCGCGCGGCTGCGTTGGCATCTCGCGCGAGCGCCGCTTCGCCGCGCCGGCCTTTCGCGTGCGCGTTGTCGACACGACCGGGTGTGGTGACTCGTTCTGCGCCGGGTTCGGCGCCGCCCGCGCACGCGGGCTCGACGAGACGGAGAGCGCGCGCGTCGCTTGCGCGACGGCGGCGCTGGTCGCGACCGGCCTCGGCACCGACACCGCGGCCGGCTCCTTCGAGCAGGTGAAGGCGGCGCTCGCCGAGCTCGCGCCGCTCGCAGTGGCCGGGTGATCGATCGGAGCGGGAGCCATGAACGCCACCGACGCGGAAGCCAAGAGCCTCATCGTCGAGATCACGAACGAGATGTTCGGCGCCGGTCTTCTCACGGCGACCGGCGGCAATCTCTCAGCGCGCTCGCCGGACGGGGAGACGATCTGGATCACACCGTCGGGACTCTACAAGGGAGGCATCCAAGCGAGCGACCTGGTGCGGATCCGACTCGGCGGAACGGTCGTCGAGGGCGAACGACTCCCGTCGATCGAGTGGCAGATGCACGCCGGCGCCTACGCCGCGCGCCCGGAGGCGAACGGCGCACTCCACGCGCACGCGCCGATCGCGACGGCGATGGGAATCGTCGGGCTGCCGTTTCCGCCGATCAACACCGACGCCGTGCTGCTGCGCGACACGCTGCTCGTGCCGTGGCACATGCCAGGCACGAAGGAGCTGGCCGACGCGGTCGCGGTGGCGCTGCGGCGCTGCCGCGGCTGCTTCCTGCAGAACCACGGTCTGATGACGGTGGGCAAGACGCTGCGTGACGCCGCCACGCGCGCGATGACCCTCGAAGAGACGGCAAGGATCGTGCTCTACTGCCGGCAGTTCGGCGGCGGGCTCACGCTGCTGCCCGACGCGTGGGTGGTGCGGCTCGCGGCGGTAGCCGACTTCTTGTGAGCACCCTGCGCTGTTGGGGCGGTGGCGGCGTGGCCGTGAACGCGATCTCGAGCGCGCACGCGTCCGCGCCGCCATCGAGGCAGACTCTCCCGCGGTGTTGTTGTCCGGGTGGTCCTCATTGGACGTAGCTCGCAGAGCGCCCGCTTCTTCTTCCTGCGCGTCGCTGACGGCACGACCGGTGGCACCGGCTTCGTCTACGGGCTGACGGGCGAGGGCTTCGAGGCCGCCCTACGCGATCCGCACAGGAGCCGTCAGTCTGCAACTGCCGGACGATCGCGCGAACGGCAAGTCGCTCACCGGAGCGCGCGCACGTCGAGAACTCCCCAGCCCCAGACGAGCGCGAAGCCGGCCCAGGCCGCCAGGAAGCACGGAGAGACGTCTCCCCAGGCACATGCCCCGAGTGCTTCGTACGCGTTCGAATCGAATGTCCAGCCGGCGAGCGGTATGGAGATTGCGAGCAGCACGAACGCCCGCCGGTAGCGTCGCTGCGCGAGCTGCCCGAGCCCCGGCCACCAGAGCGCGAGCGCATGCGGCAGGCGCGTTGCGGGAGCGCCGCTCTCGTGCCGCGAAGCGCTGCGTGCACGAATCATCCGCGCAGGATCCGTTCCGCGAGGCTCGTATCCGCGTACTCTCGAATCGCCACGATCCCATCGCCGTGGTGCTCGAACACGAACGCATAGCGGTTGCGGTACTCGAGGCCCGAGGCCGTGACGCCCGCGAGGAGACACTCGACCACGCACCCTCCCGCGATCGACCACTCCTTCGCGTCGCACATCGTCAAGCCGGATGGGAACAGGCGCGAGACGCGAGCGAGGAACTCGACGACTGCGGCGCGGCCTCGGTGCGTGCCTCCTCCGAACTCCGGCACGCCGGGCACGTGCCAGACGACCTCGTCGGCGAGATCGCGTACGGCGGCGCCGGGCTCCGGCCCCGTGAGGACCTCGAGGAAGTGCCGACCCGACCACGGGCGCGACATCAGATCACCCCGGCCGACGAGGCGGAAGGGGGCACGCGACCCCCTCTGCGGCCGGAAGCCGCACGGCTTCATTGAGGACGTGCCCCGCATGCGCGATCGACGCCGCCATGCAGAGGCCGACGATCTCTCGCTCGTCGAATTCCCGCTGGAGCGCCGTGAAGAGATCGTCCGGAACGTGGTGGCGCGCGATCGCATCGGACAATCGGACGGCGAGATACTGCCGCCTCGTGAGCGGCTCCGGGTTGATCTCGTCCTCGAACACGGCCCACTCGATCGGTTCTACCTGGCTGCGCACGGCAGCCGTCCGGTGCGTGACTCAATAGTGACATCCCGTGGCGAACGCTCCGCGCAGCGCCATCAGCTCCCAGGTCACGGGATCCACGGCGGTCGCCGTTCCCAGGATGAGATGCATCCACCCGCGCAGCGCCTCGGGCACGTGCGCGATCACGCCGAACATCCGAGGGTCCTGCCACCAGCCGGTCCGGGTCGAGCCGAGGATCTCGTTGATGTCCGGATGATCGGACTCACCCGGCGCCAGCGGACGCACTCGCGGCTGCTCTTCGGTCATGCAAGTCCTCCATTTTCGGGGGCGGGCCAGTCACGAATCGTGCGCCGAGCGCGCAGCGCCGCCCGGTGGTACGAGAGCTGGCGGATCACTTCTCCGACGCCGCTCGTCGCCGCGCGATTCTCGAGCGAGCCGACCGACGAACGAACATGGAAGCGACCGTCCACGTCGAGGTCTCCACGGAGCAGGAGCTGCCGGAGATCTCGGGGTGTGGGCTGCGCATGGAGCAGGATGCTCGCGGAGACGGGCCGGCCGAAGGCCGGCAAGGGCTCGAGGAGCGAGCGCAGGGCGAAGCTGGCCTCGCGCCGATCGGGCGCTTCGATCGGGAGGATCGAGGGGAATCCCCGGTCGTCGATCCAGAGGAGCGTTGCCGCATCGCTTCCGGGCCGAAGGATCGTGTCGACGGGCCGGAAGGTGATGAAGACGCGGCCGTAGTACCACCAGAACAAGGCGCGAGAGCACGGGGCGCTCACGATCTCGCGCGTGGGCGGGTACTTCTCGATCTCTTGGGGAAGGATCCGCTCGATGAAGGCGTCGCCCGAAGAGCTTGCCGAGACGGTCGCCTTCCCGTTCATGTGCGCACCCGCAGCAAGAAGAGCGACGCGGCCATCGGCGCGGACGTGGATGGCCTTTCGGATGAAGGCGAGCGTGGAGGTCACCACGACCGATCCGCCGTGCACGTACGGGGTGACCGGCCAGGCGGCTGGACGACCCTTCGCATCCCGGTACGCGAACACCGCGACCGCAGCCCCGCGAGCCGCCCGAAGGCCCCGCTCTCCGGCGGTCGAAGCGTCGCATGAACCGGGCATGTTTGTTATATAACATTCGTAATATATCATGTCAACCGGGAAAAGAGGTGCATCATGCCGAAGATCGTCGATCACGATTCCCAGCGGCGAGAGCTCGCAGAGGCCGCATACCGCGTGATCGCGCGTGGAGGGCTGGAGGGCGCGACCGTGAGACTCGTCGCCGAGGAGGCGCGGTGCTCCACGGGTCCCCTCGCGCACTATTTCGGAGGGAAGGCCGATCTCCTGGTGCATGCCCTTCGCCACGCGACCGCGAAGACGGCCGCGCGGATGATCGAACACCGGCAGAGCGCGCGCGGCGTCGAGGGTCTGCGTTGCGTGTTGCGAGAGGCGCTACCCCTCGATTCCGAGCGCCGCGCGGAGTGGCGGGTCTGGCTGGCATTCTGGGGGGGCGCCGCGACGGACCGGGCGCTCGCTCGCGAGCAGAGTCGCCGCTATGCGGACTGGCGTGCCCTCGTCGTGGCCCTCCTTCGGGAGGCCGAGCAAGACGGCGAGATCCAGCCGGGATTGGATCTCACGCACGAGGCCTCCGTGCTGCTGGCGCTCATCGATGGTCTCGGCATCCAGGCGATGTTCGAGCGGGAGCGGCGCGGCGCCTCCTGGCAGGAGGCGGTGATCGACCGGCAGCTCGCGATGCTCGTTCGCGGGAACGAGGGTGCGGTCGCCGCTGGCAAGAAGAGCGGCCGCGTCGGCGCCGGATAGACACGCGGTCTGTCGAATGCGCCGCAGGCTTCGAGGATCGACGACGCTCTCACTCGCAGGCAACGCCTTCCGGCAGACCGGGCCAGGAAGCTACCCGTTCAACCTGTCGACCAACGGCCTGACCGCCGGCACGCTCGCGCGCACCGCGCCCGCGAGATCGACCCCCACGTCACGCTTCGTCTGCCAGCTTCGTGCGGCTGCGCGATCGACCACCAGTCCCGCCGAGCTGGCTCTGAGGGCGCGGCGCTCCTCTGGAGCGTCATGACCTCGGAGAGAGGTCGAGCGGGATCCCCGCTCTCCGCATTCGCGCGAAGTCGCCATCGGTCGTGAGGAGAGGCACGGAGTAGCTCAAGGCGTAGGCCGCGATCAGCAAGTCGAGCGTCTTCACGCTCGCGCCTCGCCGCGCCAGGGCGTAGCCAAGATCGCCGGCCTCCTCCCAGAGAGCGGGCGGCTGCTCCAGCAGATGACAGCCGGACAAGAGTGGCAACACGCGACGTCTCTCAGCAGGCGTGCGGAGACCTCGGCGGAGCTCCGTCAGGACGGGACCGCAGAGGGCCACCTCGTCGGATTCGAGGGCCTGGTCCACGGTGGTGGCGACCGGGTCGCTTCCACGAAAGAACCCGATCCAGGCCGACGTGTCGACGAGGATCACCGCCGCGTCTGCTCGAGATCGAGGTCGAGCCGAACCCGCCCCTTGAGCGCTCTGAGCGCAGACCTTCGCCCCTGCCGCTCCAAGGCTTCGAGGCCGGCGATGATCGTGTCCGTTATCCCGCGGCCCGTGATGGTCCGAGCACGCCGCAGCGTCTCGGCCGGCAGGGTGACCGTGATCTTCGTTCTCGCATCCCTCATCTTCGCCAGCCTATCAAATGGCCAAAGCTGGTCAATTCGACGGTCTCGGCCGGCGACGGTCTCGTGGAGCGTGCACGAGACGACGGCCTTCGGGCGAGCCAGCGCCTGGTTTGGGCAGATCGACGACCACCCAGGTTCGAGGCGCCTCCAGCGGAGATTCGGCCCGACGTTTAGGGCGGCGGCAGCGCGAAGTTCGCGATCGCGGCGCGCGCTTGCGGGTCGAGGTCGTCGAGCGCGCCGAGCCCGAGGTCGCCAAGCGCATTCGCGAGCGCGACGGCCTCGGCGCGCGTGTCGGCCTGCGCCCAGAAGCTCA
>CAJPFO010000198.1 GCA_905339255.1 Myxococcaceae bacterium
CCACCCGCCAGATCGTGCCCGCGAGGGGACCGAGGCCCGCACCGACCTCGATTCCGTGCCGGTCGAGAAGCCGCTTGCGAACCGACGCCTCTCCCGCCGCGAGGACACGCGGCGGGAGTCGGAGCGAGCTGAGCATCGGCAGGCGATGCGCTTCGGCGACGAGCGGTTCGAAGCCGAGCGGGACGAGCCCGGCCACGAGTCGTTCGGCAGCCCTGCGATGCCTCGCGAAGCGGGCCTCGAGACCTTCCTCCTCGACGATGCGGAGCGCCTCGGCGAGGCCGAAGATCGCAGAGATCGGTGCGGTGTGGTGGTAGACGCGCTCGGTTCCGTAGTAGGCCGAAAGGAGCGAGACGTCGAGATACCAGCTCTGGACCTTCTTCGTGCGCGCCTTCACGCGCTCGACCGCGCGCGCCGAGAAGCTCGCGGGCGAAAGGCCCGGCGGGCACGAGAGGCATTTCTGGGTTCCCGAGTACGCCGCGTCGATGCCCCATTCGTCGAGCGTGACGGGCACCCCGGCGAGCGACGTCACGCAGTCGAGGACGACGAGCGCGCCGGCCTCGCGTGCCGCTGCGGCGATCTCGTCGACGGGCTGCCAGGCGCCGGTAGAGGTCTCGGCATGGACGAATGCCACCACGCGCGGTTGCACGCGGCGGATCGCCTCCCGGACGGCGTCGGGATCGAGGACCCGTCCCCAGGCCGCATCGACGCGATGGACGCGCGCGCCCACGCGGCTCGCGACCTCGCACATGCGCTCGCCGAAGACACCGGCCACGCCCACCACCGCGTCGTCGCCGGGCTCGAGGAGATTCGCGAGGCAAGCCTCCATCCCTCCGCTTCCGGTGCACGAGAGTGGCAGCGTCATGGGGTTCGAGGTGCCGAGCACGCGGCGCAGGCGTTCCTGCACCTCGTCCACCTCCGCGAGGAACTCCGGGTCGAGGTGGCCGAGCAGCGGCCTCGACATCGCGGCCAGGACGCGCGGATTCGCGTTCGAGGGTCCGGGGCCGAGCAGGCAGCGGGCAGAGGGGGCTATCGGCGGCATGGGGCCGATGCTATCGCGTCGCGTGTGAGGCGTTGGCTCGTCATCGTGGTGGCCGGGGTGATTGCCGCCGGCACCTTCGCGGGAGTGGCGGCTTGGCGCGCCTCGGGGCCCGACGCCTCGCCCTCCGCCGAGATCGACGACGAGTCGCGGCGCGCCCTCGACCGCATCCTCGAGGACGCGGATCGCGTGCCGGGAGGACGGCCTTGATCCGGCTTCGCGAAGCGTACGAGGCCGAGGAGCGGGAGCGGCTCGCGGGGTGTGCGGTGAAGAGCGCGGACTCGCGCGGCCGCGTCGTGCCCGAGCCCGAGCACCGCTACCGAACGGCGTTCCAGCGCGACCGCGATCGCGTGGTGCACTCGCGAGCCTTCCGGCGCCTCGAGTACAAGACCCAGGTCTTCGTTCATCACGAGGGGGATCATTACCGGAACCGGCTCACCCACACGCTCGAAGGGGCGCAGGTCGCGCGAACGATCGCGCGGGCGCTCCGGCTGAACGAGGATCTCGCCGAGGCGATCGTGCTCGCGCACGACCTCGGCCACACGCCTTTCGGTCACGCGGGCGAGCGGGTTCTCGACGCGCTCCTCGAGGCGGACGGAGGATTCGATCACAATCGCCAGAGCCTTCGCATCGTCGACCTTCTCGAAGAACGCTATCCGGGTTTCCGGGGCCTCAACCTGACGCAGGAAACCCGTGAGGGGATCCTGAAGCACGGCGCCGGTTGGGATCATCCCGTCCCGCTCCCTCCCGAGACGCCGCAGCATTGCCTCGAGGCGCAGCTCGCGGATCTCGCCGACGAGATCGCCTACACGAACCACGACCTCGACGACGGGCTTCGCGCGGGACTGCTCCGGCCCGAGGATCTCACAGGGCTCTCGCTCTGGAGGGAGGCACGCGAGAAGGCCGAGGCGCGGGCCGTGGGGTCGAGCGAGGCGGTGATCGCTGCGCAGACCATCGTTTCGCTCCTCGATCGGCTCGCAACCGACGTGATCGAGACCGCCGCGCAGCGGATCGCTGCAGCCGGGGCGGATTCACCCGACGCCGTACGAGCGCTCGATGCGCCGGCCGTGGCGTTCTCGGATTCGGTCCGTCACGAGCTTCGCGTGCTGAAGAAGCACCTCTTCGAGCGGTTCTATCTGCACCCCCGCGTGCTTCGCGCCACGCGGCGCGCGGAGCGGATCCTCGGCGATCTCTACGAGGCCTACCGGCGAGCGCCGGAGCTTCTTCCGGAGCACGTCTCGGCGCGCTTCGAGACCGACGGGCGTGCGCGGGCGATCGCGGACTACATTGCCGGGATGACGGACGGTTTTGCACAAGCCGAGCATCGCAGGCTCGGCCGCCTCCATGACGGCGACTGAAGCGATCCGGGTCGTGTTCGTGACGGCGCCGGACGCCGAGACCGGCGCGCGGCTCGCGAGAACCCTCGTCGAGGAGCGGCTCGCGGCGTGCGTGAACGTGGTACCCGGAGTGCGCTCGATCTATCGCTTCGAAGGCAAAGTCCACGACGATTCGGAGGTACTCTTGATCGTGAAGACCCGGGCGGATCGCTGCGAGGAACTCGCAACGCGGATCCGCGTCCTGCATCCCTACTCCGTGCCGGAGGTGCTCGCGCTCGCGGCGGCCGGCGGAAGCGAACCGTATCTCGCGTGGGTTGCGGCGGAGAGCTCTCGATGAGCCTCGCGGTAGCTCTCGAGAAGGCGGCATCCGCGCTCGGCAGGGAGGCGGACGCCATCCGCGACGCGAACGGCGACCCGCTGCGCCTGCGGCGCGCGCTCGATCCGACGAGCGGGGCCGAGGTGCTCGCGTGGCTCCTCGCCCACGAGCCGCAAGCGGGAGAAGAGCTCGCGATCGCCTGGTCGGAGGCGCCCGACGGCATCGCGTACGTGCTCGCCGTCGACGAGTCGAGGCTTCCGAGGGAGGGACGAAAGCGGCTCCGTCGCCTGCACCACCGGCTGCGCGGCCGCGGGGTCGAGGTCCCGAGAACCGAGCCCGCGCCGGTGACGGCGGTGCTTCCTGCCGTCGAACAGAGCCTCGAGGCGGCGCTGCTCTCGGCGCTCGATCCGACGGGTGCGCGGCTCGCGTATCTCGTCGAGCCGAACCCCGGCGGCGGCGTGCGCATCTTCGAGGTGATCTTCGATACGGGACGCGGCGTTCTCGAATGCTCGGTCTACACCGCAGCGCGAGGCGGCGCTCGCCGTTTCTTGCGCGAGGCGCAGAGCAAGCCCGGATCGAACACGCTGGCCGTGGCGCCCGATGCGCTCCGGCGGCTCCTCGCGAGGGCCGCCGACGCGCAGCCTCCGGATCGACCGCTGCCGAGGGGCTTTCTCGAGTGGAAG
>CAJPFO010000199.1 GCA_905339255.1 Myxococcaceae bacterium
GCGATCTCCTAGCTCCGGTAGAGCTCGATCGCCGGCAGGTGCTTCTCGCGGAGCTCGCGGTCGCGAACCCCGAGGCCTTCTTTCGGCGCCAGGCAGAGCACGCCGACCTTTCCGTCGTGCAGGTTCTTGTGGACCTGCAGCGCCGCTTCGCCCGAGCTTTCGAGCGGGAAGCACTGCGACAGGGTCGGGTGGATCAGGCCCTTGCAGATCAGCCGGTTCGCCTCCCAGGCCTCGCGGTAGTTCGCGAAGTGCGATCCCACGATCCGCTTCAGGTTCATCCAGAGGTAACGATTGTCGTAGACGTGCTCGTAGCCGCTCGTCGACGCGCAGGTCACGATCGTCCCGCCGCGCCGTGCGACGAAGACGCTCGCAGCAAAGGTCTCGCGCCCCGGATGCTCGTAGACGATGTCGGGGTCCTCGCCGCCGGTGAGCTCGCGGATTTTCGCCCCGAAACGCCGCATCTCCTTCATGTCCATCTGGTTCCCGTTCCAGAAGCGATAGCCCTCGGCCTTGCGGTCGATCACCGCCGGGCAGCCGAGCTTGCGGACGATCCCGGCCCGATGTGCGCTCGAGACGACGCCCACCGGAATCGCTCCGCCACGAACTGCGTACTGCGTCGCATAGCCCCCGAGGCCTCCCGAAGCTCCCCAGATCAGCACGACGTCGCCCATCTTCATTCCCGCGCCGTGCTTCGAGACGAGCTGGCGGTACGCCGTCGAGTTCACGAGGCCGCTGCACGCCGCCTCCTCCCAGGTGAGATGCTCGGGCTTCGGCATGATCTGGTTCGACTTGACGAGGCAGAGCTCGGCCATTCCACCGAAGTTCGTCTCGAAGCCCCAGATCGTCTGGGCGGGATCCATCATCGCATCGTCGTGCCCCTCGGGCTCCTCGAGGTCGACGTAGTTGCAGTGCACGACGACGCGGTCACCGGGCTTCCACTTCGAAACGCCGGGTCCGACGCGGAGCACGACTCCGGACGCGTCGCTTCCGACGATGTGGTACGGGAGGTCGTGTCGCTTCCAGAGCGCGCTGCGCTTGCCGTTGCGCTCGAGGAACGCGAAGGTGGAGATCGGCTCGAAGATCGAAGTCCACACCGTGTTGAAGTTCACGGCCGACGCCATGACGGCGATGATCGCCTCGCCGGGACCGAGCTCGGGAACGGGCACGTCGTCGATGTGGAGGGATTTGCGGGGATCCTTCTCGGAGGACGGAATCCCCTCGAACATCTTCTGCTCGTCCTTGTGCGTCGTGACGGCGCGGAAGGTCGCAGGAAGCGGGAGCGCCTCGATCTCCTGCTTTCCGGCGCCGGCCTCGATGGCCTGGACGATCGACTCGAGGGCAGAGGCCATGGCATCGCTCCTTCGCGTGGGGGCCGCGGGAGCGTAACGGCGAGCGGCGTTCCCGGCGAGCCGCGCGCTTGCCCGCTCCGCGCATTCACGTTAGGGTCCGCGCGCTTAGGAGCCCCACCCTCGCCCGTTCCGAGGTTTCCATGCGCTTCTACGAGTACGAGTCGAAGGCGCTCTTCAGGCGCCACGGGATGCCGCTCGGCAAGAGCGGCCTCGCCCGCTCCGCCGACGACGCGCGCCGCATCGCCGGAGAGATCGGCGGACCGGTGGTGCTCAAGAGCCAGGTGCTCTCCGGCGGCCGGATGAAGGCGGGCGCCGTCCGCTTCGCCGACCATCCCGGAGAGGCGGCCGCGCACTACGACGCGATCGTTCCGATCGTCGTGAACGGCCAGAAGTGCCGGGCGGTCCTCGTCGAGGAGCGCAGTGGGGTCGCGCAGGAGTACTTCGCGGCGATCACCTGGGACGGCCGCCGCAAGTGCCCCGTGCTCGTCTTCAGCGACATGGGCGGGATCGACGTCGAAGAGGTCGCCGAGAAGCATCCGGAACACGTCTCGAAGACGCACTTCTCGTCGCTCCTCCCGGTGACCCCGCGGATCGCCAAGCAGGCGATCTCCGCGACGGGAGTCTCGGGCGATGCGCTCAATCGTCTCACGCCGATCGTCTTCGAGCTCATGCGGATCTTCTTGGCGTACGACCTGACGCTCGCCGAGATCAACCCGCTGGCGAGGCTTTCCGACGGCCGTTTCCTCGTTCTCGACGGGCACATCGACCTCGAAGCCGAGGCCCGGGGCAAGCACCGGAAGCTCCTCGACGAGCTCGGAATCCAGCCCGCCGAGACGAGGCAGGCTCGCGAGGCGACGCCCTTCGAGATCGCCGGCGCCGAGGTGAACGCGAAGGATCACCGCGGCGTCGCGGGCAACGTCGTCGAGTTCGACGGGAACCTCGGGCTCGTGATCGGAGCCGGAGGCGGTTCGCTCACGCTCTTCGACGCCGTACGCAAGCACGGCGGCCGCCCCGCGAACTACTGCGAGATCGGCGGCAACCCGAGCGTGAACAAGGCCAAGGAGCTCACCAAGCTGATCCTCTCGAAGCCCGGCGTCGAGAAGATCGCGGTGATGATGAACGTGGTGTCGAACACGCGCGTCGACATCGTGGCCCGTGGCGTGATCAAGGGCTGCATCGAAGCCGGCAAGAAGCCCGCCGACGTGATCGCGGTCTTCCGGATCCCGGGGGCCTGGGAGGGCGAGGGCTTCAAGATCCTTCGCAAGTACGGCGTCGATTACTGCGACCGCTCCGTCTCGATGTACGAGGCCGCGGGCCGGGCCGTCGCGAAGATGAAGGCCTAGGAGGCGAGTGGCGTGTCGATCCTCGTCGACGAGAAAACGACCTTCCTGGTCCAGGGAATCACCGGCCGCGAGGCCGTGAACCTGACCCGTGAGTGCCTCGACTACGGCTCGAAGATCGTGGGCGGAGTGACGCCGGGACGCGCGGGGCGTGACGTCTACGGCGTTCCCGTCTACGACTGCGTCCGGGACGTCGTGAAGCACCATGGGCCCGTACAGGGGTCGGTGATCGCGGTTCCGCCGGGATTCACGCGGGACGCCGCCTTCGAGGCGATCGAGAACGGGATCCGACTGATCGTCGTGGTCACCGAGAACATCCCGCGCCAGGAGGTCGCGCAGATGGTCGAGCTCGCGACCTTGCGCGGAGCGCGCATCATCGGCCCGAATTGCCTCGGACTCATCACGCCCGGCGAGTGCAAGATGGGCGGCATCGGCGGGCCGGCCGCGAACACGCGCCAGGCGTACACGCGGGGGCCGGTCGCGATCATGTCGCGCTCGGGCGGAATGACGACCGAGATCGCGAGCACGCTCACGGCGGCAGGGCTCGGACAGTCGACCGCGGTCTCGATCGGCGGCGACGCGATCATCGGAACGACCTACGCCGAGTTGATGCCGCTGTTCGAGGCCGATCCGGAGACGAAGGCGATCGCGATCTACTCGGAGCCGGGCGGCCGCATGGAGGCGGAGCTCGCCGAGTGGGTCGTCGCGCACGAGAGCCGACTCCCGATCGTCGCGTTCATGGCCGGACGCTTCATGGACGAGATGAAGGGAATGCGCTTCGGCCACGCCGGGACGATCGTCGAAGGCAAAGAAGACACCACGGCGGCGAAGATCGAGCGCATGGAGAAGGCGGGAATCTCGGTGGCCGAACGCATCGAGGAGATCCCGAAGCTGATCCAGAAGCGTCTCGCGGAGAAGCGCTGATGCCCGGCATGTTCATCGACGTACGGGTCGAAGACGAGGTCGCCTCCGACGAGAAGCTCGCTCGCAAGCTCGTCGAGGTCTGCCCGGTCAACATCTTCGCGGTCGACGGGAGCCGGCTTCGGATCGTCGAGGAGAACCTCGACGAATGCGTGCTCTGCGACCTCTGCGTCCAGGCCGCCCCCCCGGGAACCGTCACGATCGTGAAGCTCTACGAGAGCTAGACTCGAGCCAGGAGGCCCCCATGCGAAGCCCCCGAGACTTCATGAAGCCGCAGGCCGTCGGAGCGCCCGCTCCCGTCGCAGAGATCCCGGTCCGGCCGTCGCGGATGATCCACTTCTTCGATCCGTCGAACGAGAAGATGGCGGCGAAGCTTCCGGAGATCGCGAAGAAGACCGACATCCTGCTCGGAAATCTCGAGGACGCCGTCCCGGCCGACCGCAAAGAAGCCGCGCGCGAGGGGCTGTGCCGGATCGGCAAGACCACCGACTTCGGCGACACGGCGCTCTGGACGCGAATCAACTCGCTCGACAGCCCGTGGGTGCTCGACGATCTCCTGCGCCTCGTCGCCGAGATCGGAGACCGGCTCGACGTCGTGATGGTGCCCAAGGTCGAGGGCGCCTGGGACATCCATTACATGGACCGCCTGCTCGCGCAGCTCGAAGCCAAGCACGGCGTGCGCCGACCGATCCTGATCCACGCCATCCTCGAGACCGCGCAGGGTGTCGCGAACGTCGAGGAGATCGCGCAGGCGAGCCCGCGCATGCAGGGGATGAGCTTCGGACCGGCAGATCTCGCGGCCTCGCGGCGCATGAAGACCACGCGGGTCGGAGGCGGACATCCCGGCTACCAGGTCGTCGCGGACCCGGATCCGAACGACGCGAACGCCCCGCGTGTCCGAGCGCAGCAGGATCTGTGGCACTACTCGATCGCGCGGATGGTCGACGCCTGCACGGCGAATGGTCTGCTCCCCTTCTATGGCCCCTTCGGCGACATCAGTGACGCGGTCGGCTGCGAGGCGCAGTTCCGCGGGGCGTTCCTCATGGGCTGCGTCGGCGCATGGTCGCTCCATCCCTCGCAGATCGAAATCGCGAAGCGGGTCTTCAGTCCCGATCCGGCCGAGGTCGCCTTCGCGAAGCGCGTGCTCGAGGCCATGCCCGATGGAAGAGGCGTCCTCATGCTCGACGGAAAGATGCAGGACGACGCCACCTGGAAGCAGTGCAAGGTGATGGTGTCGCTCGCCGAGCTGCTCGCGAAGAAGGATCCGGAGCTCCGGGCCGCGTACGGGCTCTAGGGGGCCGATTCGAGATCCCGGCTGAGGAGGGCGACCCACCGGGTCGCCCCTACGCGCGAACGCGCGGGGGCCGCGGGGATCCGGCCGGTCGCCCCTACGCGCGAACGCGCGGGGGATGGAGGTCGCGACGCGCGGGCCGGGGCGCGTTCGACGCCCCCGCGGCGCCAGCTAGGCTGCTCGTTGCATCCGGGAGTCCGACCATGAAGCTCGTTCGACGCACGTGGATCGCGCTGACGCTCGTCGCGAGCGGCGCTCTCGCGGCGCATGCGGATCCGATTGCCGCCACGCAGGAGACGACCGTGCTCGACCGCACCATGAAGCGTCTCGACGGAAGCGAGCAGAATCTCGCCGAGTACAAGGGACGAGTGGTCCTGCTCGTCAACACCGCGAGCAAATGCGGACTCACGCCGCAGTACGAGGGCCTCGAAGCGCTCCATCGCAAATACCGGGACCGCGGCTTCGTCGTGCTCGGCTTCCCCGCGAACGACTTCCTCGGCCAGGAGCCCGGGACCGACCCGCAGATCGCCGAGTTCTGCCGATCGACCTACGGCGTCGAGTTTCCGATGTTCTCGAAGATCTCGGTGAAGGGCGACTCGATCCACCCGCTCTACCGCGAGCTCACGAGCCGACCGCCGCCGATCGGGGGCCCGGTCGAGTGGAACTTCCAGAAATACCTCGTCGATCGCGAAGGCAATGTGGTGGCGAAGTTCTCGCCGCGAACCAGGCCGGAGGCGACCGAAGTCGTCGAGAAGATCGAGGAGCTTCTCGCGAAGGGCTCCTGATCGCCGCCGGCGCGGTGGCCTCTGCGCTTCGCGTGCGGCGGGGGACGAGCCTCCCGCTCGACCCGTCCCCCGCCTTCGCGTCGCTCAGGCCGCAAAGAGGAGCCGCTCGCCGCGACGAAGCGCGCGGTTCAAGGCCGATACGACGGCCTCGAGAGACGCCGTGAGGAGGCTCGGGCTCTTCCCGACGCCGAAGAGTGCCGCACCGCTCGCGGTCACGATCTCGACGTAGGCCACGGCGAGTGCCGCCTCGCCCTCGCCGAGCGAGTGCTCGGCGTACTCCGCAACGTGCACGTCGAAACCAAGCCCGTCCCGGATCGCGATCACGAACGCTTCGAGCGGCCCTTTTCCGAACCCGGAGATCGTCCGCTCGATGCCGTCGACGAGCAGGACCGCACGGATCCCGCCGCCAACCTCCTCGTGGTCGATGAGTGCGAGCGGTCCGGCTCGAAGGTACTCGCCGGCGAACGCGTCGAAGACCTGCCCCGACGAGATCTCGGCCCCGCTCTCGTCGGCGCGTTCCTGGATCGCTCGCGAGAGCTCGATCTGGAGCCCGCGAGGCACTCGAAGGCCGTGATCCTCTTCGAGGACGTGCGCCACTCCGCCCTTTCCCGATTGGCTGTTGATGCGGACCACGGGTTCGTAGGCACGCCCGACGTCGGCAGGGTCGATGGGGAGGTACGGCACCTCCCAGAACGGATCCTGCGCGCGCCGCCGCGCGGCGAGGCCCTTGCGGATCGCGTCCTGGTGCGATCCCGAGAACGCGGTGAAGGCGAGCTCTCCCGCGTAGGGATGTCGCGGATGCACGGGCAGCCGATTGCAGTGCTCGACCAGTCGGACCCACTCCTTCATGTCGGAGAAGTCGAGCCCGGGATCGATCCCCTGTGTGTAGAGGTTCATCGCGAGCGTCACGAGGCACACGTTTCCCGTCCGCTCGCCGTTTCCGAAGAGCGTCCCCTCGATCCGCTCGGCGCCCGCCAGGAGAGCGAGCTCCGCCGCGGCGACGGCCGTTCCGCGGTCGTTGTGCGGATGCACCGAGAGCACGACGCGATTGCGCCCTCGCAGATGGCGACCGAACCATTCGATCTGGTCGGCGTAGACGTTCGGGGTCGCCATCTCGACCGTCGCCGGGAGGTTCAACACGAGTTTTCGCTCCGGCGTCGGCTCGAAGACCTCGATCACCGCCTCGCAGATCTCGACCGCGAAATCGAGCTCGGTCGCCGTGAAGCTCTCCGGCGAATACTCGAAGCGGACGTCGCCACGGGACTTCTCGGCGAGGCGCCGAACGGTCCGCGCCGCGTGGACGGCGAGCGCCGTGATCCCGGCGCGGTCCATCCCGAAGACGACCCGGCGCTGGAGCGTCGACGTCGAGTTGTAGAGATGGACGATCGCCCGCGGGATCCCGCGGAGGGCGTCGAAGGTCCGCTCGATCAGCGGGTCTCGTGCCTGCGTGAGAACCGACACCGTGACGTGATCTGGAACGAGCTCGCGCTCGGCCAGTATGCGGACGAAATCGAAATCCGCCTGCGACGCGCTCGGGAAGCCGACCTCGATCTCCTCGAAGCCTGCACGCACCAGCGCCTCGAAGAAGAGGAGCTTGCGGTCGGGGCCCATCGGCTCGGGAAGCGCCTGGTTTCCGTCCCGGAGGTCGACGCTGCACCAGCGCGGTGCGCGCGCGATCGAGCTCGACGGCCAGCTGCGGTCGGCGAGCTCGATGGGCGGAAACGGTCTGTACTTGTTCGCGGCTCTCTGCTTCATGGCGATCTCCCTTGGCCCGGCTTCCGCCTCCGGCCCCGGGAGTCGCGTGCTTCCAGAAAAGCACGAAACCCCCTCCGGCCGGCTCGGCGGGAGAGGGTTTCGCGTCTCGGATCCTGGCCCCTGGCGCGCTACGCCCCTCCCGCCCTGCGAAGAAGCAGGGCCGACGTGAGGAGGAGGTGCGTGACACGGAAATGGGCCATCGAGAGGTGGTTACGGTACGGATCGGCGTTCGTCAAGCACGCGCCTCGAATCGGAGAGGAGCTCACGCTCCCGCGGTCCCGGCCGGGCCGAACTCGGCCAGCACCGGGGCATGGTCCGAGGGCTGCTTGCCCTTGCGCGCGTCGCGGTCGATCGAGGCCCCCGTGCAGCGCTTCGCGAGTGGCCGGGTCGCGAGCACGTGATCGATGCGAAGCCCGTCGTTGCGGGGAAAGCCGAGCTGACGGTAATCCCACCACGAGTAGAAGCCGGGCTCGGCGTGGTGGAGGCGGAAGGTATCGACGAGGCCCCAATCGAGAAGCTCGCGGAGCGCGGCGCGCGCGTTCGGGTGACACAACACACTGTCTCTCCACGCATCGGGGTTCGCGACGTCCCGATCTTCGGGCGCGACGTTCATGTCGCCGCACAGGACGAGCGGCTCGCTCGGCTTCGCAGTCGCGGCGAGGTATGCGCGGAGCCCCGCCATCCACGCGAGCTTGAACGCCCATTTCTCGGAGCCGACCTCGCCACCGTTCGGGAAGTACGCCGAAAGCACGCGGATCCCTTCGACCTTCGCCTCGACCAGCCGCGCCTGCGCATCGAGGCGTTCGTCGCCGATTCCCTTCGAGACATCCGTGGGCGGAGTCCGCGAGAGGATTGCGACGCCGTGGTAGGTCCGTTGTCCGTTCACCGCGCAGTGGTAGCCCGCGGCCTCGATCTCGCCCGCGGGAAAGTCGGCGTCGGCGACCTTCACCTCCTGGAGGCAGACGACGTCGGGCGCTCGGCGCTCGAGCCAGCCGAGCAGTCTCTCCTTTCGCGCCCGGACCGAGTTCACGTTCCAGGTCGCGATCCTCACGCGGAGAGTTCGAGCATCTTCTCGATCGGTCGCAGCGCCCGAACGCGGATCTCCTCCGGAACCGTGACCTCCGGCTCGAGATCGCGCAGGCAGAGGTAGAGCTTCTCGAGCGTGTTGAGGCGCATGTAGGGACAGCGGTTGCAGGCGCAGCCCTCATCGGGACCGGGCGCCTGCAGGAGCGTCTTCTCGGGGACGCGGCGGCGGATCTGATGGAAGACCCCGTCCTCGGTGGCGATGATGAGCGTCTTCGCCGGCGACTCGATCGCGCGTTCGATGATCCTCGACGTCGATCCGATGGTATCGGCCTGCGCGAGGACCGCGTCGTCGCACTCGGGATGCGCGAGCACCTCGGCGTCGGGGTGTTTGACGCGCAGCTCGGCGAGGCGCTTGGCGCTGAACTGCTCGTGGACGATGCAGATCCCCTGCCAGACGATCAGGTCGGGACGGTTCGCCTCGCGCGCCACCCAGCGCGCCAGATGACGGTCGGGCGCGAAGACGACCGGCTGCCCTTCGAAGTGCTCGACCATCTTGACCGCATTCGAGGAGGTGCAGATGAGATCGCTCATCGCCTTCACTTCGGCGGAGGAGTTGATGTAGGTCACGACCTTCGCGCCCGGATGCCGGGCGACGAAAGCGCGGAACTGATCGACGGGGCAACCGTCGGCGAGCGAACAGCCGGCCTCGAGGTCGGGGACGACGACCTTGCGATGCGGATTCAGGATCTTCGCGGTCTCCGCCATGAAGTGGACGCCGCAGAAGGCGATCACCTCGCAGTCGGCCTTCTGCGCGGCGCGAGCGAGTTGGAGTGAGTCGCCCACCCCGTCGGCGAGGGCCTGGACCTCCGATTCCTGGTAGTAGTGCGCGAGCAGGATCGCGTTGCGCTCCTTCTTGAGGCGCAGGATCTCCGCTTCGAGGTCTCGGGGAAGATCGGCCGGGAGGGGGCGTGCGGCGCTCATGGGGAGATTCTAGCCGAGCCTCGTCGCCGCCGGCGGGGCCGGCTCGATGAGCAGCGTATCCACGCCGAGCGGCCGCCCCCGGACGCTCGCGACGCGGGTTCCGGGCTTGATTCCCGTGCGGACCGGCGAAACGTCGAAACCTGCGGCAACGATCCGCTCGCGCGCGGCTTCGAGATCGGGGACCTGCCACGAGAGGCCCATGAAACGGTCCTGCGGCGAGACGGGCGCTTCGAGCGGGTGCGCGAGCTCGACCGTGACACCGCCCACGCGGAAAAAGAGCAGCCGGAGCTTCCGCTCGTCGAAGGTCCGGTCGAGCGCGAGGCGAAGCCCGAGGCCGTCGCCGTAGATCGCGCGCGACGCGTCGACGTCCGAGGTCACGACGACCACGTGGTCGAGGCCGAGGACCGAGGCGCGAGGATCCCCGACCGCTTGCGCAGGAGCGAGTGCTTCGTCTTCGGACTCGTGCTCGATCGCGAAGAGCAGGATCCCCCGCGTCCGCTCGCGAGGCACGTGGACGCTCCTCCAACGTCGCCATGCGCCCGACTCGACGTCCCTTCCGATCCCGTCCTCGGGCGGGGCCGGATCGAAGCCTCGCGAGGCGAGAGTTCGGTGGCAGGCGCCAGCATCGTCCGTCCGGAAGGCGAGCCCGACGAGGCCCTCCCCTTCCGCGTCGAGGTGCGCGCGGAGGCGACCGGCGACGCCTCCCTCGCCGAGCGGCGCGAGCAGCTCGACGTACGTGTTCGAGAGCCTGAAAAGCGTGTTCTCGGTGCCGAGCACCGGATGCTCGCCGCGCCAGGAGGGCGCGCGGCCGAGCAGGCGAGCGAGGGTCCGCGTCGCAACCGGAAGGTCGGAAACCGCGAGGATCACGTGGTCGAGCGCCCGGAGCACACGGACATCATGGACGATCCGATGGG
>CAJPFO010000200.1 GCA_905339255.1 Myxococcaceae bacterium
GCTCCCGCGCGGAGCCACCAGACGCCGAGCGCGATCGCGACCAGCGCGATCGCTGCCAGGACCAGCAAGACGGCGGACTGCTTGAGCCATGCAATCGCGGGCACTGCGAGGGCCATCGTGAGCCCGAGCAGGCAGATCCTCACCGAGAGGTGGATCCCCGCGACGAAGGTGCCGAGCGCCAGCAGCATGAGGAGCGTGAGTCCCGTGGCACTCGAGGTGAGCACGCGCTGGACGCCCGGGAGGAGGACGATGTTCATGGCGACCAGGAACGCGAACCAATGGAGGGCCTGCGTCCAGAGCATTCGCAGCCGGGCCTGCGAGTCCTCGGACTGCCGCCAGCCCGTGAGCATGCAGACGCCGCCGACCGTGAGGGCGAGCACCTCCCAATACACCACGAGCGGCTCCCTCGACGCGCTCGTGTAGGCGACCCCGATCATCGTCATCACGAGCACGACCAGGTAGGGGAGCTCTCGCCACAGGAGGCTCGCGCCTTCCACTCCTCCCGGAGGCTCGATCGAACCTTGCGTCGCTGCGGTGTCCTGCACGGATCTCCCTCCTCGGCGATGGGGAACGGCGGCGGAAGAGCCGGATTGCTGCGGCCTTCCGGGCTTCTCCCGGGGTCCCGCCTAGAAGACCTGGCGCAGGAGCCAGACCCAGGCCGCCAAGAGCAACAGAAAGGTGATGAGTTGCGGCCACATCGCCGCGAGGAAGCCGCGCTCCTTGATGGCACGCTGCTGCGCGGCGACCGCCTCCCGCTGCTGCTCCTGGATGCCGACGAGCCACAGATCTCCGGCCTCGTGGACCTCCTCGCCCTCCTGGTGGAGGAAGACGGTCATTCGCGAAGTCGCGAGCCAGAAGACCAGGTAGAGGATCCCGCCGAAGACCGGGAAGAACACGATCACGAACAGGAAGAGCCACCAGTTGAAAGGGCGGCGTCCCACCAGCGACGCGCTGGTTTCCGTCGTCGTGACGGGTTCCCATCCGAGTTCGACGAGTCGATCGATCCGCGTCGCCAGTGCGGGCTGCATCGGAGTCCTCCTCGTGCCGAGCGGGCCCTGGATACTCCACGACGCGTCGCGCGGGGTCAAGCCGAAAAGAGTCCCGCTCTCCGCGTCGGACCTCACCGACGCGGCACGGAGCAGCGCCGCTACTGGTAGGTGGCCTCGTAGGCTCCGGTCGTCGCAGGGAACATCGCGTAGACGACCCCCTTGATCGTGCGCGTCGTGAACGAGATCGGGCTCCCGTCGCGGGTCAGAGCCGTGAGCGTCTTTCCCGGCAACTCGAGCGGCAGCATCCCGCGCAGGTTGTTGGCGCCCGGAGCCGCCGTGACCGAGAAGTCGAGCAGGGCGCCGTCGAAGGTGATGCTGCCGAAGGTCGAGGAATCGCGGCCGTCGAGCCACTCGAGCATCTGCCGCGCCGAGACGATCGGGACGCCACGCGCCTGCGCCGAGTCGACGATCGCGTAGGATCCCACCCACGAGCCCGCTCCGGGACCGACCGGAAGCGCCGAGTCGGTGTGCATGTTCGCCGTGAAGACTCCGTAGTAGCCCTCGGGGCCGAGCGCGTTGTCGAGCAGCGTATCGACCGTGAATGGATACGTTTGCGACGACTCGTCGGTCATGTGCGTCGCCGCCTGCCAGACGTCGATCGTGGCTCCGCGCCGGTCGACGAACCGCATCGGGATTCCCGACCCGGTCATGAATCCAGGCCGGTCTCCGACCCAGGAACCCGGGAAGTAGTAGTAGGTCGTGTCGAGGCGGATTCCGCTCGCGAGTTCGACCTGCGGCTGCGTGTCGTAGTCGCTCCAGACCACGCAATGGGTCCGGTTGGTCGACGGCGCCGATACCCCTGGGTACGCGGCCTCGAAGACGCCGAGCTGGACTCCATAGGAGAGCGAGAGCGCAGTCGGGCTCACCCAGTTGGCGCAACCGGTGTCGACGTGGAGCGAGACCTCGAAGCCCTGACTCTCGTAGAACTGCGCCTGCGCCGTCGAGAGCGATCCGACGTAGATGTACGAGGTGCTCCGCACGCACTCCCAGTTCTCGACCGAGCAGCCGGGCGCGCTCTCGGCGAGATAGGAATTGAACCGTGCTGCGGTTCCCTGGTTGTTGTGATCGTCGCCGGTCATGACGATCGCCGCTTCGTGCCCGGACGGCAGGTACCAGAAGCGCGGGAGCGGGAGCGTGGGGAGGCTCATCTGCAGGATCAGGTTCGCGAGCAGACGTTGCTGCTCGTCCGCCTGCGGGATCGCGACCTTATCGAAGTCCACCCAGTCGGGTTGCGGGTCTGTCGGCGAAGATCCGAAATAGAGCTCGACCGAGCGGATCGGGTTCGTCCCGCTCCGGCTGGTTCCGCTCCAGGCGGGGTTTCCCTGCCGCGCCCACGCCACCGATCGGGCGAGGTCGTAGGTGAAGGCCGCCGCCTTGCCGAGAAGCGAGCCGTGGAGCGTCACGGCGGGTGCCGCGGTCGGAGTCGTCGCGGTCGCGTAGAGCGTCGCGACGGCGCCCGCCCCGTCGAGCGCGTAGAGATCCGCCGTTCCCTTGTACTGGATCGTCTCGCCGACGATTCCGGCGCCCGGCCCGGACGCCGTCGAGACCTGCAAGTAGGCGTTCGAGAGTGTCGCCGAGAGATCCTGCAGACCGAGGGTCGCAGCGAGCTGCGGATCCGGCCGCATCGCGATCAGGTTGCCCCCCGTCGCGACGTAGGCGTCGAACATCGCCGCCTGCGCCGCCGTGAGCGGAAACTCGGCGAGCAGGACGACGTCGTGCGACGCGAGAACGGCCGGGTTCACGAGATCGACGTCCATCGCCGAGAACGCCATGAAGCCTTCTGCCCGGACGATCTCGGCGAGGAACCTCCCGTACGGGTTGCCCGGATGCGTGACGAGGAGGATCGGACCGCCGGGCCCCTCGGTCGCCTGCGGGGGCGCCGCCGTCGCCGTCAGGGTCGCGCTGCCACTGACCGCTCCGAGGGTCGCCGTGAGCGTCGACGTTCCCGGGTTGAAGGCCGTCACCACACCACTCGAGTCGACACGGCCGACCGACGGCACCGAGCTGCTCCAGACCACCTGGGTCGTCAGGTTCTGGGTCGTGCCGTTCGAGAGCGTCCCGGTCGCGGTGAGCGCCTGCGTCGCGCCGCGCGCGAGCGTGGGCGTCGAGGGGGTCACCGAGATCGAGGAGAGCACGGGGACTGCGGCGATCTCGATCGAGAGGCCCGCGCTCGCATTCTGCGCGCTCGAATCCACCACCTCGGCGGTGAACGGGAACGTCCCGAGTGTCGTCGGGGTCCCGGAGATCACACCGGTCGAGGGATCGAGCGAAAGACCGTCCGGGAGAGCTCCGACCACCGACCACGTGTAGGGCGAGAGGCCCCCGAGCGGGACCAGGATGGCCGTGTAAGGAGTCCCCTGCGTCCCCGGCGCGAGCGAAGCGGTTCCCACCGAGAGCGTACCGAGCTCGACCGTGAGGCTCGCGGTTCCACTCACGGCGCCGAGCGTGGCGGAGATCGTCGTCGTTCCCGGGGTTCCCGCAGTGGCGAGGCCCGTCCCGGAAACCGCGGCGACCGCCGGCGAAGACGAAGCCCAGACCACCTGCGAAGTGAGATCGACGGTGCTCGAATCGGCGTAGGTTCCCGTGGCCGAGAACGGCTGCGTCCCGCCACCGGTCGAAATCACGGGCGACGCCGGCGTCACGGTGATCGACTCGAGGGCCGGAGGCGGCTCACCGGCGAAGACGACGTCGACCCAGTAATTGCTGCCGAGGTACGTCTCGGTGGGGAAGCTGCTCGCCGCCGCGTAGGAGTAGACGCCGTTGCCGCCGGATTCGGCCGACGAGAGTGCACGCAGCGGCGGATTGTCGAACCCCTGTCCGGACGAGAAGTACTGCTCGTCGACGCTGTAGCGACCCGCCGGCGCGAAGTACGAAGCGACGTAGACGGTGTTCGCGGCGATCGGCACCGGGGCACCGAAGTCCACCTGCTGCCAGCCAGACTCGGTCTCGTTCGTGAACGTCGCCGTGGCAAGCAGGGTGCCGCTCTCGCTCCAGAGGCTTCCGACGTGCGTCCCGACGTTCGCAGCCGACTTGTAGAAGCGGATTCCGGTGACGAAACCGGCTTCGGACGCGCGGAACTTGATGCCGAGTTCGACGGAACCCGGATCCCCGCTGTCAGTCACTGCGATCGGGACGCTCTCCGGCCAGATCGTGAAGTTCGCGAGCTCCGGGACCGTGATCTCGAGCGTTCGGGAGCCGACGAGGAGTGCCGAATCGGTCACCGTCACGAGGAAGGAGAAGACTCCGCCGGCGGTCGGCGTTCCGGAGATCACGCCCGTCACGGGGTCGATCGAAAGACCGGGCGGCAGGCCCGAAGCGATCGACCAGGTATAGGGGGGCGTTCCGCCGACGGCAGCGAGTGGCGGCGAGAGGAACGGCATGCCGAAGCTCGCGTCGGGAAGCGACGTCGTCGTGATCTCGATCGGCGGTGCGACGACCGTGAGCGTCGTCTCGGCGCTCACCTCGCCGAGCGCAGCGGAGATCGTCGAGACGCCGGTGCCGACCGCCGTGGCGAGACCGCCCGGAGCGATCGTCGCGACGGCCGCGTTCGTCGACGCCCAGCTCACCTCGGAGCTCACGTCGCGAAGCGTCGCGTCGGCGTAGGTCCCCGTCGCCACGAAGGCCTGCGTCGATCCCGCCGGAACGATGGGATCCGCCGGAGTGACTCCGATCGCAATGAGCGGAGCGGGTGCGACGCTGATGTTGAGCGGCCTCGAGGCGGTCGCGGACGCGGAATCGGTCACGACGACGAGGAAGCTCGTCAGGACCGAGGTCGTGGGCGTCCCCGAGATGATCCCGGTGTTCGGATCGAGGGTGAGTCCCGGCGGCAGACTGCCGCTCACCGACCACGTGTAGGGCGGAGTTCCTCCGCTCGCCGCGAGCGTCGCCTGATACGGCACGGTGACGGTCGCCGAGGGAAGTGACGAGGTGAGAACGGCGAGATCGGGCCCGGGCTCGACCGTCGCGAGCGCCGTGTCCGAGATCGCGCCGAGCGTCGCGGTCCCCTGGCGCGTTCCGGGTCCGATCGCCGTCGCGAGACCGGCCGCGTCGATCGAGAGGACCGAGGGGCTCGCCGAACCCCAGACGACGACCGCGGAGAGATCCTGCGTCGAGAGATCGGCGTAGGTGCCCGTCGCGGTGAACTGTTGCGTGGCTCCGGCGGGGATCGAAACCGGATCCGGGCTCACCTGGAGCGCGACGAGCGGCGCCGCCGCGACGTCGATCGAAAGCGCCGCGAGCGCCGTCGCGAGCGCTGCGTCCGTGAGCTCGACCGACAGCGCGTAGCTCCCCGTCGCGGTCGGGATCCCCGAGATCGTTCCGCTCGTCGGGTTGAGCGTGAGCCCGGGCGGTAGCGTTCCACCGATCGACCACACATAGGGCGGCGTTCCCCCGGCGCCCGCAAGCGTTGCCGAGTAGGCCACGCCCACCGCGGCCGCGGGAAGCGAGGCCGTGGTGACGGAGGGCGGAGGCGGCGCCACCGTGATCGAGGTGCTCCCGACGACCGCTCCGACCGTGGCCGTGATCGTCGCCGTCCCCCCGCCGGCGCCGGTCGCGAGCCCCCCCGCTGCGACGGTTGCCACGGACACGTTCGAAGACGCCCAGATCGCCGCGGCCGAGAGATCGAAGGTCGAGGCGTCCGAGTACGTCCCGATCGCCTGGAACGCCTGCGTGGCGCCGAATGCGATCGAGGGATCGGCCGGCGAGATGGCGATCGACACGAGCGACGCGGGGTCGAAGACGACGTCGACGAAGTAGTTGCTGTCGAGGTACCCCTCCGTGGGGAAGCTCCCGGCCGGCCCGTACCCGAAGACACCGTTCGGTCCCGTCGCAACACCCGACGCGAGCGCCTCGAGCGGAGGCCTCGAGATCGCCGCGGAAGTGAACGCCGCTTCGTCACGCACGTAGCGACCGCTCTCCCCGTGATACGACGCGACGTAGACCGTGTTCGCCGCGATCGGAACGGGGGAGGCGAAGCTCACCTGCTGCCAACCCGATTCCGTTCCGTTCGTGAGCGGAGCGCTCGCGAGGAGCGCTCCGGCCGCCGTCCACAGGTTCACCCCGTGCGCACCCGTGCTGGTGGCCGCCTTGTAGAAGCGGATCCCTTCGACGAAGCCGTCGGCGGACGAACGGAACTTCACTCCGAGCTCGACCGGCTGAGAAGTACCGTCGTCGAGGATCGTCGGAGTCGCGCCGGGAGCGAAGATCGAGCAGTTGGCCGTGCACGGCGCCGCAGATCCGAGCGTCACTGCGATCGGAGCCGATGGAACCCCGAGCCGTGCGCTGTCGTCGGCTGCACGCGCGAGGAGCGTTGCGGCCCCCGGTGTCGACGGCGTCCAGGAGTAGCTCCAGCTCTCGCGACCCGCCGCGGGATGCCACGTGGCGCCGCCATCGACCGAGACCTCGACGCCACCGACCACGCCGCCGACGTCCGCGGCGGTTCCCGCGACGGTCGTCGGAACGCCGACCTCGAGATTCGCGCCCGGGGTCGGCGAGCCGATCGTCGCGGTGGGAGGCGTCGTATCGGGAGCGATCGGGAGAAGCGCGAGCCCCGGCTGGAGCGATGCGGGCTCGACACCGAGGTCGGCGAAGAGGTTCACGGTCGCCTGCTGCATCCGGACGTCGGTCGTCGCCCCCAGCCCGGCGCGGTCGTGCGTCGCGTCGAGGCCCCAGGACCACTGATAGGTTCCCGTCGAGAAGACGGCGGCGTCCGACGTCGGATTGCGATGCAACGTGAGCTTGTGCGTTCCCGAGCCCGGCCCGAAGGTGCTTCCTTCGTCCTGGAGCCAGAGCGAGCCCGTCACGATCGGAGTCGACGAGAGTCCGACGAGACCCGGCGGACGGGACCCGTTGTCGAGGTCGACGTCGAGCTCTGCGCCGAGGCTTCCGGGAGCGAGCGTCGCGGTATCGCCGAGCGGCAGCGTCGCGAGGCTCGTCCCCCGCCACAGCCGCATGCGTCCCTCTTCACCGGATACCGTGATGGCACCCGTGAACTCGCCGTTCACCATGAAGATGCTGCCGCCGAGGGCGTTCTCGGGACGGCCGCCGTCGGCGGGCGGGCTGAAGCGGGCGTCGCGCCAGGTCCCGGTCCAGACCGGATGCGCCGGGTCGGTCACGACCCCCGAATGCGTCTCCTTGTAGCAGACGAGCGTGCGGTACGGGGTTCCCGAGCCATCGATCGACGGCTCGAAGCGCGTCTTCCAGAAGATCTTGTTGCCGCTGAAGAAGCCGAGATTCACGCCGGCGGTGAGCGCCGTCTCGACGTTCGTACGCTGCGCGGCCGACCAGTACTCGTCGTGGCCGTTCGAGAGATAGACCTTGCGGCCGAGAAGCAACGAGCCATCCCGATCGGTATCGATTCCCGAGATGTACTGGACGTCGTAGCCGTTGGCCTCGAGCCAACGCAGCATCGGGTATTCGCCATTCCAGAGATAGTCGACGCCGGCATCGACGTTCCGCGTCGTGAACGGACGGTTGTAGCTCACCTTCCGCGCGCGACCGTTCGGGCTCCCGACGTAGAGGCTGTTGCCGCCGTAGTCGTTGTACGCCTGCCAGGTCGTGTCGGCGGTCTGGAAGACGATCGCGGCGACTCGCGCGTCGTCGCGCACGATGAAGGGCACATGGCTCGCGCCTCCCGTGTCGGTCCGCTCGAGCCTCGCGATGTAGACGCCCGAAACCGCCGTCGAGGGTACCGCCCACGTCGCCGAAACGGCCCAGTTCCCGCAATCGATGAGCCCGGTTTCCGTGTCGTTCAGACAATCGGGCTGCAACTGGGGAAGTGTCGGGGAGGGGATCACGGTCGCGACGAGCCGCGCGCCGTCTCCCTGGTAGTAGCCGAGCCGGTAGATCTCGATCGAGTAGTCGCTTGCGTCGGTATCGATCTTGAACGAGAGCGTCTCGCCCTTGTCGATGCTGAACTCGGTCGCGAAGCCCTGGATCGAAGGGTCGCCGATCCCGACGATGTCCCACTCCGAAGCCGGAGTTCCGGCAAGCGCGTTCTCCTGCGCGATCACGCTCACGGGCGCCGGCGGATCGACGCTCACCACGACCGGATCCGAGGCCGCTCCGAGCAGGGCGAGATCATCCGCGGCGCGAGCGAGGATCGTCGTGGGTCCCGTCGCAACCGGCGTCCAGACATAGCTCCAACTCTCGCGACCCTCGGCGGGATGCCAGCTCAGCCCGCCGTCGATCGAGACTTCGACGCCGGCGACGATGCCCATCGCGTCGCTCGCGGTCCCCGAGACGACGACCTGGCTTCCGACGAGGACGCTCGCCCCGGGCGCGGGCGAAGCCACGACGGTGGTCGGCGGCTCGACGTCCGCGGGCCGGGTGATGACCGCGAGTCCCGGCCTCGCGATCGCGGGCGTGACCCCGAGATCGTGAAGCAGGTTGATCGTCGCCTGATGCATCCGGAGGTCGGTCGTTGCGCCGAGTGCCGATCGATCGTGTGTCGCGTCGAGGCCCCACGCCCATTGCGAGGTGCCTGCCGAGAACGCGAACGCTCCCGAGGTCGGATGCCGGTGGAGCGTCAGGCGATGTGTCCCCGATCCCGCGCCGTAGCTCGCTCCCTCGTCGAGGAGTTTCCCGGACGCGGTCGTGACCGGCGTCGACGAGAGACCGACGAGCCCTCCCGGGCGCGAGCCGTTGTCGACGTCGAGATCGACGTCCTCGCCGAGCGTTCCCGGGGCGAGCGTGGCCGAGTTCCCGGGCGCGAGCTGCGCGATCGCCGTCCCGCGCCACAGCCGAGACGATGCCTGCTCGTACGCGACCTCGATCGCGTTGCGGTCGGCGTCCGTGAGCGAGAACAGCGTTCCCGCGAGGGCGTTCTCGGGAAGACCCGCGTCTCCCGGCGGGCTGAAGCGCGCATCGCGCCAGGTTCCCGTCCAGACCGGCGCGGCCGGATCGATCACGGCCCCGTCGAGCGTCTCGCGGTACGAGACGAGCGTCCGGTGCGCCGTGGCCGAGCCGTCGATCGAAGCCTCGAAGCGCGATTTCCAGAAAAGCTTCTTCGAGCTCAGGAAGGCGAGGTTCACGCCAGAAGCCCAGGCGGCCTCGACGTTCGCGCGCTGCTCCGCCGACCAGTACGAATCCTCTCCGCTCGAGATGAAGACCTTGCGCCCGGTGAGGAGGGCGGGCGAGCGGTGGACGTCGACTCCCGCGACGTAATCGACGTCGTAGCCGTTCCACTCGAGCCAGCGGATGAGCGGATACTCGGCGTTGAAGAAATGGTGCCGTCCGTCGTCGATCGCGCGGGTTCGCAGCGGCCGGTTGTAGCTCACGCGATAGGCGCGCCCCGCCGGCCCCGGACCCGAATGGAGGCTCGCGCCTCCCCAGTCGTTCCAGGCCTGCCAGGTGGTGTCCGAAGTCTGGACGACGATCGGCGCCTTGCGTGAATCGTCACGCACCACGAAGGGGATGTGGCTCGCTCCCTGCGTGTCGGTGCGCCGAGGGCGCGCGAGATACACGCCCGAGACCACCGTCGTGGGAATCGGCCACGACGCCGACACCGACCAGTTTCCGCAGTCGACGAGCCCCGTCGCGACATCGTCGAGGCAGGGCGGTTGGGTCTGCGGAAGCGGCGCGGACGGGAGGATCGTCGCGACGAGCCGCGCGCCGTTGCCCTGGTAATGGCCGAGGCGGTAGATGTCGATCTCGTACGCGGCGGCGTCCGTCGAGATCTTGAGTTCGAGCGTCTCGCCCTTGTTGACGCTCGACTGCGTCGCAAATCCCTGGATCGTCGGATCGCCCTCGCCCGCAACGTCCCAGACGGATTGCGGTGTCCCGGGAAGGGCATTCTCCTGCTGCACGGGAGTCGCCGCGGGCGTGCAACCACCGAGCGAGCCGATCCCGACCGACGCCACGACCGCGAGAAGCGCGGCAGCGAGCGTGCGCGTGCAGAAGCCCCCCGGGGCACCCCTGCTCGGATGCCTCGGACGGGGTCTGGAGTCGGGCGAAAGAATCAAGGACTCCCGCTCCATGCTGGATCCCCTCCCGGATCGCCGGCGTGACGGTGCCGCGGGTCGGCCCCGTCACGGGTGAGTGGTCCCATCGCCCGTCGCGGTGTCAGGAGATCCCGAGAATACCCCCGGAATCACCGGTATGCGCAGCAAGAATGCGCAATCCTGACGTGATTCACCCCCCGCGGGCATCCGAGTGAGGGGGAACGTGCACGGCTGAGCGCAGCGCGACGCGCGCCACGACCGGACGGCGACTCGAAGCAACCTGCGAGGACCTCTTGTACAGCGCCGAACGGCCTCCCGACGTCGAAGTCGTCATGCTTCCCGGAGGGCTCCGCGGCGGCTGGCGGCGCGTCGCTCCGAACGTCTGGGCGCTCGGGGTGACGAGCCTCCTGACGGACGTCTCCTCCGAGATGGTCACGAGCATCCTGCCGCTCTACGTGCTCGTGCATCTCGGGCTCTCGCCCTTTGCCTACGGCTTCGTCGACGGCCTCCAGCACGGGATCACGGCCGTGCTGCGGATCGCGAGCGGCGTGCTCTCCGATCGTTCGAGCCGACACAAGGAAGTGGCGGCCTCGGGATACGCCGTCTCGGCGCTCGCGAGGCTCGGGCTCGCGCTCGGAGGCGGAAGCCTCGCGGGAGTCGCTTCGTGGCTCGCGATCGATCGGCTCGGAAAGGGCGTCCGCTCGGCGCCGCGCGATGCGCTCATCTCGCTTTCGTCGCCACGCTCGGGGCTCGGCGCGGCGTTCGGAGTCCACCGGAGCCTCGACGCCTTCGGCGCCGCGCTCGGACCCTTCATCGCATTCGTCGTGCTGGCGAGTGTCCCGGACGGCTTCTCGACCGTCTTCGCCTGGAGTTTCCTCATTTCTCTCGCAGGCCTCGCGGCGATCGTGCTGCTCGTCTCGAACACCCCGGCCGGTGCGAACGGCGAGCCGCCCTCGCCTTCGCCGCGCCTGCTCGAGATCGCCCGCGAGCCGCGTCTGCGGCGACTGCTCGCCGCGACTGCGGCGCTCTCGCTCACGACGATCGGAGACCCCTTCCTCTACCTCGCACTCCAGCGTCGGGCGGCGCTCGTCGCGAGCGACTTCCCGCTTCTCTTCGTCGCCACGTCGCTTTGCTACTTCGCGCTCGCGGCCCCGTTCGGACGCCTCGCCGATCGCTTCGGCAGGCGGCGGGTCTTCCTCCTCGGTGCCGCGTGCCTGCTTCCCGCCTACGCAACGCCGCTCGTCCCCGGGCCCGATGCGCTCGCGGTCGGCGCCTGCGTCGTCCTGCTCGGGGTCTTCTACGCCGCCACCGACGGTGTGCTCGCGGCGCTCGCGGCCTCGCTCCTTTCCGGCTCGTCGCGCGCCCGTGGGCTCGCCCTCGTCTCGACGACGACGAGCCTCTCGCGACTCGCGGCGTCGCTCGGCTTCGGCGCGCTCTGGACGGCGGCGGGCTTCGAGGCCGCGGTCGGCGTGTTTGCCGCGGGGCTCGCCGGAGCGCTATTCGCATCGTGGAGATTCCTGCTCCCGCAAGAGGCGTCCCATTGAAGCAGCGCATCGCCGCCTTCGCCTTCGTCTGTCTCCTGCTCACCGGAATCGGCGCGCTCGTCCGCGACCATCTGCTGCCGCAGCGATCCGCGCCGGAGAGGCCTGCCGATCTCAGCGAGGTTTCGGGCGACCTGGCGCTCGCACGGATCCGCTCGGGCCCCTACCTCGTCTTCCGCAACACACTCCACGGCGCGGGATACGGCAGGGTGGCGCTCGCGTCGCTCGACGCACCGCTCGAGCGCTACGTGACCGGGCTCGCCTGCGAGCGCGTCTACTTCGCCGGCGGAACGGGCGTCTGTCTCACGGCCGACCGCGGCGTCGTCACCACGTACGCCGCACGGATCTTCGATTCCGCGTTCCGACCCGGGCCCGAGATCCCGCTTTCGGGCCCGCCGAGCCGCGCACGCGTCTCGCCCGACGGCTCGCTCGCCGCGTTCACCGTCTTCGAGAGCGGCCACGGCTACGACTCCCCTCATTTCTCGACTCGTACCACGATCGTCGACGCCGCCACCTCGACCCCGATCGCCCACCTCGAGGAGTTCGAGGTGGTCCGCGACGGCGCTCCGTTCCGCGAACGGGACTTCAACTTCTGGGGCGTGACCTTCGCCGACGGCGACCGCTTCTACGCGACGCTCGCCACCGGGGGCCGGATCTTCCTCGTCGAGGGCAGCGTCCGCGAGCGGCGCTTGCGTGTGCTTCGCGATGGCGTCGAGTGCCCGTCGCTCTCTCCCGACGGGCGGCGGATCGCCTTCAAGTCGCGACGCCTCGAGGGGGGCCGGCTCGTCTGGGGCATCCGCGTCCTCGACCTCGAAACGGGGACCGAGACCGCCCTCGACGGAGAGGCACGCAATTTCGACGATCAGGCCGCCTGGCTCGATCCCGACCACGTCCTCTACGGGATGCCCGAGGCCCGGGTGCCGGCGACCGGCGGAAGCGACGTCTGGCAGATCGCGGTACGGAAGGGTTCGGAGCCCGAGCTCGTACTCGCGCAGGCGTCCTCGCCGGGAGTCGTTCGTCCCGCCGCCGCAGCGGTGCGCTGACCCGTCGTCAAGCGGCCGTCGACGCGAGCGCGGAGCCGAGCTCGCGAACCACGAGATCCTGCTCGGCGTCGGTGAGCGCCGGAAACAGCGGGAGCAGCAGCGACCCATCGCTCGCCCGCTCGGTTGCCGGCAGCGAGCGCTCCCCGTAGACGTCGGTGTAGGCGCGCTCGCGATGCGCCGTCATGATCCCGCGACGCGTGGCGATTCCGGCGTCGAGAAGCCTCTGCATGAGCTCGTCGCGCCGCGGCGCTCCGCCCCAGCGCAGGCGCACGGCGTACGACTGGTAGTTCGGCTCGGCGTAATCGGGAACGAACGGCGTCTCGATCCCGTCGATGCCGCGAAGCAGTACGTCGTAGCGCCGCGCGAGCTCGATGCGGCGGGCGACGATTCCGTCGAGCCGCTTCATCTGCTCGATCCCCACGGCGGCCTGCAGATCGGTGAGGCGGTAGTTGTAGCCGAGGCAGGGATACTCTTCGTTCACGACCCGGCTCGCGGAGTGTCGGACGGTGTCGGGGACGCTCATGGCGTGCTGCCGAAGCAAGCGCAGCCGGTCTGCGAAGGCCGCGGAGTTCGTCGTCACCATCCCGCCGTCACCGGTGCTGATCACCTTGCGGGGATGGAACGAGAAGCAGGCGAGCTCGGTGTGGGCACCGATCGGGCGCCCCCGGTAGCGCGAGCCGAGGGCGCAGGCGGCGTCCTCGAAGACGCGGACTCCCCGCCGCTCGCCGATCTCGACGAAACGGTCGATGTCGCAGGGGGTCCCGATCTGGTGCACGAGCATGATCGCGCGGGTTCGCGGGCCGATCCTTCGCTCGACGTCGTCGGGGTCGAGGTTGAACGTCCGTGGGTCGACCTCTGCGAAGACCGGAGTCGCTCCCGCGTAACGAACCGCGTTCGCCGAGGCGATGTAGCTCATCGACGGGACGATCACCTCGTCGCCCGGGCCGACCTCGAGGACGAGGAGTGCGAGATGGAGCGCGGTCGTGCAGCTACTCACCGCGACCGCGTGCGCCGCACCGACGCGCTCGGCCACCACCTCCTCGAACTCTCGCACGCGCGGCCCCTGCGTGAGCCAGCCGCTCTCGATCACCTCGCGGACGCGCGCGACTTCTTCTTCGCCCATCACCGGCCTCGTGATCGGGATCAAGAGGCGTACTCCTTCCAGCGACTCGTCGCGATCGCCTCCTTGCGCCAAGCGACGAGCCGCCGAAGGCCTTCGTGGAGATCGACGCGGGCGCGGAAGCCGATCGTCCGCGCCGCCTTCTCGGTGTCGGCGAGCCTTCGCGGCACGGGGTTCACCTTGCGCTCGGGCTCGAAATCGGGGCGGACGTCCCGCTGGCCGGTCACTTCGAGAAGCGCCTCGAGGAGCTCGGCAAGGGTCGTCTCCGTCCCGGAGGCGACGTTCAGGACCTCGTCGGCGACGTCGCTCTTCGCCGCGAGCACGTTTGCGCGCGCGACGTCCTCGCTGAAGACGAAGTCCATCGAGGTCCGACCGTCGCCGAAGATCTTCGGCCGCTCGCCGCGATCGAGGCAATCGAGCCAACGGATCAGGACCTCGGTGTACTTGCCGAAGACGTCCATTCGCGGGCCGTAGACGTTGAAGTATCGAAGCGCCACGTAGGGCAGCCCGTACATGTCGTGGAAGGCACGGAGCATCCCCTCGTTGGCGACCTTCGCCGCGCCGTAGAGCGTCCGGTTCCCCCACGGATGGTGGTCCTCGCGGGTCGGGAACTCGTCCGCCGCGCCGTAGATCGACGCCGAGCTCGCCGCGACGACGCGTTCGACCCTCGCCTCGACGCACGCTTCGAGAACGTTGAAGGTTCCATCGACGAGTACCTCGAGACACTCGCGCGGCCGTTCGGCGCAGGCCGTGATCCGGATCGCAGCCTGATGGAACACCACGTCGACCCCGTCGAAATGGGGCCGGATCGCGGCCGAGTCGCGGATGTCCTCGCGCACGAGCGCGACGCGGCCGCTCCGCGTCGCGCTTTCGAGGTTCGAGAGCGTCCCGCGAGTCAGGTTGTCGATCACGACGATTCGCCCGATCCCCTCGTCGAGAAGCTGGTCGGCGATCGTCGAGCCGAGCAGCCCGCATCCTCCCGTGATGAGCGCCGTCTTGCCCCGAAGCTCCACCGCCTCACTCCTTTCGCCGCAGCAGCCGCGCCGGGTTGCCGGCAACGATCGCGTGCGGGGGAACGTCCCTCGTCACCACCGAACCCGCGCCGACGAGCGCGCCCTCTCCGACCGTGACACCGCACAGGATCACGGCGCCACTCCCGATCGACGCCCGCCGGCCGACGCGCGTCGGAACGACCTTCCAGTCCGCCGCGCCCTGGAGCGACCCGTCGTCGTTCACCGCCGCCGGGTAGCGATCGTTCACGAAGACGACGTGATGCCCGATGAAGCACTCGTCCTCGATCGTCACCCCTTCGCACACGAAGCTGTGGCTCGACACCTTGCAGCGCCGGCCGATCACGGCGCCGCGCTGGATCTCGACGAAAGCACCGATCCGCGTTTCGTCTCCGATCGAGCAGCCGTAGAGGTTCACGAAGGCGTGGATCTGCACCCCTTCCCCGAGTCGGACGTCCGGCGCGATCCTCGAGAAGGCCGGCGCGTCGCTCATACGGGCACCCGACGTCCATCGACCGCCATCGATCGGCTCGCCGCGTCGAGGAGCCGGACCACCGCGAGGCCGGCCTCGCCTCCCGAACGCGGGGCCTTCCGAAGCCGGACGCATTCGACGAAATGCTCGCATTCGCGAGCGAGCGCCTCCTTGAGCTCGATCCGCGGCGCCCACATGTCTCCCGTCCGGTAGTCGACGAGGGTCTTGTAGATTCCCTCTTTCGATCCGACGGTCACACCGCGGTCGTAGACCCGGATCTTCTCGCTCGGCTCCATGTCGTCGAAGAGCACCATCCGCCGGCTTCCGCCGACGAGGATCCGACGCACCTTGACCGGCGAGAGCCAATTCACGTGGAAATGCGCGAGGAAGGCGTCGTCGTAGTGGACCGTCATGTACGCCATGTCGGCGAGGCCGCTTCCGGTGTGGTCGACGGCGTGGGCGGAGACGAAACGCGGAGGCTTCTCGACGAGATCGGTCAGGATCGAGAGATCGTGCGGCGCGAGATCCCAGAGCACGTCGATGTCGTGCTGGAAAAGCCCCAGGTTCACGCGCACCGAGTCGAAGTAATAGAGGTCACCGAGCTCGCCGGAGACCAGGAGCTCCTTCATCTTCTGGACGGCACCGGTGTAGACGAAGGTGTGGTCGACCATCAGCACCAGGCCGAGCCGGTCGGCGAGCGCGACGAGCTCCTCGGCCTCTGCGACCGTCGCCGCCATGGGCTTCTCGACGAGGACGTGCTTTCCGGCCTCGAGCGCCTGCTTTGCGAGGCGGTGATGCGTGTGGACCGGAGTCGCGATGGCGACCGCATCGAGCCCGGAATCCTCGAACAGATCGGCGACTCGTGCGGTTGCGCGAACCGCCGGGTAGCGCCTGCCGACGAGCTCTCGACGCTCCTCGCGGACGTCGGAGCACCAGACCACCTCGACCCCGGGGGTCTCGGCGAAGTTGCGCAGGAGGTTCGGGCCCCAGTAGCCGTATCCGACGACGCCGAGCCGCAACCTGCTCTCCGTGCCGGTCATCGAGCTCCTCCGCAATCCCCGCTTCCGAGCCCGCGGACGTTAGCACCCGGTCGATTCGCCCGCCGAGCGCTTCGAGCGATCCGTCCGTCCGACGTCCTCGACGCTCTCGAGGATGTACACCGGACGGCGACGGCTCGCATCGAGCGTCCTCCAGAGGTACTCGGCGAGGATCCCGAGCGAGATGTTCGTGATCCCGAAGCCGAGCAGCAGGATCGACGTGAGCATGGGCCAGCCCGGCGCAAGATCCCCGTAGACGACGGCTCGCGCGCTGATGTACACGCTCCACCCGATGCCGACCGCGAAGAACGCGAAGCCGACGAGGGTCACGAAACGGATCGGAGCGTAGGAAAAGGCGACGAAGGAATCGATGAGGAGCTTGAGCTTCTTCGCGAGCGTCCATTTCGAGGTTCCGGCCGCGCGGGCTTCTTTCCGGTACCCGATCGACGTCTGACGGAACCCGAGACCGAGGATCTGGAGGAAGATCGACGAGTTCCCCTCGACGTTGGTGTTGAGCTCGTGCTGTACGCGGCGCGTGAAGAGGACGACGTCGAAGCCCCGGCTCGGGAAGCGCGGATCGACGAAGCGCTGCATGAGGCGCGCGTAGAGCCTCGAGAGCGCGCCTTCGATCGCGCTCGTCTGCGTCGCCTCGCGCGTCGCCCAGACGATGTCGAACCCCTCGCGGGCGAGCGTGTGCATCCGGCCGACGAGCGCGGGCGGATCCTGGAGATCGGCATAGAGGAAGGTGAGCTGCTCGCCTCGGGCCTCTGCGATCCCGGCCCGGAGTGCGGCGTGCGAGCCGTAGTTCTGCGAAAGCGAGAGCAGACGCGTCTCGGCGGGGAAGGAGCTGGCACGGACCTTCGCAACCGAACCGTCGGTCGAGCCGTCGTTCACGAGCAGGAACTCGAAGCGGATCTCGGGATTCGACTCGACGAGGCCTCGAAGCCCTTCGGCGAGCCTCCCGATGTTCTCCGCCTCGTTCAAGAAGGGGATGATCACGCTCACGTCGATCACGGGATCTCCCGCGCGGGGCTTCCGGCCACCTTCGTGCCGGCCGCGACGTCGCGGATCACGGTCGATCCGAGGCCGATGAGCGCGCCGTCGCCGACCCTCACCCCGGAGAGGATCGAAGCCGCGCTTCCCACGTAGCAGCCCTCGCCGATTTGCACCCCCCCGGCCACGGTCGCGTTCGATCCGACGATCGTGAAATCCCCCACGACGGCGTCGTGGTGGACGACCGAGTTCGGAAGCACGCAGACGTGGTTTCCGATTCGCGCGTTCGAGGTGACGACGACGCCCGCCATGAGGAGCACGTTCGCGCCGAGCCGGCGACGGTCGGAAACACAAGCCCGGGGATGGACGACCTGGGCGAAGCGCTCGCGCGGAATGCCGAGCGACTCGATCGCGGCCCGGCGGCTCCCGTAGGAGTCCGCGCTCCCCGGCACCGCGAGAACGAGCGCGTCCGGCGCCTTCTCGAGGAGGTCCCGGGAGAAGACCTCGAGCGACCCGTGGCGCCCGCGCTTCCCGGGCACGTCGTCGACGAACCCCACGAGCTCGAAGTCGTCGCCGAGACAATCGAGCGCCTCGAGTCCGTTTCCGTTCATCGGGAACACGATGAGCCTACGCTTCATCCCGGGAACGCGTTCACGGCGTCGATGACGCGATCGATCTCCTGGTCGAGGAGCTCGGGGAACATCGGCAGCGAGACACAGGATCGCGCCTGCGCTTCGGCGTTCGGCAGGTCGCCCGGCCGATGGCCGAGGAAGGCGTATGCCTTCTGCAGGTGACAGGGGATCGGATAGTGGAAGGCCGCGATGATCCCTGCGTCATCGAGATGCTTCACGAACGAATCGCGATCGTCGACGGTCACGACGAAGAGGTGATGTACGGATTCGGCGAAGTCCGGCTCGGCCTGGAGCCGCACCCGGGAGTTCCGCATCCCCTCCCGATAGCGTCGCGCGACGTCGCGACGCCTCGCGTTCCAACGGTCGAGATGTCGGAGCTTGACCGAGAGCGATGCGCCCTCGAGTCCTCCCATCCGATGGTTGAATCCGATCTCGTCGTGGTGGTAGCGGACGGTCGATCCGTGGTTGCGGAGCGAACGAAGCCTCGCCGCGAGGGATTCGTCTCGCGTCGTGATGGCCCCCGCCTCGCCGCAGGCACCGAGGTTCTTGCCCGGGTAGAAGCTGAAGCAGGCGATGGCTCCGAGACCTCCCACCCGCCTTCCGCGGTAGCGCGCCCCCTGCGCCTGCGCGGCGTCCTCGACGAGCGCGAGGCCGTGTCGGTCGCAGATCCCGGCGACCGCGTCGAAGTCGAAGGGCTGTCCGTAGAGGTGCACACCGATCACCGCCCGCGTCCTCGCCGAGAGCTTCGCCTCGAGGGCGTTCGGATCGATCTCCCAGGTGTGCGGATCGCAATCGACGAAGACGGGTGTCGCGCCTGCGTGCGAGACCCCCCACGCCGTCGCAATGAAGGTGTTCGCCGGGACGAGCACCTCGTCGCCCTCGCCGATGCCGAGCGCGAGCATCGCGAGGTGGAGCGCCACCGTGCCGTTCGCGACTCCGACCGCGTGAGGGGCCTCGACGTACGTGGCGAAGGCGCTCTCGAACTCCTCGACGAACGGACCGGCCGAGAAGGCCGTGCGGGCGTAGACGCGTTCGAAAGCCTCGAAGATCTCGCCGCGCAGCGCTTCGTGCTGCCGGCCGAGGTCGAGGCACGGGATCTTCGGGTCGGGGCCGGGCCGCAGCGGCATCGGGATCGGCCTTCCGTGAGCGGGGTCCCGAGTATTCCCCCGGAGGACTCGAGGGGTCAAGCCCCGCCGGAGCGCACGCTCGTTGCACGCCCGCTGCCATCGAGCCGCGAGGGCCGTCGCTGCCGTATGCTGGCGGCATGCAACGGCAGCCTTCGCGCCCGGCGCGACTCGACGAAGCCGCCGCGCGCTTCGCGCGTTTCGCCGACCGGCACCGGGCCCCATTCGCCGTCGCGCTCGGCGTTCTCGCGGTGGTGGCCGTCCTCCCGTCGGCCGTGTGGAAGCCGCTCTGGTACGACGAGCTCTTCACCTTCCACGTCTCGCGGCTCGCCTCGATCGGCGCGATCCGCGATTCCCTCGCCAGCGGCCTCGATCAACAACCACTTCCCTACTTCGTATTACACCACGTCGCGTTGCGGGCGTTCGGGGAGGGACCGCTCGCGACGAGGCTCCCCGAGCTCGCCGGCTTCGCGCTCATGACGGGCGGAGTCTTCGCCTTCGTCTCGCACCGGGCCGGAGCCGTCTGCGGCGCGCTCGCCGCCGTGGCGTGCTGGTCGACCGAGGCCCGGCAGTACGCGACCGAAGCGCGTCCCTACGCGCTTCTCGCCGGGTTCTCGGCCGTCTCGATCGCCTGCTGGCAGCGCTCGACCGACGGTGGGAGGCGAGGCGCCTGGCTCGCGGGACTCGCGGTCTCGCTTTTCGGCGTGGTTTCCTCTCATTGGTACGGGGTCCTCGTCGTCGTACCGCTCGCGATCGGCGAGGGCCTTCGCAGCCTGCGCCGGAAGAAGATCGACGTCGCCGTCTGGGTCGCCTTCGGCGCTGCGGTGCTTCCCATCGTCCTTTTCCTGCTCCCGATCCTCGCGTCGCTCACCGGGCTCCGTGCGAGCTTCTGGTCGCGACCGACGCCGGCCTTTGCGGTCGAGTTCTACGGCTGGCTGCTCGCCCCGGCCGCAATCCCGCTCGCGGCGACGCTCGCCGGCTTCGGCGTCTGGCTCGCGGCCGGGAGCCCCGGGCGACGCACGCCCCAGGGTGGGGAAGCGCAGATCCCGGTTCACGAGGTGGGGGCCGCGCTCGCTCTCGCGCTCTTGCCCTGCTTCGGGCTCGCGCTCGCCGTGGTCTTCACCAACGCGCTCAACGAACGCTACGTGATTCCCGCCGTCGTGGGGCTCGCGGCGCTCTTCGGGTTCGCCGCTCGTACGGCGACGACGCGCCCGCTCGTTCTCGTCTCGTGGCTCGTGCTCGTCCTCGGCTCCTTTCTCGCGCGCCAGGTTCTCGTCGCACGCTGGGTGTACCAGGACCGGGATCGGGTCTCGGCGGTTCGCATCGACGCCGCCCGAGCCGAGCCCGCGCTCCCGATCGTCGTGCAGGATCCGCTCGTCTTCCTCGAGTACGCGAAGCATGCGCCTGCTCCGATCGTCGCGCGGCTTCGCTACCTCGCCGATCCCGCGGCGCAGCAGGCCTTCACCGGCTTCGCGAACGTCGATCCAGGGCTTCTCGTCGTTCGCGCGCACACCGATCTCCCGATCGAACCGGCCGGCGATTTCCTCGCGAGCCACGAGCGCTTCTACCTGCTCTGGACCCCCGGGCGGTTCGGCTGGCTGCTCCAGAAGCTCTCCCGGGACGGCGTTGGGCTCGAGGTGATCGAGGCGGGCACCGATCGTGTCGTCGTGCTCGTCGACCGGAGCCAGAAGCCTAGGGAGAGCGGGGGGGGGCGAACGCCTCCGGATCGACCCGAAGCACGCTGACCGCATCGCTTCGCCACACCTGCGCGAGGCCGCCCGGCGCCTCCCGCAGCAGGATCTCGAGCCGCTCACCGTCGGTCGGGTTCAGGTACTCGTGCGGGCGCGGCGCGTTGATCACGAGGTAATCCGGGCGCGTCAGGGCGATCGCCAGGCGGAGCTTCTCAGCATCTCGAGTGACGGGGAGGGGAACCGTCGCAAGCCCCGTCGCGAAGTGGATCGCGTCCCAATCGGTCGCCATCACCCGGGACCCCTTCGTCGCCTCGCGAGCGAGCCACTCCGAAGCGTGACGCGCCGGCGTCTGCCGCATCGGCCCCGAGCGCTCGTGGTGACGCTCGAAGACCTCCGGGACCTCGCACGCTCCGACGAGCAGATACACGCCGACGAAGGCCGGTGCGAGCCTCGGAAGCGACGGCAGCCGCCGGACCAGGCTTTCCGCCGCACCACCCCGGCCGAGCGCAAGCCCCGCGCTCGCCGCGAGAGCGATGCCGATCCAGACGAATCTCCCCCCGCGTTCGAGCGATCCCGCCGGATCGGGGCGAAAGCCGGAGTCGACGGCCGTGAATGCGAGCGCCGTGAGCGAGAGGGCGAGCGCTCCCATGAGCAGCCAGAGCGGCCGTGACCTCGCGATCTCGTCGGCCCACACCGCACCCGCCGCAGCGAACGTGAAGATCACGGGAACGAGCGGCGCGAGGAAGCGACGCCCCTCGTCGAAGGGCCAGACCAGGAGAAGCGCGACGGTGGCGAGCGTGGTGCCGCCCGCGAGCGGATTCGCCCTTCGCAGCTCGGCAACGAGACCGAGCCCGACGATCCCGGCGCCGATTCCTGCGATCGGCGTGATCCCTCGCGCCGGGAGCCACGGCAGGTTCGAGAGGATCTCGCCCGTGTGCGCGAGCTGCACTTGCGCGTTCGCGAGCAACCGCCAGGCGAGGTCGGCGACGCTCGCCCGCCCGAGATCCGGCTCGTGAGGAGAGCGCGCGATGATCTGATCGACGTAGGTCGCCGCATAGGTGGCGGCACTTCCGAGGTCCCCGGAGAAGAAGGGTTCGCGCACGGCGGCGGACCAGGCCACCCATCCGAGGAGCGCGACGGCGCCCGCGAGCGCCCCGACGGCGAACCCGAGGCGCTCGACCCCGAGGGAGCGCCAACGCCACACGAGCGTCGCGGCGATCCCCACCACGAGCGCAACGCCGGCCGTGCGGGTGAGCACCGCGGCAACGACGGCCCCCGCGAAGCCCGCGACCGCGAGAGGTCGCCCGGCGAACCCTCGCTCGGCCAACGCGAGCGCCACGAACGTCGCGAGCGCGAATGGCATCTCCGAGAGCGACGCGCCGAGCGAGAACTCGAACCACGTGAGGCTCCCGGCCGAGACCACGAGCAGGAGCCCGCGCGAGCGCTCGCCTCGTGCTCCCCACCAGACGAAGGCCGCCGCGAGCGCCGCGAGCGAGTAGCAGACCGTCGTCCGGAATACCCAGACGAAATCGCGTCCGAAGGCGGCGAGCGTCGGAAGGTAGGCGAGCGAGACCCCGGGAGGGAACTTCGTCTGCGGACGCGCGTCGAAGCGGTAGCCCTCCCCTGCCAGGAGCGATTCGGCCACACCGAGGTACTGCGCGGTGTCCGCGTCGAAAAACGAACGGTCTCGCGCCGAGATGCCGTACAGAAGCGCCGCAGCGGCGAGCACCGCGCAGACCATGGCGCGGTCTCGCCGTCTCGGCGGCTTCGTCTTCTCGTTCATCGGGCTCGTCCCCGCTCCGCCGCAGCCGCCGACCAGGCCGCACACGGCGCTCGCGCAGGATGCGGCCTTCGCCCTCCCGCGACCAGCGGCGGCGGCGAGTATTCCGAGCGCGAGGGTGGTACGATCCGGCCTCGCGTGCGTCGAGCCGCGATCGCAGGGTCCCGCCCGATCACGAGCCTCGCGAACCCCGTCAGGTCCGGAAGGAAGCAGCGGTAGCGGGGTCTCGGTTGCGGGAGGGAGCGCCCTGCGATCCCGGCTCGGCGCACGCCACCCTGCGAGGACGTCCCCCCTTGAGCTACCAGGTCCTGGCACGCAAGTGGCGGCCGCAGCGCTTCGACGAGGTCGCCGGCCAGGCGCACGTCACCACGGCGCTCCGCAACGCCATCCGCTTCGGACGCGTGCCGCATGCGCTGCTCCTCACGGGCCCGCGCGGGGTCGGCAAGACGACGCTCGCAAGGCTCCTCGCGCGCTGCCTGAACTGCGAGAAGGGGCCGACGGATACCCCGTGCGGCGAGTGCGCGTCGTGTCGCGAGATCGCGAGCGGGTCGAGCACCGACGTCCAGGAGATCGACGCGGCGAGCCGCACCAGCGTCGACGACGTCCGAGAGCTGATCGAAGCGATCCGCTACGCCCCCTCGCCCG
>CAJPFO010000201.1 GCA_905339255.1 Myxococcaceae bacterium
GGGGCAGACGAGCGCGACGGCGTGCCCCGCCTTCTGCTGCGCGAGCGCGAGCCGCAACATCGGCTCCGCCGGTCCCGTCCACTTCCAGTCGCTCGTGACGTGGACGATCCTCAAGGCGCCCTCTCGCCGGCGGAGGCGCGCGACTTTCCCGCCTCCGGCTCGATCCGCGGCCGCGAGGTCTCGAGCTCCCAGAGCTTCGCGTACTTGAGAAAGACGTGAAACGCGGTCGCCGTCGCGATCACGAGCCCCGCGATCCCGTCGCGAAAGCCCTGCTTCAGGACGAATGCGCGAACGAAGCGAGCGGGCGGGCGAAGCCAGAGGTCTCGAACCCGGACGCTCCTCCCTGCCGCGAAGAGCGCGCTGGCCTGGACGCGGCTGAACTCCTGGATCCTCTCGACCTGATCGGCCAGGTCGCGATAGCTGTAGTGGAGGAGCTCGCCGCCGAGCCGTCGCGTGCGGCCGTCGACGACGATCCGCCCGTGCGGGTTCACTCCCTCGAGGCGCCCCTTCGATCGCCGGAACAGCCGCAATTGCCAGTCGGGGAAGAAATCCCCGTGGCGGATCCAGCGCCCGAGATGCCAGGTGAGCCGGTTCATCTCGAAGCCGTCGAATCCCCCTCCGTCGGCGGCGAGCGTCTCGCGGATCTCCGCGCCGAGGGCATCGGAGAGGGCTTCGTCGGCATCGAGAGAGAGCACCCAATCGAAGCGGGCATGCGAGATCGCCACGCGCTTCTGCTCGACGTTGCCCTCGTAGCGATGCACGACGACGCGAGCACCGGCGTCTCGAGCGATCTGGGCGGTAGCGTCCCGGCTCCGATCATCGACGACGACGATCACTTCCTCGCAGAACGCCACCGATTCGAGGCAGCGCACGAGGTTGTGCTCCTCGTTGCAGGCGATGATGCAGACGCTCGCCGCGGCTCGAGTCCCGGGTCCGCTCAAGCCCGCACGCGCTCGACGGAGATCACGCCGCGGATCCTTTCGATCTCCTTCATCACGGCATTGAGCGTGCGGACGTCCTTCACCAGCACGTCGAAGTCCGAGATCGCCTTCTGGTCGGGCGACGTGCTCACCCGCGCCTCATCGATGTTGAGGCCCGCCGACGAGATCGACTTGGTGATGGCCGCCAGGATCCCGGGGCGATCGACCGAGGTGATTCGCACCTTGACCCGTCTCGGGACGCTCGCTTCGGCGTCCCACTGCACGTCGATCCTCCGCTCGGGGTCGAGCGCGAAGACCTTGTCGCATTCCTTCGAGTGGATCGTCACGCCGCGCCCGCGGGTCACGAAACCCGAAATCTCGTCTCCGGGGAGCGGGGCACAGCAGCCCGCGAAGCGGACCAGGACGTCGCCCTGCCCGCTCACGCGGATCCCGCTCGACGACGGCGCAGGCGAGCGTCCGAAGAGCCTCCGCCGCCGCGGGCGCGCCACCGGTTCGGCGGGCGGAGCCGCCTCGGGCTTGAGCTTGCGAACCACGTCGATCGGCGGGAGCGTTCCGTAGCCCACCGCCGAGAAGAGGTCCTCGGGGACACCGCCGACCTCGCTTCGCGCCACCTCGTCGAGCGATCCCGAATCGAGCAGCTTCGAAAGCGAGAGTCCCGCGCGGCGAAGCTCCCGCTCGAGAATCTCGCGGCCGAGCTCGCGGCTCCGCTCCTTCTCGGCCACGCGGACCGCATGACGGATCTTGCTTCGCGCACGTCCCGAGACGACGAACTCGAGCCAGTCCTTTCGCGGGATCTGCGACGTGCTCGTGAGGATCTGGACGGTGTCCCCGTCGGAGAGCCGATGCCGGAGCGGAACGAGCTTGCCGTTCACGCGGGCCCCGGCGCAGTGTGCGCCGACCTCGCTGTGGATCGCGTAGGCGAAGTCGAGCGGCGTCGCCCCTTTCGGAAGGTTCATCACGTCGCCTCGCGGCGTGAAGACGAAGACCTCGTCGGGGAAGAGATCGACCTTCACGGTGTCGAGGAACTCGTGCGGATCCGAAAGCTCCCGCTGCCACTCGAGGAGCTGACGAAGCCAGGCGAACTTCGCCGCGTCCTCGTCGTCGCCGACTCGCCCTTCCTTGTAGCTCCAATGCGCCGCGATCCCGTATTCGGCGTTCTGATGCATCTCCTCGGTGCGGATCTGGACCTCCATCCGCTCGCCGTAGGGGCCGATCACCGTCGTGTGGAGCGACTGGTACCCGTTCGGCTTCGGCAGCGCGACGTAGTCCTTGAAGCGCCCGGGGACCGGCGTCCACGTCCCGTGGACGATGCCGAGCGCGGCGTAGACCTGCTCCTTCGTCCCGTCGAGGATCACGCGGAACGCGATCACGTCGTGGATCTCGTCGAGTCCGACCCCGCGCGCTTCCATCTTCGCGTGGATCGACGCGAGGTCCTTGAGCCTCCCCGTCACCTCGCAGCGAAGGCCCGCCGCGACGAGCTTCTGGGAGAGCACGGAGATCACGGCCTCGACGTAGCGCTCGCGCTCCTGCCGGCTCGAACGCAGCCCTTCCTCGAGCTCCGCGACGACCGCGGGCTTGAGCGCGCGGAACGCGAGATCCTCGAGCTCCTGCTTCATCCAGTGGATTCCGAGCCGGTGCGCGAGCGGCGCGTAGATGTCGAGGGTTTCCTGGGCGATTCGGCGCCGCGCATCCTCTTCCATGAAGCCGAGCGTCCGCATGTTGTGGAGGCGGTCGGCGAGTTTCACGAGCAGGATGCGAATGTCCTTCGACATCGCGAGGAGCATCTTGCGGAAGTTCTCGGCCTGACGCTCCCGGACCGAGGTGAACTCGATCCGAGCGATCTTGGTGAGCCCGTCGACGAGAAAGGCGACCTCTTCGCCGAAGAGCCGCTCGATCTCGTCCTGGGTCGTGAGCGTGTCCTCGACGGCGTCGTGGAGGAGGCCCACCGCGACGGTGACCTCATCGAGCCGCATGTCGGCGAGGATCCCCGCGACCTCGACCGGATGGACGAGGTACGGCTCTCCGGAAAGCCGCGCCTGGCCCTCGTGCACCTTGGCGGAAAAGACGTACGCCCGCTGCAGCAGCGAGAGGTCGCTCTGCGGGTTGACCTCGAGGACCTTGTCCGCGACGTCGTTGAAGCGGGCCATCCGGCGAAATCCCCTTCGCGTTCAGCGCCTTGCAGGACCGTAGCGAAGTGGCTCGCGGACGACCAAGGGGATCGCGGACGCGGGGCCTCTCAGCCGGGCGCATCGAGCAGGCGCTCGAGGCCTCCCTGCGCCTCGATCACGCGCTGCGGGGAGAAGCGTTCGGCGAGCGATCCCCCCGCCCCGCCCCGTTCGGCGCGAACGATCGCGAGCACGTCGGCGACCGCACGATCGAGGCGGTCGTTCACGACGGCGTAGTCGTACCGAAAGACCTCGCGAAGCTCCCTCGCAGCGATCTCGAGACGGCGCGCGACCACCTCCTCGCTCTCGGTACCCCGGGCGCGAAGTCGCCGCTCGAGTTCGCGGCGACTGGGAGGAAGCAGGAACACGAAGCGGGCGGAGGGCATCCGCCTGCGCACCTGCCGTGCCCCCTGCACCTCGATCTCGAGCAGGACGTCGCGCCCGGCTTCGAGCGGCGCCTCGATCGCAGCGAGGGTCGTCCCGTAGAGGTTCCCACGGTATTCGGCGTGCTCGAGGAAGGCCCCCGCAGCGACCAGACGCTCGAACTCGGCGCGATCGACGAAGTGGTAATCGGCCCCGTCCCGCTCCCCAAGCCTGGGGGAGCGCGTCGTGTGCGAGACCGACAGAGAGATCCCTCGATCCTCTGCGAGGACCCGCTTGCAGACCGTCGTCTTCCCGGTCCCCGACGGCGCCGAGAGGACGAAGGCGATTCCCCTGCGCGGCGCGCTCACGGACCGCCGTCGAACGCAGCACCGGTGCCGAGCCGCGCCACGATCGTCTCGGGGTTCAAGGCCGAGAGGACGACATGGTCGCTGTCGGTCACGAGGATCGATCGCGTCCTGCGGCCCTGGGTGGCGTCGACGAGCTTGCCACGAGCCCCCGCCTCCTCGCGGAGCCGCTTCATCGGCGCCGATTGCGGTGAGACCACGGCGACGATCCGCGAGACGAGAACGAAGTTCGCGTAGCCGACGTTGAGCAGGCGAAGCGCCGGATGCGTCCGGTCCGAGGCGACGTCCGCGGTGCCGAGCTTCCCTCCCCCCACCGGCGGCTTCGGAACGCGCCCGGGAGAGCCGCTCCTCGGGCGCGGGTCGGTGGCCTCACTCGACATTGAGCACCTGCTCGCGCAGCCGCTCGAGCTCCGTCTTGAGCTCGACGACGAGATGGGCGATCGGCGCATCGCTTCCTTTCGATCCGATCGTGTTCGCCTCGCGGGCGAGTTCCTGCAGCAGGAACTCGAGGCCTCGCCCCGCAGGCTCGTCGGGACCCCGGCCCTCTCCTCCGAGGATCGCGGTGAACTGCCCGATGTGGCTTCGCAGCCGGACGAGTTCCTCGGTCACGTCGAGCCGGTCGGCTGCGAGCACGATTTCGTGTGCGATCCGCGCCTCGGCCTCGCTACCGATCTCGGAGCGGAGCTGCTCGGCGCGCTTTCGAAGACGCTCGTGTACCGCGGCCTGCACCGAACCCGAACGCTCTTCGACCGCCGCTGCGAGCGACTCGATCCGTTCGAGCCGACCGCGAAGCTCGCGAACGAGCGACTCCCCTTCGCGACGGCGCATCGCCAAAGCCGCGGCGATCGCCTCGCGGACGGCAGACCCGAGCCCCGCGCGCAGCGACTCGGGATCGACCTCCGATTCGACGATCCGTGTGACCGAGGGAAGCGCGAGGATCTCGGCCGCGCCGAGGTCGCAGGAGAGACCGTGCCGCTCGGCGAGGCGACGCGCGGCATCCACGTAGCGATCGGCGACCTCGAGGTCGATCTCGACCCGAGCGGCCGGCGACGCACCGGCCGGCAGCGAAACCGAGAGATCGGCCTTGCCGCGACCGAACGAGGCCTGGACCAGCGCCCGGGCTTCGGCCTCGAATGCCGAGAGCGACTTCGGGAGTCGCACCGAAACGTCGAGGTGTCGCGCGTTGAGCGTCCGGATCTCGACGTCGAAGTGCATCCCCCCGGCATCGAAGCCGGAGCGTCCGAAGCCCGTCATGCTGCGGATCAAGCGCCCCCTCCTTCGCGGCCGAGCCCCGCTCGCGCCGCATCGATCGACTCGTCGAGCGCCTCGCGCACCTCGTCGGGCGACGCCGTGGCCGTTCCGACCTTCGCCACGACGACACCCGCAGCGGCGTTGGCGATCACCGCCGCCTCGAGCAGGCTCGCCCCCGAGCGGAGCGCGAGCCAGAGTGCGGCGATCGTCGTGTCTCCCGCGCCCTGCACGTCGAAGACCTCGCGCGGCGCGGTTCGCACCTGGACGAGCGACGCGCCGTCGAGAAGCGTCATCCCGTCACCGCCCCGCGTGATCACGACGGTCCCTCCCCCGATCCTCCGCCGCAGCCGCCCGGCCACCTTCGAGAGATCGCCCGCGCTCTCGACCCGGATCCCCGCGAGCAGCTCCGCCTCGCGCAGGTTCGGCTTCACGAGCGACACGCCGCGATAAGGCGCGAGCGCCTGCTTCGGATCGACCGCGACGGGAATCGCTGCGGCCGCGAAGCGCCGAACGAGCGACGCGGCAACTCCGGGAGCGAGCGCACCCTTTCCGTAGTCCTCGAGGATTGCTCCATCGGAGCCCTCGGCCGCGCTCTCGACGTGACGAACCAGTGTTCGCGCGGCCGTTCGCGAAACCGGCTCGGCCGTCTCCCGGTCGAAGCGCACCACCTGTTGCGATCGCGCGATCACCCGGGTTTTGCGCGTCGTCGGCCGCTCGGAATCGACCACGAGGCCGCCCGGGTCGACCCCGAGCTCGGCGAGCAGATCGCGAACGCGGTCTGCGGCCGAATCCTCCCCGACGACCGAGCAGAACGAGCAGCGCGCCCCGAGCGCCACGACGTTTCGCACCACGTTTCCGGCTCCGCCGAGGACCTGCGACTCGCGCCGCACGTGGACCACCGGAACCGGAGCCTCGGGGCTCACGCGCTCGACCTCCCCCCAGAGGTACTCGTCGAGCACGACGTCGCCAACGACGACGAGCCGAAGCCGCGAGAAGCCTGCGAGGAACCTCTCGAGGCGGCGGCGGTCGAGCCGGCCCTTCACGACCGCTCCTCGGCGAGCGGTGCGAGGCCGAACCCGGCCGGACGCCCCCGCAGGTGCCACGCCAGGAGCCGCCGACGCTCGCTCCAGCGCCTTCGTTGGCCTCGCGAGACGAGCACGAGAGGAGCGAGGACGGTCACTTCGATGAGCCCCTTCGCGATCCGATGCGCGCGGACGATCCGGGCCGTCCACGCGCCGCGTCGCTTCTCGAGGAAGCGATAGAGCGAGCGGTGATACTCGATCCTCTTCGCCGCCGCATCGCGTCGCCGGCTGCTCGCGCCCGAGAGGTGGACGAGCCGGACGTCGGGGAGGTGGACGACGCGATGGCCCGCGTGACGGATCGCCCAGCACCAATCGGTTTCCTCGAGAAACAAGAAATACTCCTCCGGAAGCCCGCCGACGCTCGCGAGGACTTCGCCGCGCACGAAGAGACACGCACCGAGGACGGCGTCGACGTCGGTCGGCCCGGCGAGCGGCACCCGCTTGGAGGGATGGCGGCGCGGGAACAACCACTCGAGGAGCGCCTTCGGAAGGAGCTCGGTCGAGAGCCCTGGAGCCGCGTGAATCGAGTTCTGCAGGCGGCCGTCCTCGTGGACGAGCTGCGGTCCCACGACGCCGACGTCGGGATTCGCATCGAGAAACGCGACCGAGCGCTCGAGCGTACCCGCGCTCACGATCGTGTCGTTGTTGAGGAGCAGCGCGTGACGCCCTCGGATGGTTCGCAGCCCTGCGTTGCAGCCCTTCGCGAATCCGACGTTCCTGGGGAGCTCGATCACCCTCGCCCACGGAAACGAGCTCCGCACGGCTTCGACGCTCGCGTCCGTCGACCCGTTGTCGACGACGACCACCTCGACGCTCATGCGGCTTTCGCCGGAACGCGAGCGGACCTCGCGGTCGATCGACTCGAGGCAACGAAGCGTGAGATCGCGTCCCTCGTAGTTCACGATCACGATCGACAGGTCGATCACGATCCTCCCCCGGGCGAGCCCGCTCGTGCCGTCGTCCGGACTCCGTCGAGGTCCGCGCCGCCACGCCAGCAGATCTCCGCATCGTCGCGCAGCGCGGGCAGCGCCGCTGCTGCGACCCGCTCGATCTCGATTCGCGTCATGCAGCGGTGATCGATCGGGCACGTCCGCAGATAGCAGGGGCGACACTCGACGTCGGCGGCGAGGACACGAACCCGCTCGAGATTCTCGCTCGTCTTGGCGAGGCTCGTCGGTCCGATCATCATCACGCAGGGCGTCCCGAAGGCGACCGCCACATGCCGCGCGCCGGCATCGTTGCAGACGAGCAGGCGGCTTCGCTCGAGCAGCGCCTTGAGCCCGCCGAGGCCGAGCTCGCTCCCGAGCGCGTGCGACGGCGACTGCATCGCCGCCATCGCCTGACGCAGGAGCGGCGCTTCGGAGGGCGATCCGACCCAGAGCACGGTCGCGCCGGCACGCGCGAGAAGATCGCCGACGGCAGCGAAGCGCCCCACCGGCCAGCGCTTCGAATCCCCATAGGAGGCGCCCGGTGCGAGCACCGCGAGGCGAGCTCCGGCTTCGACTCCCCGCTCACGGAGCAAGCGTTCGACGGCCCGCGACTCGGCCGGGGTCACGAAGAGCTCCAGCGACGTGCCGAGACTCCGGACACCGATCGCCTCGACGAGGCCGAGCACGTGATGCTCACGGGCGAGCATCGGTCGCCCCTTCGCCTCGCCGGGCAGGGACACCGCGCGATGCAGCAGGAAGCGCCGGCCGTCCCGCGCATAACCCACGGCGTGGCGGACTCCGGCCATCCGGAGGAAAAGCGCGGCCGAGAAGGAATCCGGGAGTGCGAGGCCGAGGTCGAAGCGGCGTGAACGAAGTGCGGCGGCCTCGCGCAGCCGTGCCGACGGTCCCTTTCGGTCGTTTCGAAGGATCACGATCTCGTCGATGCGCGGGCTTCCCTCGAGAAGAGGCTCGAGACCCTCGCGGACGGCCACGCAGATCCGCGCATGTGGGAACCCGGCGCGAAGCGCCCGCAGCGCGGGAGTCGCCATCACCACGTCTCCGACCCAGTTGGGTGCCCGGACGAGGATCTTGCGGGGCTCACTCGGCATCGACGCCCAATCTATGAGGGCCTCGGGGCGGCTGCCACCGGCGTCCGATCGAGGAGATCGAGCATCGCCGCGAGAACCGCCTCGGGCGATACCGCTGCCATGCAGGCCGCCGAGGCGCAGCCTCGGCGGCAAGGGCTGCACGGAAGTCCCGCCCTCACCACCCGCGAGGGGACGCCCCGCCACGGAGCGTTCTCGACGGGATCCGTCGGCCCGAGGATCTGCACCACGGGCGTTCCGACCAGGGACGCGACGTGGAGGGGGCCGGTATCGCCTCCGAGATAGAGCCGACACGCAGCGAAGAGCGCCGCCAGATCGCCGAGCGACCGTGTCTGCGGCGCGTGGCGTGCTGCGCCATCTGCCCGCGCGACGATCTCATCGGCGAGCGCCCGCTCCCGGGGATCCGGACCCGAGGTCAAGACCGACGGGATTCCACGCTCGCGGTGGAGCGCTCGGATCACCGTCGCGAAGTGCGCGGCCGGCCAACGCTTGTGGGGGGTCGAAGGGCTCGTTCCCGGATGCACCGCGATCGGCCTCGGCCCGTCGGCGAGCACGCGCCGCATCGTCTCGAGGCTCGATTCCGGCACCCGAAGCGGGGCCGGATCGGGGCGCGGAGCCACTCGAAGGAACTCGAGCAGGCCGTCGTTGCGATCGAAGCGACTGATCCGCGAGCGAACCAGCGCGGCTCGTCGCGTTGCGAAGAGCCATGCCCCCTCACGGCCGAACGGGCGTGAGAAGCCGATTCGCTCGCGCGATCCCGTCGCGGCGGAGAGGATCCCGCTCTTCAGGATCGAGTGGAAGTCGAGGACGAGGTCGAAGCACGCCTCGCGAAGCGAGCGACGCATTGCAGCGATCTCGCGCGCCGCGACGACGAGGCGGCCGCGCAAGAGCGCGTCGCGGATCCGATCGCGTGGGAAGACGAGGATCCGGTCGATCCACGGCTGCGCTTCGAGGAGGCTTTTCGAGGGGGGTTCGACGAGCCACGCGATCGACGCGTGCGGGAATGCCGCGCGAAGCGCCGAAACGGCGACGAGCGTTCGGACGACGTCACCGACGGCGCCGAGTCGGATCACGAGGATCCGCTCGGCCCGCGGAGTCGCCGGAAGCGGATGGATGCACAAGCCGATGGTCGCCTCGCGCCGGGGGGGTCGGGCGGGTAAGATATCGGGCCATGCGGCTCTCGCGCATCCTCTCGCGCTACGTGCTGCGCGAGGTCTCCGCGTACGGCCTCGTGGGCTTCTTCGCGTTCGCCACGATCCTCGTCGCGCAGAACGTCTTGAAGCGCCTCGAGGACCTCCTCGAGCTCGGTTTCACGCTCCACGATTTCGGCGTGATCCTCGGCTGTTTCAGCGCCATGTTCGCGGCGTACGCGGCGCCCGTCGCATTCCTTTTCGGGGTGCTCCTCGCAATGGGGAGGCTCTCCTCCGATTCCGAGGTCACGGCGATGCAGGCGAGCGGCCTCGGGCTCTCGGCATTGCTCGCTCCCGTGCTCGCGCTCGCGATCGCGATCTCGGGTGTCTCGGTCTGGCTGCTCAAGGACGTCGAGCCTTCGGGACGCCGCGGCCTTCGAACGTTGCTCGAGACCGTCGCGTCGCGGGGGGGGATTCTCGAGCCCGGAAAGTTCCGCGGGATCGGCGAGCGAACCGTTTTCGTGACGGACCGGGATGCGGAGAACCATCTCCGGGGCGTGATGATCTCGGATCGGAGCGACCCCACCAAGCCCTACCTCGTTTTCGCCGAGCGCGGACAGTTCGTGTTCGACCCCGAACGCCTCGTCGCACACCTCAGGCTCCAGGACGGCGACGTGCACATGGACGCGGCATCCGAAGCGCCGGATCGACACCAACGCATCGCCTTCGAGGAGCTCGACTACTCGTTCGACGTCGGCGCGTTGCTCTCCGAGAGCCGTGCGCGCCTCAAGGCCCGCGAGATGCCCTTCGCCGACCTGCGAGCGCTCGTCGCCCGCTTCGACGCCGGCGAGAAGGTGGACGATCCGCGCCTCGTCGAACCCGTGGCGTATCGGCTCGAGCTCGAGCGGCGCCTCGCCCTGCCCATCGTCCCGATCCTGTTCGCGCTCGTGGGAGTTCCGCTCGGGCTCCGACGGGCGCGAGGCGCGCGATCGTTCGGGGCACTCGTCTGCATCGCCGTGGTCTTCGGCTACTACGCGATCCTCTCGTTGTCGCAGTACCTGGGAGGGGCCGGGCTCCTTTCTCCGCTGGCCGCACTCTGGCTGCCGAACGCCATCTTCGGCGCGGTCGCCACCGGCCTCCTGCTCCACGCTCGCAGGCGGAGCGTGTGACCGAGCCCGCTCTGCCGCGGGGCTTCGTCCGGCTCGGCTCCGCGGCGGCCGAGATCATCGTCGACGAGGCCCACGCGGACGCGGTGGTCGGCCTCGGCCTGCTCGAGCCCGGAGGCCTCGTCCGCGCGCTCTCGGGCGAGACGCGACTTTCCGGCCGGAGCGCGGTGGCACTGCTCGCCTTCGGCGACGGCCAGACCCTCTGCCTGCGCCCCCTGCGTCGAGGCGGGATCCTCGCACCGCTGCGCCGCGGAGGATGGCCGGACCTCGGACGTCCGCTGCGCGAACTCGCGGTCACCGCGCAGCTTCGCCTGGCCGGCGCGCCCGTTCCGAGACCACTCGTCGTCGCCGGTGCGCGACGCACGGACGGCCGATTCGATGCTGCGTTCGGTACGCGCTTCGAACCCGGGGCCTCCGATTCGCTCGCCGCCCTCGTCGCTCCGCACGACGCCTCGTTCATCCTGCGAGCCGCCCGCGCCGCGGGAAGCGCCGTTCGTCGGTTCCACGATTGCGGAGGGCGGCACGCAGACCTGCACGTGAAGAACCTGCTGCTTCGCGAGACGGCGGGCGAAATCGAAGCGATCGTGATCGACCTCGATCGCGCGAGGATCGCAGCCCCGGTCTCGCCTCGTGCGAGGCTCGCGGAGATCATGCGCTTGTGGCGATCGGTCGTGAAGCGGGGAATCGCAGAAAGAGTCGGAGCGCGCGGTCGTGCGGAGTTTCTCGAGGCGTATACCGCGGGAGATCGCGAGTTCCGCCGCGTGCTACTGGCCGGGCTCGGCTTCGAGCGGCTACGGCTCGCGGTCCATTCGCTGCACTATCGGAGTGGGTTCGACCCTCGCAACCGGTAGCCGAGCCAGTCGGCGAAACGCTCGCCGTCCTCGACCTCGAGCGTGATCGAGAGCACGCGCACGTCGACGCCTGCCGCCCACGCCGCAACCAGCTTGACGGCGTCCTTCTCCGTCGTGAGCCAGGTTCCGACTCCCGGCTCGAGGTCGCGGAGGTCCGCGGCAGAGAAGCGATGGTGATCACGGAACGATCGCTCGGCGACGACCCGCGCTCCGAGACTCTCGACGGTCCTTCGAAACGATGCCGGCCTCGCGATTCCGCAAAAGATCCCGACGCGGAGACCGGCGAGGGTCTCCGCCGGAAACCGCGCTCCTCCGGACAGGGAGCGCCACGAACGGGCGACTCGTCGCGCGAACACGCGCTGCGCATGGGGAGCGAACTTCCCGAGCCTCGACTCGTCCTCGGCACGGAGCGGGCCGTCGATCACGACGACGACATCGGCGAGCCGGAGCGAAGTGGGGCTCTCGCGAAGCGGGCCGCGAGGCAGGACGCGGCCGTTGCCGAATCCCGCACCCGAGTCGATCGCGACGATCTC
>CAJPFO010000202.1 GCA_905339255.1 Myxococcaceae bacterium
CGGGTCGCCCCTACCGGGAACGTGCCGGATGGGCCGCGGGGCGCGACGCGCGGGGTCGCGGTTCCGTGGGAACGCGCGGCATGGGCCGCATGGGCACCATGGGCCGAAGGGCGGTAGGGGCGACCCGGTGGGTCGCCCTCTTCGTGCAGGGGTCCGGTGGGCGAGAGGGTCAGCCGACGAGCTCGGCGTAGAGCTTTTCGTGGTTCGCGACCATGACGCGCGACGTGAAGCGCTCGAGGAAGCGCGCGTGACCCGCCGCGCCGAGCGCCTTCGCGCGATGCGGATCGGCGAGAAGCCCTCGCAGCGCGTCGGCGGCCGCGCGCGAGCTCCCGGGTTCGAAGAGGACACCCGAGACGCCGTCTTCGACCACGTCGGGAATGCCCCACGTCCTCGTCGCGGCGACGGGAAGCGCGAGGCGGTAGGCCTCGAGCGTCACCTGACCGAACTCCTCCTGGAGCGAGGGGAGGAAAAAGACGTCGGCGGCGGCGAGGTGGGCATCCACCTCGCGGGTGAAGCCCGCGAGCACGACGCGTCGTTCGACGCCGAGTTCCTTCGCGAGCGACTCGAGTCGCTCGCGTTCGGGGCCGTGGCCGAGCACGAGGAGCACGACGTCGAGGCCTTCGTCTCGAACGAGGTCGCGAATCGCCTCGATCGCGAAGCGATGCCCCTTCTCGGGCGAGAGTCTGCCGACGCAGATCACGAGCCGCGTCTCGTCGCGGAGGCCGAGCTTCTCGCGAACCGCCGCCCGCTCGGCCCCAATCCGTTCGGGGCTCCAATCGAGCGGGGCGATCCCGTAATGGATCACGCGCAAGCGCTCTCGCGCGAAACCGAGCGCCTCGGCCTCGGCGTAGGTCGCACTCGAGTTCGCGATCACGAAGTCGAAGCCGCGCCGCAGCACCTGCGCGTCGAGCCACTCGGAAGCGCGCACCTTGCGGTCCCCTTGGACGGCGCCGTGCCAGCCGTGGATGGTCGCCACGAGCGGCAGGCGGCGGCCGACGCCGAGGGCTCGGGCGACCCAGCCCACGAGGTCCGCTTTCCATCCGTGGCAATGCACGAGATCGATCGCCTCGCGGCGGAGGTAGTTGCGGATCGCCGCTACGAGTGCGGGAGAGAACCTCCCGCTCGCCTCGAAGGTCACGGTCTCGATGCCGCGTGCTGCGGCACGATCGGAAAAGTCCCGGCTCGCGCCCGGGTCGTCCAGGATCGCAGCCACGACGTGGTGTGCACGCGCACCGCTGTCGGCTCCGAGCTCGACGAGCATTCGCTCGACGCCGTAGAAGCCGCCGCTCTTGCGGAGATGGAGGATTTTCAAGCCGCCTCCTCCGCGGGGCCCATCGTGGCCCGGTCCCAGGACCCGAGCCGCCGCAGGATCCCGCGATACTCGGCCTGCTTCGAGGTGGAATCGGCTCCGCCGAGCCGCGACTGAAGGCGTGAGACGGCAAGGCGCATCGCGAGCCCGAGCCGCACCAGCCATAGGAACGCCTCGGCCTGGAGGCGGCTGCGGTGGCGCCGCAAGAAGAGGTACATGCTCTGGTACGGCCAGCTTCGAGCGACGGACGCGTCGCCGACCCGTGCCGCGCTCCGGTCGCCGTGGTGGAGGATGGTCGCCACCGGATTCCGGGCGATCGCGGCGCCGTGCTCGCGGGCGCGCCAGCAGAGGTCGAAATCCTCGAGGTACATGAAGTAGGCCGGATCGAAGCCACCGAGATCTCTCGCGAGCTTCGAGTCGAGGATCATGGCCATTCCGGAGATCGCGGGAACGAAGCGGATCTCTCGGGAATCGCCCACCCCGAGCCAGTGTCTTCCGAAGATCGAAGGTGCGAGCTTCGCAAGGGTCGTGTGCTCGAGGATCTCGGTCCAGAGGCTCGGAGGCGTTCGCCCCCAGTTGCGTTGGATCCTGCCGTCGCTGCCGACGATCCAGCCGGTTGCGATTCCGACGCGAGGGTTCGCATCGAGCCACGCGAGGAGTTCGGGAAGCCCTTCGCCAACCTCGCAATCGGGGTTGAGCAGCAGGATCCGCCGGCCACTCGCCTCGGCGATCCCGCGGTTGCAGGCACGGCCGAAGCCCTCGTTGGTCCCCGTCTCGATCAGGTGCGCGTCGGGAGCGACGCGCTTCACGACCTCGACGGTCGAATCGGAAGACGCATTGTCGATCACGATCGTCTCGAAGGAGATCCGACCCTCGAGGCGTTCGCGAAGCGAACGAAGGCAAGCGCCGATCTCGGCGGCGCTGTTCCAGGTGACGATGAGGATCGAGAGGTCCACCTAGTCTCCGGGCAGGGGAAGCGAATCGACCGCGCGTCCCGTGAAGCCCGCGAGCTTGAACGCGTGCATGAGCTTGAAGAAGAGGTACTGCCGGAGCGGAGTCGGCGGCTTCGGCCGCGAGAGCAGCCGCTCGACGGGAGCGAGCGTTGCGGGGTTCCAGAGCCTCCGTTCGAGCGCCTGTCGAAGGCGGCGCTTCCAGGATCCGCCCTCGGTCCCGATGTCCATGTAGTCGGCGAGGCCCGGCGTCATTCCGTGCTGATCGACGTAGCGGCGCAGCATGCGCCCGCGCACGTGCATCTCGCGACAGAGCGCGCGCAGATCCATCGGATGCTCGTGGTCGACGAGTGCGCGCGGCTCGTAGTGGATCCTGAGTCCCTTCGAGGCGAGCCGCCAGCCGAGCTCGAGATCCTCGAGTGCGCGGTAGCTCGTGTCGAAGCCTCCGCTCGCGAGAAGGATCTCGCGAGGAACGGAGAGGTTGCAGGTCCAGAAGAAGAGGTACGGCACCTCGTCACGGCCTTCGATCAGGCGGTAGTCGAACTCGTAGAGTCGGGCGATGTCTCCCGGCGGGAGCGACGGCGCCGTTCGCGCCCTTCCGAGTACGCACAGGCCATCGTCCGCCTCGCCGCCCCGTGAGCACCGGGCGCGCGCCTCGGCGTGGCGTTGCAGGAGGTCGGGCGCCGGAATCGTATCGTCGTTCAGGAACAGAACGACCGGCGCCCTCGCGAGTTTCATCGCCCGGTTTCGCGCTGCGGCCTGGCCGGTGTTCGGCGCGCTCGAGATGCGGTGGGGGACGTGCCCCGCCGCGAGCAGGCGCTCGGCCATCTCGGGCGTTCCGTCCCGCGACCCGTCGTCGGCGACGATGATCTCGAAGTCGGGCGCGCCTTGCTGGCCGAGCAGCGCACGCAGCGTTCGCGCGAGCACCTCGCGCCGATCGTAGGTGGCGACCACCACCGAGAACGCGAGCTCGCTCATGCGCGAGGGCTCAGTACGCGCCCTTGCCCGCGAGGACCGACCAGAGCGCGCGCCACGCGATTCCGAGGTCCATCACGAGACCCTGCTTCGCGACGTAGAAGGTGTCGAGGCGGATCCACTCGTGGAAGCGAAGATCGCTCCGACCGCAGATCTGCGCCAGCCCGACGAGCCCAGGCGTCACGAGCAATCGGCGGAGCTCCCAGTCGGTCATCTGGACGACCTCGCGCTCGATCAAGGGCCGCGGGCCGATCAGCGTCATTTCGCCGCGCAGCACGTTCAGGAGCTGCGGAAGTTCGTCGAGCGAGCGGCGTCTGAGCGCTCGACCGACGCGCGTGACGCGAGGATCGTCCTTGATCTTGAACAGCGGGCCGTCGGCATCGTTCATTGCTGCGACGGCTTCGTCTTGTGAGCCGGCATCCTCGATCATCGAGCGGAACTTGTAGATCGTGAAGCGACGCCCGTTCCAGCCGACACGGGTCTGGCGGAACAAGGCGGGGCCGCGAGACTCGAGACGGATCGCGAGCGCGACCAGGAGCATGAGAGGCGTCGCGGCGAGCAGCAGGGGAACCACCACCAGGAGATCGATCGCACGGCGGATCCTGCCGAGCGGCTTCGCCTGATGCGGCGGGTGACACGGCTCCGGGACGACCGCGGGGTCGAAGTCGAAGGCCACTCCGTCGCGGACCTCGTCGTAGCGACCCGTCTTCGGCGGTTGCTCGCTCGAAGACGCGTCGAGCCCGAGCTGCTCGGCCACCCCCGGCCACGCCGCGGCGCGCGGTTCGAGGTCGATCGCCTGCTTCCAGCAGGCACGCGCCTCGTCCTCGCGGCCCATCCGCTGCAAGAGGCGGCCGAGCCGGTAGCGGAGGTGCGCCTCGTGGGGCGCCTCCGAGATGATCGATTCGTACGCTGCCACGAGCGCCTCGTCGTAGCCCGGACCGGCGCCGACCTCTTCGTCCGTCACGTGAAGCCCGACCGCGAGCGGGTGGATCAGGAGCCGCGCGTGGAGGGCGTCCTCGGCGAGCTTGCGGGCGAGTTCGTCGAGCTCTCCTCCGGCTTCGCGATCGGGCGTCGAGGGGGCGACGGCCTCGAGCGAACACAGCGCTTCGAAGAGCTGCGGGCCGGGATCCGGAAGCGGTGTCGCCTCGATTCCCTCGGAGAGTGTCGCGGCCGCTCCCGCGGGGTCTCCACAGAGAAGTTGAGCGGCGCCGAAGCGCAGCACCCCCCACGCGTAGCGCGGGTTCCCTTCGACGCAGCGGCGCAAGAGCTCGAGCGCCTCGACGCGGCGCCCTTGCCGCCAGCGACAGACGCCGAGCAGATGGTTCAGATCCGCGAACTTCGGGGCACCCTCGAGCGCCTTCTCGAGTCGCCGGCTCGCCTCCCCGAGGCGCCCCGCGTTCACGAGGACGGCGGCCAGATGCGTCGAGAGCCGCTGCGTACAGCGCTCGACTCCGAAGAGCCGCTCGAGCAATGCGATCGCCTTCTCGTAGTCGCCGACCGCATTCGCACAGACGGCCGCACCGTAGAGCGCCTGGAAGTTCTCCGGGTTGTGCGCGGTCGAGGCATCGAGAAGACGCAGCGCGTCGTACGGGCGCCCGCGGAACATCGCCTCGAAGCCCTGGATGCGATGCAGCTCCGAGAGATAGAAATGCGCGAGCTTCGAGTCGAAGCGCGAGCCGAAGCCCCCGAGGCGGGCGATCCGGAGCACCCCGTGGAAGGTCTCCGCCGCTTCGGGATCGGCGTTGCGGAACTCCTCCACTCCGCGGTCGAGCAGCGCCGCTCTCTGCCTGGCCAGCTTTCCGAGCATCTACCCGCCGGGCCTCCTTCGAAGCCCCCCCCTCGTGCATCCCCCACAGCCGCGCTGCGGGGCATAGGTTACAACCGAAACCCCCCGAAGCCACGCGATTTTTCGCATCGGACCTCCAGGGCCTGCGGCGTGCCGGCAAGCAGTGGGCCGAACCCGGCGAAACCGTTGCAGGGTCGGCTCGCCGCCTCCTCCTGGGTTGCCGGAGCGCTCGTGGTGGTTCCAGGCATCGCACGGGTATTTCGGACTCGGCGCCAGCCCGCTCCCGTAGGTTCGGAGCAACGTTCCGGGGCCTTGAGGGCGCACTCGGGTCCCGCGGGGCGGCTGCGACGCCCGAGCGGCCGCACCGGGGGAGGAGGGAGATGCCGCAGCGCGGCAGTCCGAACCTATCATGCCCGGTGCGCCGGCGGCCGTTCAGGAGAAGGCCGCGCCGAGCGCACCGGAGGGAACCATGGCCCGCGAGAGCTTCCTCGTATTCGGCTCGCCCCTCATCGAGCAGCCCGAGATCGACGAGGTCGTCGAATGCCTGCGGTCGGGCTGGATCGGGTCGGGGCCGAGGGTCTCGCGCTTCGAGGAAAAGTTCCGCGAGTACACGGGCGCGGCGCACGCCGTCGCGCTCAACTCGTGCACGGCGGCGCTGCACCTCGCGTTCCAGGCGGTCGGGGTCGGAGCGGGAGACGAGGTCATTGCGCCGACCATGACCTTCGTCGCGACGGCCAACGCCGTGGTCCATGCCGGTGCCACGCCCGTCCTCGTCGATTGCGATCGACGCACCATGAACGTCGATCCCGATGCGATCGAAGCCGCGATCACCCCGCGAACGCGGGCGCTCGTGATCGTCCATTTCGCAGGTCGGCCCTGCGAAATGGATCGCATCCTCGCGATCGCGAAGCGCCATGATCTTCGACTCGTCGAGGATTGCGCACACGCGATCGAAACGACCGTCGGAGGCCGACACGCGGGAACCTTCGGCGACGTCGGCTGCTTCAGCTTCTACGTCACCAAGAACGTCGTGACGGGCGAGGGCGGAATGGCGATCGCGCCGAGCAAGGAGGTCTCCGACCGGATCCGCATGCTGGGTCTCCATGGGATGACGAAGGACGCCTGGCGGCGCTTTTCCGACAAGGGCTACGTCCACTACGACGTCGTCGAGATCGGCTTCAAGTACAACATGATGGACATCCAGGCGGCGATCGGAATCCATCAGCTCGCTCGAGTCGAGAGGCTCCTCGAACGCCGCCGCGAGATCTGGCGGCGCTACGACGAGGCGTTCGGCGATCTCCCCGTCTTCCTCCCCGCTCCCGAGGAGCCCGGGACGCGTCACGCCCTCCATCTCTACACACTGCTGCTCGACACCGACCGCACGGCCGTCTCTCGCGACGAGTTCCTCGAGCGGATGACCGAGCGGAAGATCGGCACCGGAGTCCACTACCGTGCCGTGCACCTGCACCCCGTCTACCGAGAGCGCTTCGGGTATCGGAGCGGGCAGTTTCCGAACGCGGAGTGGATCTCGGACCGGACCGTTTCGCTTCCGCTCTCGGCGAAGCTCACCGACTCGGACGTCGACGACGTGATCGAGGCCGTTCGGGGCTGCCTCGATGCGTGACCTCGAGCGCTGTCCCGGCTGCAATGCGGACGGACAGCGCGTCTTCGCCACCTCGATCTCGAAACCCGCTGCAGAGCTTCGCGACGACTGGTCGGTGCAGGTCGCTCACATGCACCGTCACGTGATCGAGCGCGACGAGCAGGAGCTCGGCGCCGTCTTCTGCCCGCGCTGCGGCCTCGTCTACCTCTCGCCGACCTTCGACGACGACGAGCTCGGTCGCCTCTACTCGCACGAGGCCTGGCTCCGGATGCGAGGCGAGCTCGAGGCGCTGGCCTCGACGGCGGACGTGTCCCTCTCGGAAGTCGAGGAGCGTGGGCGCGCGTTCCGGCCGCATTTCGTCCGCTCCCGGATCGACCGCCACGTGCGCGGCCCGGTTTCGAGTCTCGTCGATTTCGGCGGCGGCGACGGCCTCTATCTCCGCGAGCTCGCCGCGCCCGGAAGGCGCCGCTTCGTCTACGACGTGACGCTCCCCGAGCGCCTCGAGCCGGGGATCGAGGGAATCGGCCGCGAAGAAGATCTCGTCGCGCGGGCGCCGTACGACCTCGTCCTCACCATGAACACACTCGAACACGTGACGTTCCCGGGGCAGACGATCGAGCTCTTCCGCCGGATCACGAAGCCGGGAGCCCACGTCTACGTCGAAGTCCCGTACGAGTTCTCGGGGCTCGTGTACACGAAGAAGGTGACGCTCAACTACCACATCAACTTCTTCTCGAAGCTCTCGCTCGAGAACCTCTTCCGCCGACAGGGGTTCCGCGCCGTCTCGATCGAGATCGCGTTCCTCCCGGTCGACCAGTACGAGTTCTATGCGCTGGTCGGCGTGTTCCGGCGCGAGGCCGATCCGCTTCCGATGCGGCGTCCCGGACTCGCCTGGAAGGCCGAGATCGTCGAGGCGGGCTTCCGGAGGCTTCGCGAGCGTCTCCATCGGCGCTTCGCGTTCGCCCGGATTCCGTGGGCGAAGGCGAGCGCCTAGGCCGAGGCTCCCGGAGCCCTCGATGTCGTGGGACTCCGGGAGCGACGTCGCAACTCAGGCGTTCGGCGCGGGCGAGCGGTCGAGTTGCCCGAGGACCTGCATCAGCATCTGGACGAGCTCCTGCGGCGGCTCGGGCTCGGGCTGATCGACGGAGTCCTTCAGGTTCTCGAAGCGGAGAAGGTCGAGCTTCTCGTACTCGGCGCGCACGCGCGGTGTGAGCAGACCGAGCCGCTTCAGGTTCGGGACGATCTTCGAGAAGGTCATCTGGCGGAAGCCGATCATGAAGGGCGTCCCCTTCGCCCATTCGACCCACGTATCGACGTCCCAGCCGAGTCGCTCGAAGACCTGGTGCATGAGCAGTCGGTCTCGCATCAGGTGCGTGGCCTCGATCACGAAGTCCTCGCGCTCGCGGAGCTCACTCGCCGAGAGTTCCTCGCGGTAGGCCTTCTCGAGCGCGAGAACGCCGAACGCCACGTGCCGCGATTCGTCGCCCATGATGCGGGTGGTGATGTCCTGGATGAGCGGTTCTCCGGCCATCATGAGGCGCATCATCCCGAACGCCGCGAGCGCGAGCCCCTCGACCATGATCTGCATGCCGAGGAAGGTGAGGTCCCAGCGCGGATCCTGGAGGATCTGATCGAGGAGCTGCTGGAGGCTCGGATGGACCTCGTACGAGATCCCGAGCTTTTCGGTGAGGTAGCGGTGGTAGACCTCGACGTGCCGCGCCTCGTCCATCACCTGGCTCGCGGCGTAGTACTTGGCCTCTTCCCACGGAACCGTCTGGACGATCTTCGCGGTCGCGAGCAGCGCGCCCTGCTCGCCATGCAGGAACTGCGAGAGCATGAAGGCATTCATGTTGAGGTTGAGGTCGAGGATCTGCTTCTCGTCGAGTGGGCGCGGCGGCTTCATGAGCTGGTTCATGAGGGCGCCGCCTCCGATGCTCGCGCGCTCGCGCAGCATCCGATCGACGTCGACGTCGGTGTTCCAGGCGAGCTCGGTGGCGTTCCAGTTGAGCGCCTTTCCCTTCTCGTAGAGGTGGAGGAGCTCCTTTCGACGGAGCGCGTACTCCCAGTCGAAGACCGAGTCGATCGTGGCCCGCACCCGGGCGTGGGTTCCCGAGCTCGGGAGCGGAAGCGGGTTTCTCTGTGCGTAGTCCATCTCGGGATCTCCTGTACCTGCGGGTGGGTTAGCGGAGGGCCGGCGCACTGCGGAGCGCGCCATCGACGCCGAGGTAGGCGAGAAAGCTCCGCGCGAGCTCGCGCGCGAGGTCTGCGGGGCCGAGAACGCGCCCTGCCGCTCGCGTCTCGCCGTAGAGCGCGTTCTGCAGCACGAGGCCGAGAGCGGCCTGCACGCCGAGATCGATCGCGAGTTCGGGCTCCGGATGCGCGAACTGCTCTCGGCGGGGAAGAAGAAGCGCGGCGACGCGCTCGGCGACTCGGCTCCGGAAGCGCAGCGCCTCGCGACGGAAGTCGGGATCCTGGATTCCACGGAAGAGGAAGGCCGTGATGAGGTGATGGCGCTCGCGCGCGACGGCGACGAGTTCTCCGGCGCAGGCCGTGATGATCTCGGAGACGGATCGCGTCCCCCAGCGTTCGGGATCCGAGAGCAAGTCGAGCCGGTGCCCGAGATCGAGGAAAAAGCGCTCCTCGAGCGCGCGAAGCAGCTCGTTCTTGTCGCGGAAGCGGGCGTAGAAGCCTCCGACCGACGAGCCTGCGCGCCGGACGATCTCGGGGATCGACGCGTCGGCGAGGCCCTTCTCGGCGATCAGCGCTTCGGCGGCATCGAGGATTCGCAGCAGCGTCTGCTCGCTTCGCGCCTGGCGCGGCCGCGAGACGCTCTCGAGGCGGCGCTCGGAATCACTCATCGACTCGCCTCCGACCTCCACTCCGCCCCACGCCCGGCGAGACGGCCAGCGGGCAGAAGCGGAGGGAATGAGAATCAGATTCTCATTCTTTAGCCTTCCGTCCCGGCTCTGCAAGCGCCGCGTGGTCGACGGTGCACGCGTGCGCATGCTCACCGTCATATCTGCGAGATGGGGTCGTCCCTATCCTCCGCGCTCGAAGGCAGCGCAGATGGGCGAAATCCAGCCCACTCGCTCTGCCTTCACGGCCCCACCCGCAGGTCGAAGCCGCTGCTGCATTCCCGGGCTTCCCGGGCTGGAGGGCCGTCATGGGCATGAACCGACGCGAGTTCCTCGGCCGGAGCGCTTGGCTCGCGCTCTCGCTTTCGCTCCTGCGCGTAGCCCCGGCCGATGCCGGGGAGGCGGCGGCAGCAGGCGCCTCGAACGCGAAGGTCGCCTACACCGATTGGCAGGATCTCTACCGCAAGCGCTGGAAGTGGGATCGGGTCGTCTACTCCTCGCACGGCCGTGCCAACTGCATGTCCGCCTGCTCCTGGAGCGTGTTCGTCAAGGACGGCCTCGTCTGGCGTGAGGAGCAGAACGCGGTCTACGAGGCCGCCGAAGGCGTCCCCGATTTCAATCCTCGAGGCTGCCAGAAGGGCGGCTGCTACTCGCACCTCATGTACGAGCCGAGCCGGCTCGTACATCCGATCCGACGCGTCGGCGAGCGGGGATCGGGTCGCTGGAAGCGGATCTCGTGGGACGAAGCGCTCGGCGCGATCGCCGACGCCATGATCGATGCGGCCGTCGAGAACGGCACGGGGACGATCGTCTACGACAACGGGACGACGAACCTCGACTTCGGGCCCGACCACACGGGAGAGGTCGAGCTCTTCCGGCTCCTCGCTTCGACCAACATCGAATCGTGGGCCGGCGTCGGTGACATGCCGCACGGTGCGACACAGACCTGGGGCATGTACAACTGCGAGGGAACGTCGGACGATTGGTTCAAGTCCGATTTCATCATCGTCTGGGTCGGAAACCCGAGCTACACGCGCATCCCGGACATGCACTTCATGCACGAGGCGCGCTACCGCGGCGCAAAGCTCGTGGTGATCGCACCGGACTACAACGCCACCGCCGTCCACGCCGACTACTGGATCAACCCTCGCATCGGCAGCGATGCCGCGCTCGCGCTCGCGATGGCGCAGGTGATCGTTTCGGAGAAGCTCTACCGGGAGGATTACGTCCGGGAGCAGACCGACCTCTCGATCCTCGTCCGCGAGGATACGCGGCGCTACCTCCGCGCCGGCGACGTCTCGGCGAGCGGTGGCAAGGACGTGCTCCAGTTCTGGGACGAGGCGAGCAACCGCCTCGCGGACGTACCCGGCTGCGAGGGGGAGGGCTCGACCTCGATTGCACTCGGCGGGATCCGCCCGGCGCTCGGGGGACGTCGCGAGGTGACACTCGCGGACGGCAAGAAGGTGGGAGTGCGGCCGCTCTTCGACTTCCTGCGCGAGCACCTCGATTCGGGCTACACGCCAGAGAAGGCCGCCGCCGTCACCGGCGTCTCGCCGAGCACCATCCGACGGATCGCCCGGGAGCTCGCGAAGGCGGGGTCGGCGATGATCTTCTCGTCCTGGGGAGCCTGCAAGCACTACCACAGCGATCTCGTTCAGCGAGCCGAGATCCTGCTCATGGCGCTCACGGCAAACCAGGGAAAGTCGGGAGGCGGGCTTCGCGTCGCCGCCTGGTGGGAAGTCGACGGCCAGCGCTCGCTCTGGGATCGCGGCGCCGGCCCCGACTGGATGTCGGCGAGCGAGAAGCTCAAGCTCCTCTACAAGACGAAGGTCGGCGGCGGCCTCTCGTGGCGGGAGTTCGAGGAGCTCGCGGTTCGCTCGAAGGAGTTCAGCGGGAACGTCCCGACCATGTCCTTCCTCTACGCGCACGCAGGCTATTCGGAGATCTGGGACGAGCCCGAGTTCCACGATCCCGGCCAGCCGCGACCGACCGCGGCGTACATGAAGGAGGCCGTCGAGAAGGGCTGGATCCCCGTTCGTCCCCTCCCCGGGATCGAACCGCGCGTCTACTACTTCACGGGGATGAACCCGCTGCGGCGCTGGCCCGCGCCGCAGATCGCCGAGAAGGTGCTCTGGCCGAAGCTCAAGATGATCGCGAGCGTCAATACCAAGATGAGCACCTCCTCCTTGATGGGAGACATCGTGCTCCCTGCGGCGGGTTGGTACGAGCGCGATCTCCTCAAGTACACCGAGGCGTACCTTCCGTACTTCGTGCTGAACCAGAAGGTCGTCGAACCTCTCGGCGAGTCGAAGTCGGAGTGGGAAATCACGGGGCTTCTCGCGAAGAAGATCCAGGAGCGTGCGAAGGCGCGCGGCATCTCGAAGGTTCGCGACGCGGCGATGAAGGCGGAGGTCGACCTCTCGACCGTCTACGACCACTGGACGGCGAACGGCAAGTGGAGCGAGAGCGATCCCCGCGCGGCCCTCGACCACATCCTGAAGAACAACAAGGTCACCGGGAACAAGGGCTACGACGAGGCTGCGAAGACCGGGATGCTCCCGGTGGTGCACGAGGAAGGTGGGCCGCACGCGCTCTGGGCCCTCGGCACCCGCTACCAGCCCGGCAAGACCGTCTTCCCGCACGAGCGCTTCGTGAAGGAGAAAGAAGCCTGGCCGACCTTCTCTGGGCGCCAGCAGTTCCTGATCGAGCATCCGTGGTTCGTCGAGAACGGCGAATCGCTCCCCGTTCACAAGGAGCCTCCCAAGGCCGGCGGCGACCACCCGCTGCTCCTCACGGGCGGACACACGCGCTGGTCGATCCACGCGATCTGGCGGGACTCTTCGCTCATGCTCCAGCTCCAGCGCGGCGAGCCCGCCGTGTTCGTCTCCGTGAAGGACGCGAAGGCGCGCAAGGTCGGCGATGGAGACCGTGTTCGTGTCTTCAGCGACCTCGGCGCGTTCGAGGCCGTTGCCAAGGTCGCGCCGGCGGTGAGTCCCGGGCAGGTGATCATCTACCACGCCTGGGAGCCGTATCAGTTCAAGGACTGGAAGGGGCAACAGGAGCCCGTCGCGGCTCCCTTCAAGCCGCTCCACCTCGCGGGCGACTACGGCCAGATCCACTACCGGGGCATCTACAGCGGCCCGGGCCACCATCCGCGAGCGCAGCGGGTCGATTTCGTGCGGGCGTAGCAGACGGAGCTCGCGGCCGGGCGTCGATCGACACGCCGGCGCGTGGGGGAGCGCGGTCGCCGCGACGCCTTACGTCCCGTCGATGTCGTTCACGCGACCGTCGAGCTGCGTCGTGATGTTCCGGATGAAGGGTGAGGCGGAGAGGAGCGCGATCATGGCTCGATTGAGGACGCCGAGCGGGAATGGAAGCGGGCGCACGAAGTCGACGAAGAGCACTGCGCGCAGGCGATCGGAGCGATTCCACGCTTCGTGATCGTGGGTGTCGTCGAAGACGAGGCTTTGCCCCTCGATCCAGTGCCGCACCTCTTTCCCCACGCGGATCGCGCACGAGGTCGGATCGCTCGGGACGACGAGCGCCAGGTGGTAGCGGAGGACTCCTTTGAAGGGACCGCGATGCGGCGCGAGGCTCGTGGCGGGCGCGAGGATCGAGAACATCGCCGTCTTCATCCCGGGGATGACGCGGAGCAGGCGATCGGTATCGGGGCATCGGCCGCAGTTCGTGGCGATGCGGCGGCCGTAGACGTAGAGGATGTGGGTTCGCCAGACCCCGCGTGTGATGCGGGCCTGTTCCTCCGACACGTCCTTGAACTCGGGGATTTCGCGTTCGCGATCGAGGAGCGCGTCGAGTTCGGCGCGGATCACCCTCCAGTTCGCCTCGAGCTCGCGGATCCATGCCGCATCGGCCGGAAAAAAGGTGGCGTTTCCCGTCGTCGCCACGATCAGGCGCTCGAACAGGCGGATCAAGAAGAGGCCCGGAAGGGAGATCACCGAATAGGCGAGCGAGCCCTTGCGGATCATCTCCGGCCTCCGGGCCCCGCGACGACCGTCATCCGATCCGGTCCTGCACGGCGACGATCGCGCCGCGCCAGCCGCGGCGAACCTCGTACACGTAGAAGGGTCGAAGCAGCGGAGAGAAGCTCCGTTTGAAGAGCGTGAGGCTCGGGTTCGCTGCGATGCTCTGGGGGCCGAAGTCGAAGTAACGGAGCCCCTCCGCACGCGCGCGCTTCATGATCTCGAAGTAGAGGAGGCTGCTCGGGGTCGGGCGAGCGGCGGGGGCGAAGCCCGCGATCCACGCCTCGAGGTGCCCATGCGCGAGCGCGACGGTCGATCCGACCATGCGTCCCGCCTGCTCGGCCACGTAGAGGCGACCGAAGGGAAGCCCGATCGCTTCGCGAACGAAGTCGTGCGAGGGAAGCTCGAAGACGCGGCCGTCCTGTGCCGTTTCGCGGATGAGGCTCCAGGCCGTCTCGAAGTCGGTCTCGACGCACCCCTGCCGAACGGTGATTCCTGCACGATCCGCGCTGCGGATGCTCCTCCGACAGCGCGACTCGAAACTCGCGAAGAGATCGTCCTCGGAAAGCGAGAGATCGACGAGAAAGCTGTACTCGTCGTCTTTCGAGATGCGGTGACGATCGAGCGCGGGAATCCTGCGGTTCGTGAGCAGGCGGAGCGATCCCGGACGCGCCGCTCGGAGCGCCGGAAGCCAGGTTTCGGCGTCGCCCCGGCTCTCGGCGCCTCCGACGATCGCGCGCAGTGGGCCGAGCCCGGGCTTCCGGAGCACGAGCGCGAGCAGCGGACCCAAGTGCTCGACACGCCACAGGAGGTGCCGCGCCATCACCTCGGCGAAGCGGGGCTCTTGCAGGATCGCCCAGCTTCCTCCCCAGCCCGGATCCTCGCCGGCGACCTCCACGGCTAGGAGACCGACCCAGGACGGGTCGGGT